>JBCAXP010000166.1:0-9578 GCA_038533995.1 Pseudomonadota bacterium
CGAAGAAGTTGATCTGGCAGTCATCGGGGCCGCCACCCGGGCCGATGATGTCCGCGTCACACACGTTACCGATGTTGTCGCCGTTGCTGTCGACCTGCAATGGATTGGCATCGAGGATGCAGTTGTCGACATCGTCGGTGACGCCGTCGCCGTCCGTATCGGGCGCTGAACCCTCGCAGGTTTCCGCGGTAACCAGGATGTCGTCAACCTGCGCGTACCAGTCGAAGTCGCCGCTGTAGCGGTAGCACACGTAAGCCGTGCCGCCGCTGAACGCGGAGACGTCGAGCGCTGCCGATACGCCAGCCCCACCGAACGTGCCAGCGTCATCACTGATGCTGAAGATCGACGTGTAACTGCCGATGGTTCCGAGACCTGGTGCCGCGGTGCCGACCAGCACTTCGAAGGCGTCTTCCCCTGTGGAAGAGAACACCTGGAAGTTGTAGCCAAACTCCAGCACTGGGTCGACGGGACCATTGAGGTCAATGCCCGGCGAACACAGGTAAGAGTTCACCACGCCTGCGCCCGCCGCGTCGGAGTCGACGCAGGCTGCAACGCCGGTGCCTGCGAAGTTACCGGCTGGCCCGTTCACGGAACCGCAGAAGCCGTCGTCAGACGTGCCCCAGTCAAGCGCGGTGGCGCCGTTGTTGAACACCGTCCATCCGTCAAGGCCTGGCGTTGGCGTGTCGAAGTCTTCCGAGTAGCAGGCGTCTGGCAACTCCGTGCACATGCTCGGAATCGGATCGCTGTTGCCGCGTGCAATGGTCACGTCATCAAGGAAGAAGTTTGTCCCGGCGCCGTTCGTCGCAAAGATCGACGATTCGAAGCGAATTGTGTGCGCACCGCCATCGTTGTACGCAGACAGGTCAATGGTCACGTCGTTGTAACCCAGCACGCCGCAGGTGGCGTCAGCGCCGTTCATGGAGAACTCCACGTTGCCGTCGATGAGAAGGCGCATGAAGTCGTTCGCGCTGTCGCAGATGATCGCCTCACGGCTGAACACGAGTTCCGTGTCCGTTGTTTCGATGACGACGCTCTGCTCGACGGAACCGGTTTCCGCAGCGGCAATGCCGCCAAACCAGGTCCACCAGGCGCCCGATGCCGGGCCGGTGCCCGTTCCGGTACCGCAGCCTGCAACGTCGCAGATCGGCGTGCCGAAGGTAGTGGACGCTTCGGTCCAGGACGCGTTCGGCGTGCCGCCCTCGAAGCCGCCGTCTGGGACGCCATTGGTCGTGCCCCCTGGAATCGGCAGCGTGCACTCGAAGCCGTCTTCCACCTGGCAGGTGCTCGAGCAACCGTCGCCATCGGCGGTGTTGCCATCGTCACACTGCTCGCCGGAATCGAGGATCGCGTCGCCGCAGATGCCGCCGACACCGCCGTCGGGGTCGGAGCCGTCAACAACGAGCGTGCCAACGGCGCCCGGGTCAAGCCAGTCGGCGAGCCGCTGGTTTGCAGAGGCGCCGCTCGTCCAGGCGATGGAGATCTTGCCGTAGCAGTCAGACAGGTTGTTCGGCACGCTGCCGGCACACGCCGCACCGCCACCCGACAGCACACCAATCAGGTGCTTCTCCACCGGGTTATAGGGATCATTACTGCCCGTGCTCCACAGGCCCGAGCCGGAAGAGCCAGGCTCCGTCATGCCCTGCTCGTAGTTGTTAACGAACCAGTGCGTGTTGCCAACGCCCGTGGGCCCGATGCAGCTGTTGACCGTGCCGAGGGCGTCTTCATTAAACGCCAGCGCTTTCTCGTCGTTGCTCGGGTGACTGATGCCCACCGAGTTTGCCGGAATGGCGCCGCGCGCATCCCAGCCAGACCAGTACACGTTGTACGACTCATCTGGCGTGTTATTGAGCAGCAGCAATGCAGTGTCTACGTCAGCGCGGGACGACACGAGCGTCGCGCCTCCAACGGTGGTGTCGGCAAAGCTACCGCCGCTGAGCTGGCCGCAAGTCGGTGACTCGAAATTCCACAGCACAACCAGCGACTGGTCGTTTCCGGTGGACAGGCCACAGTGGTTCGCAGTCAGGAACCAGGGGTCGAAGCTCCCTGGCACGTCCATCACCATGGTGCCGGTGCAGAAATACGAACCGCCAAGGGAGTACTGTCCAACACTGCGAATCTCATCGCGCCAGTTGTCCCCTTCCGGGCAAACGGTGTCGATGTTGCACGCACCCTGACGCGTCAGGTTCGGCTTGCCGTTGATACCGAAGAAGTCGCGGTAACCGGCGCCGACATGCCCGAGTTCCAGATCGAGCCGGTCAGGCAACGCGCCGCGCAGGCTCGGGTCCGCACTGCGCGCCGCCGCCAGTTTCGCGTTGGTTTGGTAGGTAGCCGGCAGGTACAACTCGATGACTGCCCGGTCACCCGCAAGCAGCGGCAACCAGAGCTCGCCGTGATCGTAATTGTCCTTGTCGGTGAACGGACCGTGGTACATCGCGCGCTCTTCGCTGTAGACATACAGCGTTGCGCCGCGTGGCAGGTGGTACCGGCTGAAACCAAAGTTCAGGTCAGTGGCGTTCGGTACGTGTACGCGGTAGCGCCAGAGGCGGCCGCCGTCGGCCAGGTTCTCCCAGTGACCGGCAGCGTCTGGCGTTACCGCCACGGCGTTGGGTACTGCGTAACGCAGGGGCGCCGCTTCGGTAACCGCAGCATCCTCGGCGAGACGCAATTCCGCGTCGACTGCCGGCAGTTGCATCACAGGCACTGATTTGAGTTCGTCGACGTTTACGCTGCGTGCCACCGGCGGTGCGCCGTTGGCCGCGTTCGCTGCCGGCAAGGCAGCTGACACAGCGAGCACCGCACAGGCCGCCAAGCGGGTCCCCGCCCGATGCAAGCGGTTGCGATCGTCAGTTGTCCACTGAATGTTCATGATGTTTTCCTAGTCGAATGATGAATACCGGACAGCATTCACTGCCGCCGCCCGCTCCCCCTGCTTATTGTTGTTGTTCTTTGTCTGCGCCTTGCACCGACCATCGGTGCGCCACAAAAAAAGCCGACGGTTGTCACCGTCGGCTTCGTTTTTCGCAAGAACCCACCCGCTGGTTGCACCAGCATTTGCAGGTCCGATGAAGGTATTGCTCGATCAAGTTGCTCCCCGCTTGCCAGAAGTGCGGCGCCCCGCCGAAGGCGGGACGCCGCTCAAGGCTCGCTGGTTAGTCCACCAGTCCGCTTGGGCCCGGTGTACCCAGCCACATCGTCTTGAAGATTTCGATGTCGCCGTGGAACACGATGCCGTCACCGTCAAGGTCAGCATCCGGATCGTCCGTGCCGAAGCGCTCCCTCAGGATGCCAACGTCGCTGAAGTTAACGACGCCGTCCTGGTTGAAGTCGGCATCGCACAGGTTGCCGTAGCCGTCGCCGTCGGTATCGCGCTGATCCGCGTTGGCAATGGCCGAGCAGTTGTCCTGCGCGTTAAAGACGCCGTCGCCGTCGGAGTCAGCCTGAACGACCGTCGTCATCGCGGTGGTACGCACCTCCCGGCTGCCCGGGTTGTCGACGATGTTGTACAGCTCGTGCTCGATGTCACCGTCAGCCGACGCACCAGCACGCAGCTGGTACGACAGGATGGTCGGCTCAACCGACGGACCGACAAAGTCGTAGCAGATCATCAGGCCATCGCTGAGCGGGCCGGTGTACTGCGTGCCGGCGGTGCCGGTCGGGTTTTCCACGCCGATCGTGTTGGCGCTGTAATCACCCCTGACGTTGTCGTAGGCCATGATCAGCTCGTACGCCCCAGGAGTGTCGTCCACGATGCCGTTGATGACCAGCTGAGCGTCAATCGCGTCGCGGGTCGATCCGGCCGGGAACGGCTCGAGGTCGTCGTACTCGAGCAGGCTGGTGTCGGCGCCGGCGTTGGCGAGGCTGACACCCCTGTTGGTGGCCGCGTCGTACACGATCTCGAAGTCACCCCAGAGGATGGACGCCAGATCGTTCGGATCATCCGTGCTCGGAATATCCTGCGGCACCCACGGCTGCGAGCCCGCAGTTGACTCGAAGAACGCAAAACCGTCGTCCGTGAAGTTCATCACGCTCCTCGGCGTACCGTAGAAGTTGAGGTTCTGCGATCCGAAGGCCGTGAACTGCGCGGTGTCGCCGGAAATCGTCGACTGCGGGAAGATGTCGAAGTCTTCCAGGTTGACGTAACCGTCGAAGCCGGTGTCACACAGCGGATCGTAAAGCGGATCCGACGTGTCGACGTTGGGTCCGTTGATGGACACCTGGTAGATGCGCTCGAGGCCGGCCAGCGGCTCCTGCGCGACTTCCCAGATGATCATGCCGTTGATCACGAAGTAGCTGTCGCCACCGGTGATCGAATCCGGCACCAGCTCGAAGCCGTCCGGAATAACCGCATCCACGATGTAGTTGCGCATTTCCGGCGACAGGTTCGCAGCCACTTCGACATTCATCGTGATGATGTCGCCGGAGGCTACGGTGTCGCTCATCGGCGAGAGCTTGACGTCGTCTGCGTCGCGGACCACGTCGACCGGGATGCGGCCGAGGTTGCTACCGCCCGCCATGAGGTCAACCATGCCGTAGTACGTGGTGCCTTCCGTCATCGGGAGATCCCACTGCACGCGGATTTCGAACGGCTCGCCTGCCGGCACGAAGCTCGGGCCGGTGGCCGTCAGCGCGCCGGTGCCCGGCACGGCGACAAACGCATTGACCGTGGTCTCGTCGATGGCGCCCGGGGCGCTGGTCGAGAAGTTGATCACTGCCGCCCAGTAGCTGCCGCCCGTCGGGTCGAGGGAGGTCACGTCACAGAATTCGTCGGAACCGCTGGTGCCACTGTTGCACACCTCTTCGTCCGGCGAGATCAGGCCGTCGTTGTTGTTGTCGCGGCCAACGAAGAGATCGGCGTCAGGCGACTCCGAATCCGACGTTGTGACAACAAGGCGCCTCGTGCCTGCAGGCACATCGAAGAACTCGATAGCGGTGGCTTCACCGGTGTACGGATCGAAGACACCCGTTGCGCCTTCAATCGCGACTACGCGACTCTCACCTTCGGAAATACCGGCCGCAGCAACCTGCAGGCCCGAGATTTCGCCGGTCTGGAAACCACCCACCAGCATGGAGCCGGCGTCGCGGCTCGCGCGGATGTCGATCTTGTCGGGAATGATGCCCGCCGTAGGCTGCACGGCCACTGGCATCGCGGTGTCTGGAGTGTCACCGCCCGCGGACAGACGCACTTCACCGAAGTACCACTGATTGAGATCGAGGGTGCCGACGTTGGCCGTCACCGTGATCTGCTGCGACTGGCCCGCTGCCAGCGAGAAGCTGCTGGGTTCGACACTTACGGTCATGCCCGGCGCGGCTTCAGTGGACGCCGTCCACGTGCCGTCCGTCGTGGCCTTCACGATGCGTGTCCAGGTGCAGGCACCAAGGCACTGGCTGTCGGCAAAGTTCGGCAGGTTCAGGTCTTTCGGCTGGCCGCCGTTGGACGGGTTAGCCGCCTCGAAGTTGGCCGCCGTTTCGTCCATCAGCAGGCCGGCGTTAATTGCACGGTCCACCTGGATGCGGCCACCGCCGTAGTCGAACGGATCGGCAGGCGTTACGCCGTCTTCCTTCAGCATGTCGGTGACGCCCGTCGTCATCAGTGCCGAATGCACTTCGGCAGCGGACCACTCAGGATGCGCCTGGCGCAGCACCGCGCCAGCACCTGCGACGTGCGGGCCGGACATGGAGGTACCGGACAGCAGGCTGTATTCGATGCCGTTGTTGAATGCAGCGTAAATGTTGCTGCCAGGACCGGAAACGCTCGGCGAAATGATGTCAGGCACCACGGCGTTCGGGCCACGGCCACTGCTCGCGGCCAGGATGTCCGCCAGCGCGAAATCGACGGTCACTTCGGAACCCGTGATGGTGCCGGTGTGACCTGTGCCAGAAGCCAGCCAGGTACGCAGGGCGTCGCCCTCGGGCTGGTTAATCTGGATACCAGGAATGATGTAGGCGATGTCGAACAGCCCCTGCGCTGACGTTGCGGTGGTGGCAATGATCACGCCACCGGCACCGCCGCGCTCAACGGAGGCGGCCTTGTCTACGAGCGCAAAGCCACCGCGGTCGCACAGCACGATCTCGCCGTTGAAGGTGCGCGGGTTGAACGCGCCGAGACTGCAGAGCGGGTCGCCGAAGTCACCGGCGTACACGATGTTGGCAGGACCGTAACCGCCGGTCGCGCCGCGGCCGTCGATGTCAGCAGGAGGCGCGGTATCACCGCCGCTCATGTCCATCACCTGCTTCACGGTGAAGCCGCGCTGGTGGGTGCTGTTGGCCACCGACGTCAGCCACGGGGAGATCGCGGGTGAGCCCACAGTGCCAGGGCCCGGGCCGTCGTTACTGGCGGAAGTCGCCACGTACACACCCGCTTCGCGGGCGCCGAGGAACGCCAGGTCATCGCCGGAGTTCCAGGGGTTGGTGGGGCCGCCACCAATCGAGTAGTTAATGGCGTCCACGCCGTCGGCGGTCGCCTGGTCAATGGACTGCACGAGGTCGGCGCCAGGGCAGCCGGCGCCGGGAATGCAAACCGTGTAGTTGACGATGTTGGCGTGCGGCGCCATGCCCGTGATGCGCGGGAAGGTAATGCCCGTGGGCTGGCCGCCAGCGAGGAACGGCACGTCGAGAATCAGGTTACCGCCTGCGGTACTCGAGGTGTGACTGCCGTGGCCGTCAAGGTCTTCGCCGTTGATTGCGCCGGTGGCTGCCTGCGTCTCGGGCAGCACCATGCTGCCGATGAGCTTGTTATTACACAGCTCGGGTTGACCGCCGTTGGGATTGTCCGGTCCGGCCGGTGCACAGTCGTGCAGGAACTGGCCGTCGCCCAGCGGGTTGACGTGCACATAGCCGTCTTCGGGTCCGACTTCGGCGTAGCTTACGTGGTCGTGATTCACGCCGCTGTCGATGATGCCGAGCACCATGCCCTCGCCGCGGTAGCTGGTGCCATTGTGGGCGCTGCCGTCCCACACCGGCTCCATGCCAATCAGCTCGGGGCTGACGTCGGTCTGAAGCTGGCGGTAGAAGTTGCGCTGGATGTGCGCCACCTGCGGCATACCGGCCACCTTGATCGCGTCATCCTGCGTCATCTTCAGCGCCATGCCGTTGAACGCGTACTTGTATTCGTGGGTCATCTTGCGATCGCCGCCGAGCAGCCGGGCTACTTCGCCGCGGAACTGCACGTGCCGCTCGTCGAGGTAGCGCAGGTACGCGCGGCTGGCATCGCTCTTGACGTTGAGCTTGGCGGGAGCGCGGCTGGCGCCGCCGACGGACTTCGCGTTCAGGCGCAGCACGTCGGGACTGGTCGCGGCCAGGCCGTTAACTCCACCGCGATAGCTCGCTAGCGGCGCGTCGTGAAATCGGATGATGTAAGTCTGGAGACCAGAAATGCCCTTCTCTGGCGAGAACACCTCGCCTGAGCGACGACCCTTCTGGGTAACCCTGGCGGTTACTGGTTGCAGCTGTGAGAGCTGCCGTTTTGCGAATGCAGAGGCAGACGCCCTGGACATGCCGTCCGCCTGCTTTGCTGTTGCAGCGGACATGCCCGTCAGCACACAGAGTGCCGCGGTAAGACCGCTCAAAATCAATTTTGATTTCACAGTTTGCTTCCTCAGTTAAAAGACCCCGACGATGTATTTCTCGCGCGATCAGTGCCACGCGTTTGCTTTTGTGTTGCAACGCCACAGCCAGCAGTACTCACGGGGAGCAACGGGTGCGACGCTGTGATCTAAAGTCCCATTTGTTAGTCGTGATAACCGGGCTTGCTACATGCGGCGCAAACACCGGTGTCCCTGGATTCTCTAGTGCCTTTAGCCTGTTATTCTTTGTATAGCGTTTTGGTACTTCGCGGCCGGTGCTCCCGCCCAAACCGGGAGCCCCTGCGAGCCGGATTTTACCATACGCGCTTTCCGAAGAGATTTCATCTCCTTGACGATATGTTCAACCGGCCTCCTCGCGCTGCACGTGAGGGGCCGAGCCCGTTTCCACTCAGGGCACCGTGCCGCTTGGCCCGGGCGACTGGAAAAAGAACTGCCGTAATATCCCGAGGTCCTGAAAGTTGACCTGCAGATCGCCGGAAAAGTCGGCCGCAGGGTTCCAGGCCGGGTTGCCCGGCAGCGTGAAAAAGGCCGCTTTGAAGGCCCCGAGATCCGCGAAATTCACCACGCCGTCGCCGCTTCCCGGCACGATATCCGGATCGCAGGCATTGCCAAAACCGTCGCCATCGGAGTCGATCTGGCTCGGGTTGGCCACCAGCGTACAGTTGTCGACGGCCGTCTGAAGCCCGTCACCATCTTCATCAACTACCGTGAAACCACAGCTTTCGGCCGTGACCTGAACGTCATCGACCTGCGCGTACCAGTCGAAGTTGCCGCTGTAGCGAAAGCACAGCCATGCTGAGGGCGCATCGTCGTAGGCACTGAGGTCCACCGTCGCTGTAGCACCGGGCAGCGCATACAACGCACCCGCGTTGGCCTGGGTATCAAACAGCGTGGCGTCGTACGGACCGTTTGGCCCGACAGTGCTCAGCAGTACCGAGAAGCGGTCCTGCGAATCCGGCTCACCGAACACCTGGTAGTTGTACCGAAACGCGAGCGACAGGTTGGTTGATCCGGCGAACGGCAGCTCCGGGCTGCAAAGATAGGCATCCACCTCGCCCTCCCCGGCCACGTCCGAGTCGATGCACGCCGCCTCGCCATCGCCGCCAGTGAAATTGCCTTCAATGCCGCTGTTGACGCCGCACTCACCACCGTCAGTCGTGGACCAATGCCACTGCACGACACCTTCGCTGAACGACTCCCACAGTTTGGCGCCCACGTTGAAGTCATCCAGGAAACAGGCCTCTGGAGCAAGCTCGCACACGCTCGGTGCGCTGGCGGAGTCTGGCGCGTCAGAAAGCACCACGTTGTCGACGAAGAAGCTGCTGAGGCCGCCTTCGCTGGACACGGTCTGTGCCGAAAAGCGAAGCTCATGCGTCCCACCGTCAGCGAAAGCACTGACATCAATGACGATTGGCCGTGGTTCGAAGGCCAGGCTACAGCCGGCCGTCGAGTACACGGTCTGGCCGTCAATCGTGACCTCTAGCTGGTCGTCATCACTATCGCAATCCGTCACGGCAATGTCGAACACGAGCGCCCGCGATGTCGGCGCAACCGTCAGCGATTGCGTAACGCTCGCGAACTCCGGTACTCCGCCGATGCCGCCAAACCACGCGTGGTACTCGCCAGCAGCGGGCGCCGGCCCTCCGCAGGTCTCGACCGAGCAGACCGGGGTGCCGAAATTGTCGGATTGCTCAAGCCATACGGCGCTCGGCGTGCCGCCTTCGAAGCCGCCGTCGGCAACCTGGTTGGCGCCGCCGGTGGGGAGCGCCGCCGGTGTGCACTGCCAGCCGGCTTCAACGACGCACGTCGAAGAGCAACCATCGCCAGACGCTGTATTGCCGTCGTCACAGTTTTCGCCGCTGTCCTGCAAACCGTTGCCGCACAGAGCGCCGGCCATTCCCCAGGCAGGTTGCAGGCAAAGCCACAGCAGGGGCGCAAGCCGCAACGGCCGATGCATCCATGACGTTTGCTGGCGCAAATGAGCTCTCCCTTGAG
>JBCAXP010000167.1:0-9530 GCA_038533995.1 Pseudomonadota bacterium
CTTTTCGCCGAAGTTCTGGATAGTGACGACATCTGCCTCTGCGGCATGATGGCTGCGGAAGTCGCATCGCTCAAAGACCCGGCCCGGGCCGCACTGAAGGATTTTTTTGCAACCTCCGAGCGTTGGCTCGAAGACGTTTTCACAGCACACCAGGATGAATTGAGCAGCGCGCTTTCACCGCAGGAACTGGCCCGCATATTCATGTCGGGGCTGGAAGGTGCAACGCTGATCGAACGCGTTGACACCGGAAAGGACCGCCTGGCGGCCTGGAAAGCGCTGACCCGCGCACTGGTGAGCTGAACCCTTTTTTTAACCACATTATCTCTCTATTGATAGATAGGACCTGAAACTGGAGAAAGACTATGACGACTCAAAACGCAACGCCCCCGAAAACAGCCGAAGAGAAGAAAGTTGCCCTGATCGTGGGCGGCACCACCGGCATGGGCAAAGCCAGTGCCGAGGCTTTGCTGAAGCGCGGCGCCATTGTGCGCATCGTGGGGCGCAACGCCGACCGGCTGAACGGCGCACGCGAGGAGCTCGCACGATTTGGTGAAGTCGAGACGTTCCGCGCCGACCTGTATAGCGACCGCGACGTAGAAGCGCTCATCGCATCGATCGATGCCGATGATCGCTCCTACGGCTACCTGGTTAACGCCGCCGGCACCTTCAACCCGAAACCGTTCCTCGAGCACACCGGTGACGACTATGACAGTTACCTTGACCTCAACAAGTCGACCTTCTTCGTGACCCAGGCCGTGGCACGCAACATGGCGCGCAACGGTGGCGGCTCCATCGTGAACATCGGTTCCATGTGGGCGAAGCAGGCGGTCAAGGCAACGCCGTCATCGGCGTACTCGATGGCGAAGGCCGGACTGCACTCCATGACACAGCACCTGGCCATGGAACTTGGTGACAAGGGCATTCGCGTCAACGCCGTGTCACCGGCCGTTGTGGCAACGCCGATCTATGAAACGTTCATCGACCCGGCGGAGGTGGACACCGCACTTGCCGGCTTCAACGACTTTCACCCGATTGGCCGCATCGGCAAACCGGATGATGTCGCCGGCGCCATCGACTACCTGCTGTCGGACAATGCGGGCTGGGTAACCGGCACCGTGCTGGATGTCGACGGCGGCGTAATGGCCGGTCGTAACTAGGCACTCGTGGCTAATGTGCCGCTTCACCAGCGGGAGACCCGGACAACCGGGTCTCCCGGATGCCGCTACTGTGCGCTCGCCACAAGGCAGCCACCTTCCTCCTTTCGTCATCGCACTCCGCCATTCGTAGCGAGCTTAGGACGGAAATATTCCGGCATCGCGATGGGCCTCACGCTAAGGACGAACCACGATCTTGCCGCGCACCATGCCCTGGCCCGTGCGCGCAAGCATTTCCGGCACCGCCGAAAGTGGCACTACATCCTCTACGTGCGGGTTGAGCCTGCCCTCGACCGCCAGCCTCGCGACGCGCTCGGTCAACTCCCTGCCTGATTGCACAGCCAATACACCAATCGAGTAACTCTTTCGCCTCAACCACCCGCCGGCCAGCAGCGCGAGCAACACCGGCACGGAACCACCAACGGCCTGGTACGTGCCGCCCGGGTTAAGTACCTTGGCGACAGTGCCAGGTCCACGTGTTGCCACCATGTCCAGTATCCGATCCCAGCGTTCACCGGAATCGGCGAAGTCGGTTTTGCGATAATCGATAACGTCGTCTGCACCCAGCGACTTCAGCCAGTCGGTTTTTGTTTCATTGTCCACCGCTGTGACGTGCGCCCCGGACGCCTTTGCGAGCTGCAGCGCCATCGTGCCCGAACCGCCGCCGGCGCCGTTGATTAGTAGTCGCATGCCCTTCCGCAGGTTTTCGGTTCCAGACACCGCAATGCCGCCGGCCTGCGGCAGGCAGGCTGCAATGTCGTCCGTCAACGCATCAGGCGCCACCGCCGCGGCTTCGGCCGGAACGCAGGCATACTCGGCAAAGCCACGGCGAGACATGACAAAGTCGCCCATGATGCGTTGACCGACTTCGAAACCGGACACGCCTGCGCCGAGTTGGTCGACAACACCGACGATGTCCGACCCGAGAACCGGCACTCGCGGGCGGAACAGTCCGCCTATCAGCCGCGTGTAAAACGGCGAACCTGTCAAGTATTCCCAGTCGGACAGGTTTACCGCGCAGGCAGACACCCTCACCCGCAGTTCCCCTGCTCGCGGCTCCGAGGCCGCGATGGTCGACAGCTTCAACCGATCAGCACCGCCGTAGCGATCATAAACAACCGCCTTCATTGATCGGCGTCATCACGATCAAACCACGTGAGATAGTCTTGCTCGATAACCTCAAGCAGATCCACGGCAACGTCATCCAGGGGCACCGCCGTATTGGCAAGCACTACAACACCAAACCGGCCGTCTTCCGTAAAGGCAAGGAAACTGCGGTAGCCGCCAGTGGCGCCGTTGTGCCACAGCACAACTGGACCGAGCCCGTCGCGGGTTCTTCGCAGCCAGTTCATGCCGATCGCCAGCGACGGCTCCATCTGCATCAGCGCTTCATGGGACGCACTCATTGCCGGTGCCAGCGAGGAGTCGAGTTTTCCCATGTTGGCCTGCAGGAACCTCAACATGTCTTTTCCCGTGGAACGGATGCCGCCAGCGCCCGCGTAGTGGTCGGGCATGTCCCACGTGGCAGACTTTAGCGCAAGCTGCCCGGGCCCAAGCTGCAGCACGGATCGATACCCGGGCGCGAGCCTGGACCGCATGGCATCGTCGAGTTTCACCGCCGTGCTGGTCATGCCCAGGGGCTGGGCTACTCGCATCTGCATGAGTTGCTCGTACGGCTGACCGGCGCGCGTCGCCAGCACCTCGCCAAGGAGCGACACCCCGAAGTTGGAGTAGACCGACTGTGAGCCGGGTTCGAACTCGAGCTCAACGGTGCGCACGGCCTCATGAAACTGCTCCACCACGTATCTGCGATGGGGATCGCCGCCGAAGGTAATCTGAACGGCGTTGATTGCACTTGCGAAGTTCGCAGGCAACCTTGGGAAGCCTGATGAATGCGTCGTGAGGTGCCGCAGCGTGATGGTATCTCTGATGTCTGCTGGCAAGCTGACACCATCTGGCAAATACTCCTGCACCCTGCTGTCGAGAGTCGCTTCACCCCGCTCGACGGCATCAGCCAAAAGCAGGCCGGTAAACACCTTCGAGATCGACCCGATTTCATAAACGGTGTCGCCGTCCGGCGGCGTCGGGTCTGTGACGGTCTTCTGCCCAACACCGACCAGCCCCACTTCGTCGCCGGCAACGGCGCCAACAACCATTCCCACAACGCCAGTCTCACGACGGGCATGCCGGGCATATTCAATCAGGAAAGTCTCAAACTTCGCCGAGCGCACCCCGGGTCCGGAGCCATTGAGGTTTCTGACGACGCCCGCAACGAGCCCGGTCATCAGCACACCGCAGAGGCCGACGGCGCACCATACGCCCGCTGTCATTCGAATACGCCGGCGCAGCCGGGCGATTTCCGAGTCCGACGGCGCCGTCCCGATGTCTGAATCCGCGGTCTCCTTTCTTGCGCTCAGCCTTTTCTCAAGTGCCTTGTCTGGCCAGACAACGGTCAGTAAGCCGGCAATGCACCAGACCAGGCAGATCGCAGGCAACAGGTAGGGTTGATAGGCATCCATGCTGGAACTTTACTGAAGCAAGCAAGGCTCACGCGTCGCGGTCCAGAGACGATGGAGTAGTTCACCACGCGCACCGAACGGAAGTCTACCAAAGCGACGGATCATCGAACGCCTCAAGGCACGCTGGTCGACCGGTAAGCGCAGGAACCGACTCCGCGTCCAGGGACTGTCCTAACCAGCCGTGCGGCATCGACAGCGGCAGCGGCGCCTGAAGCACGCTCTCCGACAGCGGCTGAAAACCTGTCTTCGAGTAGTAGTCCGGGTCTCCGTAGGTAACCACAACGGCGGCGGCTCGCCGTTTTAGCTCCGCGATGCCGGCGTTGATAAGTGACTGCCCCACACCGCTGCGCTGCCGCCTGGTCGCCACGGCCACGGGTGACAGCAAATACACGCTGACTGGTTCTGCAAAGTGAAGCCTCGAGAAAAAGATGACACCTGCGAGCACGTCGCTGTCCAGGGCACCAACGCAGACGACCTCGTCGTCATCGATGGCCAGTGCCAACGATTCCGCCAGCCCGCCCACAAGCCTGCCTTCCGTTTCGTCAGCAGATGCCGTGAACGACTCACGCACCAGTGCGCCGATGGTGTCCCGCGAAGCCTGGTTGAGAAGCTCAAAAGTCAGCATTTTGAGTCCGCGGCTCTTCAGAACCGGTCGATGACGGTCACACCAGCACCGCCAAAGGCGTTCATGGCTGGCAGCGCCTCGACAGCATCTTCCAGGCCAATGGTCTTGCCAACCAGTCGTTCCGGCTGAAGATCGCCAGCTTCCATCATTGCAAACATCTCCTCATACCGGTGCGCCTGCATGCCGTGGGAACCCAGGATCTCCAGCTCGTTAGCGATGACCCTGTCCATCGGCAACGCGGCGTTGCGATGCTCGCCAGCCATGAGTCCGACCTGGATATGCTTGCCGCGTTTGCGCAGGCTGTTGACCGAGTTGTTGCAGGTGTCAGCGCTACCGAGCGCATCGACCGAGACGTGCGCACCGCTACCGGTCAGCGCCCTGACGTCCGGGGCAACCGCACGGGTCTGCGTCGCGTTCACGCACGCCTCAGCACCGATCGCTTTCGCAAGTTCAAGCGTTGTGTCGTCAATGTCGATGGCCACGACTCGCGCCCCGAGGGCGCTTGCAATCATGATGGCTGACAGTCCGACGCCACCACAGCCGTGAACAGCGACCCACTGCCCGGCCGACACCTGCCCCTGGTCCACCACGGCGCGAAACGCCGTCACGAAGCGGCAGCCAAGGCTCGCCGCGGTAACGAAGTCCATCGCCTCCGGCAAGCGAACCAGATTGATGTCCGCGTAGTGAATCGCGACGTACTCGGCAAACGATCCCCAATGCGTAAATCCTGGCTGGAACTGCCGGTCGCACACCTGGTGATTGCCAGACTCGCACTGTGGACATGCGCCGCAGCCGCAGACGAACGGCAGCGTGACGCGATCGCCGGGTTGCCAGTTGGTCACGCCGCGCCCCACCCCTTCCACAACGCCAGACAGCTCATGGCCCGGCACGTGCGGAAGGGTGATGTCCGGGTCGTGCCCCATCCAGCCGTGCCAGTCGCTGCGGCACAGACCGGTTGCCCTGACGGCAATCACAACACCACCGTCCGGCGGTGCAGGATCCGGCAGGTTTTCAATGGCCAGTGCCTGGCCGAACTCGTGGTAGATGGCGCCTTTCACGTTGCGCTACCAGGCTGCAGATGAGCCAACGCTACAGCTCAACCACCACCGGGTCCAGCACTCCGTCTACGCCCCGCTGCACGCTGCAGGCGTTGATGAACCGAATACCCCGGCGCTGGAGTTCGCCGCGACTGTGATGGATGTGACCGAAGCAGTGCACCGATGGCTTGACGTGGTTCACCGCCTGCATGAGATCGTGGCAGCCAAGCGCGTACCCCCCGCTCGACTCGTCCAAGATGGATCGCGGTGGCGTATGCGTAATCAGCACGTCAACCCCCACAGGAATCCGGGACCATTTGTCCACCAGCTCCCTGCTACTTGCATGGAACGCGTGATAAGGAAGGTCAGGCACCCACGGCGAGCCCCAGAACACCTTGCCCTGGTAGGTGTACGCGTCATCCTGCAGGTACACCGCGTTTCGGAAAGGCTGCGGGTCACGCTGCAGGGCACGCTCCAGCGGCAGGTCATGATTGCCGCCGGTACACAGGACAAGATCGAAGTCCTGCTCGCCAAACCAGCGATCCATTGCGGCCATGTCCGCCCCGTCTTCCTCGAACAGGTCGAACATATCGCCGCAGTGAATTAGCACATCGCCCTGCAGGCGCCCGAAGTGTTCGTGCCGCAGGTGGGTATCGCTGATGACGACGAGTTTCACAAGGCGCGTTTGTCGCAGGACGTCACTGCGGAAATGCCAGCGACCCCGAGCAACGCGCCGCCGCCGACCGGCAGGCACATTGCCGGGACCATCGTCCAATCGGGCCTACGCGCTCTTGTCGTCGTCTGCTTCCACAGCATCCTTGTCGCCGCGCTGGTCCTGCTTGCAGTCGCGCTTGTCATTACCGGCAAGGCCTTCGCTGTCCCGGCAGTCCTGCCGGTCATCGCGACGGTCGGGCCGCCTGTCCTGCCGGCCATCACGACGGTCCTTGCGCGGATTGTCTGCAACAAGCACGTCGAATTCCGCCGCGACGCTGGCACCCTCCGGGGTTGCCGCGTTAGCCTGAAAACCGACCAGCGTCAGCGCCACTACACTTGCAACAGTTTGTAGTTTCATCTCAATACCCCCTGTTGGTTTCAGCCCGCAGCTCAGAGGAGCAAACCTTTTGCTGCGGGGATCAAGAGTATACACAATGAGTCTGTCGCCACACTCAGGCACACATGGTGAGCAAAGTAGAATGAAAATACGCCCCGTTCAACGCAGCGACCGCCCCGAGTGGCATCGCATGCGGTGCGCGTTGTACTCCGGTCCCGGTATCCAGGAAGTCGACGACTGGTTCGACGCCAGCGACGGTGGCGGCACCCACGCCGTTGGCCTGGCGGTAATCGTGGCTGACCGGGGCAACGGCAACCTGGCGGGCTTCGTGGAACTGGGCGCGCGCAACTACGCCGAGGGCTGCGCCTCAACGCCGGTGGCCTATCTCGAGGGCTGGTGGGTTGACCAGGACGTGCGACGCACCGGCCTGGGGGCGCGGCTGGTCGCGGCAGCAGAGGCGTGGGCGCGCGCCAACGGCTTCGAAGAAATGGCAAGCGACACGGAGTTGGACAACGCAATCAGCCTGCAGGCACACCTGGCACTGGGTTACGAGGAAACCGAGCGCCAAATCTGCTTTCGAAAACGCCTGCGGTAGCACGACCGCGGCGTGCCAGGCGGCTCCGCTGGTCAGGTTGCGAACCGCTGTTGCGGACCGGTGTAGCGGCAGGCATGATTGAACGTCGCCAAACGTGGGGGCCGCCGGTGCTCCTGACAGCGCGCGTGTGACAGGAGTGTAACGCTTTGCACCTCAGAATCCCCCGCAAAATGAGCCGCGGGCAAGCTGGCATTTTCGCCGCGGTGGCGCTTGGACTCGCTGCTTGCGCACCCCCGGAGCCGCCGAAAATGCCGCCGCTGGAAGTGACGGTTTATGAGGCGACTCCGGACACCATTCCCATTTACATCGAGAATGTGGGGCAAACGTTCGGCTCCGTCGACATTCCCATCCGCGCACGGGTGGATGGCGTGCTCGAGGAAATTCACTTCCTGGAGGGTCGGCCGGTAAAGAAAGGCCAGCTGCTCTACGTTATCGACCCGCAGCCGTTCCAGGCCCGCCTCGTCGAAGCGCAGGGCCTGTTGGCACAGGCTAAGACCACGCTCGCAAAATCGAAGAGCGACCTCGAGCGCATCCGTCCGCTGGCGGAAATGGACGCGGTCAGCAAGCAGGACCTTGACAGCGCTGTAGCGCAGTACGAAGCCGCCAAGGGGTCGCTGCAGGCGGCAGAGGCGAAAGTGGAGCAGGCCGAAATCGAGCTGGGGTACAGCCGCATCGAGGCGCCCGTTGACGGACTCATCGGCATTACCCAGGCAAGGGTCGGCGAATATGTCGGTCGCGACCCCAACCCTGTGGTGCTCAACATGGTCTCCCAGGCCCACCCGATTCGTGTGCGCTTCGCCATTAACGAGGCTGAATATCTTCGCTTTCGCCGCGAATTCGGCGCCACCATGAAGAACCTCGACGATGCGCCCGAAGGCGACCGCGTGCTGGACCTGATACTCGCAGACGGCAGTATGCACGAACACAAGGGCGCCATCGTGAGCTTCAATGCAGCCGTGGATCCAACGACCGGCACGCTGACGCTGGAAGCCGACTTCCCCAACCCGGACCGTCTGGTACTGCCCGGCCAGTTCGCCCGCATCCGCGGCGTCGTCGAGGAACGCCAGGCCGCCATCGCAGTGCCGCAGCGTGCGGTCATGGAAACCCAGGGCCTGTTTCGCCTGGCGGTCATCGGCAACGATGGCTCCGTCGAGCTTCGCCAGGTTGAGATGGGGCCGCGCGTTGAGAATCGCTGGATCGTCGAATCCGGCCTGTCGGCAGGCGAGCGAGTAGCCATCGATGGCCTGCAGCGGCTGCGCCCCGGCATGAAGGTGGTGCCGAAGATGGCATCCGAAGACGGCACCACGCCGGGATAATTCATGGCAGAGTTCTTCGTTCGCCGGCCAATCGTCGCGATTGTTCTCGCCATCATTATCGTCATCGTCGGCTTCGTGGCGATGAGCGCATTGCCCGTTGCACAGTATCCCGAGATCACGCCGCCCATGGTGTCGGTGAGCGCCAACTACACCGGCGCCAATGCCATCGCCGTCGAAGAATCCGTCGCCACCCCCGTTGAGCAAAAGGTCAACGGCGTGGAGAACATGATCTACATGAAGTCCACCAACGCCAGCAGCGGCTCCATGCAGCTGCAGGTGTCGTTCGAGGTGGGCACCGATCTCGACATGGCCAACGTGCTTGCGCAAAACCGCGTGTCGGAAGCGCAGGCGCTGCTGCCGGAAGAGGTCAAGCGGCTTGGCGTAACGGTCAAAAAGCAGCTGTCGTTTCCGTTGCTGCTAATTTCCCTTGTGTCGCCCCGCGGCACCTACGACGCCGAGTTCCTCACCAATTACGCCACTATCAACGTGCTCGACGAGCTGGCGCGAATTCGCGGCGTCGGTCAGGCGACGGTGGTGGGCGGCTCGGTGTTCGAGTACGCCATGCGCGTTTGGATCAAGCCGGACCAGCTCGCCAAGCTGGGCCTCACGGTGCCGGACCTCACAAACGCCATTCGCAACCAGAACTCGCTTATCCCTGCAGGGCAGATTGGAGGGCCACCCGCACCCGAGGGCACCGAGTTCACCTACACGGTGCAGACGCCGGGCCGGCTGGTCACCGCCGAGGAATTTGGCAGCGTGGTGGTGCGCTCCAATCCGGACGGCTCGCAGGTGTTTCTTCGCGACGTCGCCCGCATCGAACTCGGCACCCAAAACTACGTTGTCAGCTCCTTCCTGAACCAGAATCCCTCGGCGTCGCTGACCATTTACCAGCTGCCCGATGCAAACGGTCTGGAGGTCGCCGGCAAGATCTTCGACGAGATGGAGCGGCTCAAGCAGCGCTTTCCGGACGACATCGACTACTCCATTTCGCTGGATACCACCCGGCCCATCGAAGCTGGCATTCGCGAGATTGTAATCACGCTGTTCCAGGCCGTGGCGCTGGTTATTTTCGTTGTCTATATTTTTCTGCAGAACGCCCGTTCGACGCTGATTCCGACGCTGGCGGTGCCCGTGTCGCTTATCGGCACCTTCGCGGTTTTTCCGCTGCTGGGCTTCTCCATCAACACGCTGTCGCTGCTGGGCCTGGTGCTCGCCATTGGCATCGTGGTGGAT
>JBCAXP010000168.1:0-9457 GCA_038533995.1 Pseudomonadota bacterium
GACTCCAGGCTCCGAGCGAGCGCGTCGCGACGCGCTCGCTCGGAGCCTGGAGTCGCCGCTTCACATCACGCTCGTCCAGGGCATCTCCCGCGGCGAGCGCATGGACCTGACCCTGCAAAAGGCCACCGAACTGGGCGTTGGCCGCGTGGTACCGGTGGCGATGCAGCGCACCGTTGTGAAGCTGTCCGAACGGCGCGCGCAAACCCGTCTCGCCCACTGGCGCGCAGTCGTCGCCCAGGCGTGCCAGCAGTGCGGCCGCAACCGGCTGCCAGAGGTTGAACCCGCTGTCGCGTTCGATGCGTGGCTCGCAAGCCACGAGGCCACCGACCTCGACCTTGTCCTGACGCCCAACGCGGAACCGCTCAAGCCGGACAGCAAGCCCACCACGCTCACGCTTGTCATCGGCCCCGAGGGCGGTCTTGCGGAACGCGAAAGCCGCGCCTTGCACGAGCACGGGTTTGCCGGACTGGCGCTGGGACCTCGCATTCTTCGTACGGAAACAGCAGCGCTGGCCGGCATCGCGGTGGCGCAGTCGCGCTGGGGTGATTTCCAGACGCCGTAGCCTTTCGGCGGACGCCTCCCGGTGACAGGATTTAGCCAACCGCAGTCAGGCGGCGTCGGCGAGCATCTCCTCGATGCGGTCAATGTCGGGAATCAGCGGGTGCTGGTTGACCATGCGAGCCTGGCACATCACGGGTGCGTGCTCAGGCCAGCTTGCGCCATCTTCCACTTCGAGCACGGCGGGGCTAACGCGCACGAGCTGCGGGAAACCCTGCGTAACAAGGCCGAAGTAGCCATGCTCGAGGCGATCGGTAACGGCGTGGAATATGACGATACGCGTGCGGTTGCTTAACTCCGGCACTGGCTGGTCGCACGCGCCTTCAAAAGACATCAGCGGTACTGTGCGGCCGTTCCACGATACGTTGCCAAGGAGCCACGGTTCGGCGTCGTCGACCGGCGTGGGCTCGCTCCATGCCGCCACCTCGGCGATACATACCCGCGGCACGAGCAGACGTTCGTCCGACAGGGGCACGAGCAGGCTGTAGATTTCGTCGCTGTTTTCCATGCGTCAGGTTCCTGACCGCCGCTCGGGGGTGTAGCTCTCCAGCAGCGGCTGGATGGCGCCAAGCAGCTGGCTCTCCTGGTACGGCTTGCCGAGGTAATCGTTTACGCCGAGTTCGAACGCGCGAGCCCGATGCTTGTCGCCGACCCGCGAGGTAACCATCACGATTGGAATCTCGCGGCTGCGTTCACTGTTGCGCACGTGGCTTGCTACCTCGTAACCGTCCATGCGCGGCATTTCGATGTCGAGCAGAATCAGGTTTGGATCCAGATCCTGGAGAATCGAAACCGCATCGACACCGTCCCGCGCAGTCACCACGCGCATGTCGTTGCGTTCGAGCAGGCGCTCGGTGACACGGCGCACGGTTATGGAATCGTCCACCACGAGAATCAGCGGACGCTCGTCCACCCGTGGCTCGGCGACCACCTGCTGACCACCGTGCCGCGCCCCGGCCCGCACCAGAGAATGGATGTCCAGGATGATGACGATGCTGCCGTCGCCAAGAATTGTTGCACCGGCCACGCCGCGAATACTCGCGATCTGCGGACCGACGTTCTTCACCACGACTTCGCGGCTGCCAATGATCTCGTCGGTGATTAACGCCGCCGAATGCTCACCGGCGCGCACAAGCACGACAGGCACGGACGCGCCGCCGTCGGCGAGGTTGGCTGGCCGGCCACCGAGCATGAGCCCGAGCTGTTCGAAGCGGTAGTGCTGGCCGCCGTAGTCGAAGCCCGGTTCATCGTTTTCGAGATACCCCAGGAGCTCGGCCTTCGGCAGACGCACAATGCCCTCCACCGTCGGCATCGGAATGGCGTACTGCTCCTCGGCCGTTCGCACCAGCAACGCCTGGCTGATCGCGAGCGTCAGCGGCAGTCGCACAGTAAAGCAGGCACCTTTACCAGCCGTGGAATCGATGCCGAGGCGACCGCCGAGTTGCTTCACCTCGTTGGCCACCACGTCCATGCCCACGCCGCGGCCCGCGGCCTGGGTCAGTTCACTGGCCGTGCTGAAGCCGGGTTCGAGAATCAGCTGCAGCGCGTCCGAGTCGCTTAAGGTAACCCCTTCGTCAATGAGTTCACGCTTGCGGGCGCTGTCGAGAATGCGCTCGACGTTGAGGCCGGCGCCGTCGTCCGCCAGCTCGATCACCATCTCCGAGCCTTCCCGGCGCAGCGTGATCGTAACGGTGGCAACTTCCGGCTTGCCCGCCGCCCGACGCGCGTCCGGCGTCTCGGCACCATGGACAACCGCGTTGCGCAGCATGTGTTCAAACGGCGGCAGCATGCGCTCGAGCACCTGCCGGTCGAGATCGCCGGCGCCTTCGACGGCAAGTTCCACCTGCTTGCCGCAGTCGCGCGCGGTCTGGCGCACAAGCCGCGAGAAGCGCGGCATGTACTGGCGAAACGGCACCATGCGGGTGCGCATGAGGCCGTCCTGAAGCTCGGTCGTCACACGCGCCTGTTGCACAAGCAGCGTCTCTGCTTCCTGCGTCAGGTCTTCCAGCAAGCCCTGCAGGCTGGACAGGTCACTACAGGATTCGGCAAGCGCTCGTGACAGCTGCTGAATCGTGGAGTAGCGGTCCATTTCCAGCGGGTCGAAGTCTTCACGCCGCTGCACATCGGCCTCATGGCGATGAATAATTTCTGCTTCCGTTTCCGCTTCCAGGCTGCGGAACTGCTCGCGCAGCCGCGACACGGTCTGCGACAGCTCTGCAAGGTTGAAACCGATGGAGTTGATCTGCTGCTCGAGCCGCGAGTGATAAATGCTGACTTCGCCGGCGTTGTTCAGCAGTTCGTCGAGAAGCTCCGCGTCAACGCGCGCGACATCGCCGCGGTCAGAGGCGCGGCGTTCGCGCATGGCAGCGGGCTTCGCGCGTTCCGGAGCAGGCTCAGCCGTGTCCTGCGCCTCGACCTCTGGCACATCGTCCTCGGCCAGCGCTTCCGCTGTCTCGTCAGCGTCGGCAGATTCTTCGTCACCAAGATGGAGGTTGAGCGGTTCGACAACGGCGCTCTCCGGCGTCTCATCGGTGGCCGCCGCGTCGTCCGCCTCATCCTGAGCTTCTTCGAACTCGGCCTCGAGCGAGGGGTCATCCGTTGTGAACTCAATTGGCGGCTGCTCGCTGTCGGACGGCTCCGCGTCGGTCAGGGCCTCTTGCAACTGCTCTGGCAACTGCTCTGGCAACTGCTCTGGCAACTGCTCTGGCAGTGGAGCCTCGACTGGTTGCTCCGGCTCTGCGGCAGCAAGTTCATCGTCGGCTGCCTGCTCGGCGACAGCTGGATCTTCCGGAGCGTCGGCGTCGGCAACCGGCTCGGAAACGTCGCCCGGCGCGGTCAAATCGACCGCTTCGGCATATTCAGCGGCGTCGGCAACGACCGTGCCATCGCTCAGCGCACGAACCTGGTTCACCAGCTCCGTGGCCGGCGCGGACGCCTGCCCTGCGCCCAACTCTTCACGCATTCCGTGCAGCCGGTCGAGGCTGCGTTGGAGTACGTCAAGGGTGTGGCCATCCGCGGCACAGCGGCCGTCGTCCACCGCGATCAGCAGCGACTCGAGCTCGTGACTCAGGTCGCCCATGGCGACCAGTCCAGCCATGCGCGCGCCGCCCTTCAGGCTGTGCAGGTAGCGCTGCAGCTCGGCAAGAAGCGCGACATTGCCCTGTGCCTTTGCCAGCCCTTGCAGCGCAAGGTCGGAAGCGTCGAGCAGTTCGGCGGCTTCCTCGGAGAAAATAGCCGCAATGTCGTGGTCAAAGTCGTCCGGCAACGCGGTCGGCGCGTCGTCTTCCGCCGCAGGTTGTTCTATCTCAGCGGGCGCTTCGGCGGCCTCGGTGTCAGCGGCCGCCACGTCGGCGTCTGGCTCGACAGCTTCCACGGCGTCCTGTGGAGCAGGCAGCTCCTCCGGATCGACTTCCGAGGCAGTCTCCGCGGCTCGTGCCGCTTCGGCGGCCTCGCGTTCTTCCAGGGCGCTTTCCAGCGCTTCGAACCGCGCCGCGATCTCTGCGTGGTCGTCGGTGAGCGGATCGTCGCTGTTGATACTCGCTACGACGTCCTCAACGAGCGCCGTCGCCTCGCCAATGAGCGCAACGTCTTCGTCGAGCAAGTCGGCGTTGGCTTCGAAGGCCTTGCGCACAAACTTGTTCATGGGTGCAGCAATGCTCACGGCCGCTTCGGCCGCCGCCATGTTGGCGCTGCCCTTGAGGGTGTGACAGGCCCTGTGAACCTGTTCCGTCAGCGGGTGCGGTTCTGGCCGGGTGGTGCACTCGGCGACGAAGTCGCGCAGCACCTGCAGGTGGCCGCGGGCCTCCTTGCTGAAAATTTCGTACAGCACCGGATCCATGGCGTCCGGCGTCTCGGCGTCCGCCTGGTCGGCGGTGACCGCGGGTGGCACAGCCTCCTCGGCTTCGCTTTCCGATGGGTCGGCATCCGCGCCAAAGGGCGCGTCTGCAAAGGCCCCCATGTCGAAATCGACGGGCTCCTGACCGGCTTCTTCGGCAGGCGGGGCTTCGTCCGGCGTGCCGTCCACGGGTTCGGCAACATCGATTTCCGGTACCGGCTCGCCGTCAATCAACGCCTGGGCCGCGGCCATGACGCCGGCCACGTCCGTCTTGAACGGCGAGCCGACTTCCAGGTTCTCGATCAGTTCGTCCAGCGCGGGAATCGACGACTCCAGCACGCCGAGCATGCCGGGCCCGGCGGGACGCGTGCCGTCAACAACCCGGTTCAGCAGGTTTTCCACCACCCAGGCAAACTCGCCGATGGCTTCCGCGCCCACCATGCGTCCACTGCCCTTGAGCGTGTGGAACGAGCGGCGCAGCGACAGCAGTCGATTGCGATCGTCCGGGTTCGCCGCAAAGGGCGGCTGGTTTTCGCGGATAGCAGCGAGTTCTTCCTTGGCCTCTTCAATGAAGAGTTCCAGGAGATCGGGATCCACCGCATCGCGCACGCTGCCAGACGACGCCGGCGTTAGCGTTGGCGGCAGATCGCCGGCAGGCGGCGGCACATCCACGGCAGGCGCGCTGTTCTCCGGCGGCTCATCCTGTGCAGCCACACCGTCAGGCGGCAACACGCCCGGCAGCGGCGGCACGTCGTCTATCGAGAACGGATCGACCGGCGCTTCGTCGGTTGCGACAGGCTCCGCTGCGTCCAGTGCAAACGGATCGGGCTCGGTCACCTGGACGTCTTCTGCCACAGCAGCGTCAGGCGCTGCGTCGGCTTCGTCCTCGGCAACCGCTACGGCTTTGGGCTTGCGTGGCGACGCGCCGAGCGCGTCAAGGCAGCTCTCCGCATTGTCCAGCATGTACCATGGATCGCTGCGTCCGTTCTGCAGAGTTTCCAGGTAGTACTCAACGCTCACGATGGCATCGGCCAGGCGGTCAAGCATCTGCGTCAGCGGCGCACCGTCCATGCCCCCGACGCGCTGCTCGATGAAATCACCGATGCGTTCGAGAATACCAACGACGCGGGGCCTCTCAAGCAGGATCATGCCGGCATTGATGCCCTGCAGAAGCTGCGGCACCGGTTCCAGCGAACGTGGCACGTCCGGCTGGGCAATAAACTGGGTAATGGCGTCCTTGACGCGCGCGAGGTTTACGTTGCACTCGCGAATAACGGCCGAGGAGACCTGCTGGAAGTCCTGTGCGCTTTCCGGTGCACCTTCCGCCTCGCTGGACGCATCGGGTGTTGACGGACTGATCGCATCGAGCAGCTGCGCATCGAGGCGATCCTCGACGCTCAACAGCGCTTCCGCAAGGGCGAGCAGCGACGCCTCATCAGGCGTGCCGGCACCGTCCTCCACCAGCGCCGCCAGCGAGGCGCGCTGCTGGTCGACAAAGGCCTGCAGATCACCCAGGCCAAGCAGACCGAGCGTGTTACCCACTTTCTTGAGCTGCTCAAGCTGGTCCGCAAGACTCGCCGAGTCCTGCATGCCGGAGCGCACGAACAGATCCAGAGAATCCTTGACCGCGCTGAGGTCGGTCTTGATGGCCTCGCCGACGGTGTTCATCAGCGTGGCGCTCGGTGCGGACAGGGCGGCATGCCCTTCCTGCACAGCGTCGGCGCCCGGGAACAAGTCGCCGAGACTGTACGACGCCTTCACCGCCTGCACGAGTTCGCCAGCGGACGACGCGCGCGCCACGTAGTACAGCAGGTTGTTCAGAAGATCGGTCGGCGGATCGGTGTTGAACACCGCCTCGCCGTCGTCAAGCAGGCGCTTGATCTGGCGGTCGGCCTGGCCCAGCAGGCGCTTGACGGCCGCGCTCGGCGGAAGGCCCTCATCGCGCAGCGCCTCGATGACGGCGCCGGCGACCCACCACAGCTGGTAGAACGCGCCGGACGTTGCCGCCTGGCTTAAGTTACTGGCTACCACCCCCATGGTGGCGAGGTTGCTTTCGACCTGCTCGCCGCGCAGCCAGCCGAGCAGGCCCGCCTGGTAGCGTGGCCGCAGCCGCCGGCCAACGAACATGATGTCTTCGCCAGACGGGTCGGTCTCGACAGCGTGCTCGTCTTGTCCCGGCGCAATGTTCAAAACAAACAGCGTGCTTTCGGACAACAGCGCGCTGCCGCGCACGGCACGCAGATCGTTCAGCAGCGGCAGAAGTACGAGCGGTATGTCGCGGCCGCCAGCCAACACGCGGTCGAGGTAGGCGGGCATCTGCACGACGGCACGAGAAAGTGCGTCGAGTGCTTCGCTTTCGCTGCGGCTGGTTTCCTTGTAGAGCGCCTTGCATACCGACACCATCTCTTCAGCGAGAATGGCCGCGCCATGGACTTCCACCATGCGCAGGGCGCCGTGTGCGCTGTGCAACGCCTTGGCACAGTCGCGCAGCAGCTCGCGGTTGCCGGTGTCGTCAGCGTACTGCTCGAGCGCAACGCGCGCTTCCTTGAGCGTGCCGGCGAGTTCGTCACTGATCCAGTGCAGCGATTCCTGCGCTAGCTCTGCCATGCGAACTCCTTAACGCCCGGCATGAGCGCTAACGCCCGTTGCTGTCAATGGGAAGGTCACTGTTGAAAGCTGTCTTTTCAATTCTACGACTGGGAACGCGGACTTTAAGCCTAGCTGGCCTTGTCCAGATCCACGGGCACCTCTTCATCCAGCACGGGCGGCGGTGCTACCGCCACGAGCGGCTGTGCCTCTTCGTCACCAGGCAGCGTAAATTCGTCCACGAGATTGCGAAGCTCGGTCGCCATGTCGGCGAGCTTGCCGATGGAGTCCGAGGTGGCTGTCGTGCTGTCGGCGGTTTGTGAACTGATTTCCTGCAGCACGCCCATGTTGCGAGTCATGTCGGCGGCGGCGGTGGCCTGCTGGCGCGCCGTGCCGGAGATGTTCTGCACGAGATTTGCGATCTGGTTGGACACCTTCTCGATTTCGTCGAGGCTGGAACCGGCGTTCTCTGCCAGCAGCGCTCCGCTGACCACGTCCGTGGTGCTGCGCTCCATCGATACCACCGCCTCGTTGGTGTCGGACTGAATCGTTTTCACCAGCACCTCGATCTGCTTGGTCGCATTGGCCGAGCGTTCGGCAAGGCGCTGAACCTCGTCGGCGACCACCGCGAAACCGCGGCCTGCGTCACCGGCCATGGACGCCTGGATCGATGCGTTCAGGGCGAGAATGTTTGTTTGTTCGGCAATGTCGTTGATCAGCTCAACGATGTTGCCAATCTCCTGCGAGCTTTCGCCGAGGCGCTTGATGCGCTTCGACGTCTCCTGGATGGTCTCGCGAATCGTGTTCATGCCGTCGATCGTGCGGCGCACGGCGTCACCGCCCTTGTGCGCCACTTCCACCGAATGGCGCGCTACGTCGGCCGAGCGCTCGGCGTTACCCGAAACCTCTTCAATCGACTCGGCCATGTTGGCAATGGATTCGGTAGCCGCCTGCACCTGGCGCGACTGGTTCTCACTGGCCTGCGCGAGGTGCGCTGCCGAGGCCTGCGTGCTGCGGGCGGCGCCATCCACCTCGGTGGCGGTTTCGTCGATGGTCGTCACGAGGTTGCGCAAACGATCGATGGCGTCGTTGATCGAGTCGGCGATGGCGCCGGTGATGTCTTCCGTCACAGTCGCCTCGACGGTCAGGTCGCCGTCTGCGAGCGTGCCGATTTCATCCAGCAGCCGAAGAATGGCCGCCTGGTTGCGATCGTTCTTTTCCTTGTGCTCCAGGGCTTTTTTGCGCGACCCGGTGGACTTCCAGTACGCCACACCCGTGGCAACCAGCAGGGCCAGGGCGGCGAGCACGAGCCACAACGGCCAGGCAGCATCGACGCGCGTTCCGCTGGCGTCGAACTGGCCACCCAGCGAACCGGCATCGCTCGCCACGCCGGCGGCCGCGGCCAGCACCCGGTTGGCGGCATCGCGGGCCGCGCCCAGCGACTCGGCTGCGTAGATGCCCATACGTACGTGATCGCTGACCTCGCCGTAGAGCGTTTCGATTTGCGCCAGCTTTTCCGCGGCTTCATCGCCGCTGATGGCCTCTATCCCTAAGCTGGCATCGCCCGACTGGAAGCCGCGAAGCACCTGGCCAAGGAAATCGTCGGCGCTCGGCAGGCGCTGCGCGATGCGCTGGGCATCGCCACCGCCGTTAACGAGCGCAGCCATGTCCTGGGAGATGCTCTGCCCGGACAGTTCAAAGCGTTCGATATGGCGCGCGACCCGGTCGAGGTCAGCCTGTGGTAAAAGGCCCGCGAGGTTGCCGATTTCCAGCAACAGCTGCGGCATCGTTTCGGAGATCTGGTCGGCGGCGGCGCGGCCGTCGACGATGGGCTGGCGCGCCTCCACGATGGTCGCGGTGAGGTTCTCGATAGCAGACCACGACTGCGTGATGCGAGACTCAACGGCCGCTGAATCAGTCGGCAGGTCGAGCCCGGCGGCCGTTGCCTTACCCTCCTTCGCCAGCGCCGACAGGCTGCCGAAGGCCGCCTCGTCGCCCTGCAGTGCCTCGAGCGTTGCCGCCCTCACACCCTGGGCCAGCGCAACCTGCTCGGAAAGCTGGGCCTGCATGGTGTCGCGATCGCTGTTGAGGTTCACAATGAACTGCAGCACAGCGTCTCCCGCCAGCATGGCCAGTACAAGGAAACCCAGTACTGGGAGAAGTTTGTCGGCAGTGGTCTTTTTAGCCATAGTCATCTCTTCCGATGATGTCGTTGTTCACGTGTTGTGCGCGGCTGTCGCAGCCGCTGTGGCAGCGCGGGCGAACGCGCCGCCGGCGCGGATCAAGCGTCCGCGCCCTGCAGAAAAACGTCGCTCTCCACGACGTCCTGCAAATTAATTACCGGCCATTTCTCGTCGCCGGACGAGAACACGCTGGTGATAAATTCGCCCAGCGGCTGGTCGGAGGTTTCCGCATCCGGCGAAAGCCGCCCGGAGCGTGCAAAGCGTCTAAAGCCAAACACTTCGTCAACCAGCAAGC
>JBCAXP010000169.1:0-9414 GCA_038533995.1 Pseudomonadota bacterium
CGAACTTAAGACCAGAATCCAGAAGGCCGACAGGCTCGTGCCGACTGCGACGAGCACCGTCGCGAGCGTGTGCACGCGGTTGCTGACCTTGCGAAAGCCGAACAGCATGATGCCGAGGAAAGTCGCCTCGAGAAAGAACGCTGTCAGCACTTCATAGGCCAGCAGCGGGCCGGCAATGTTACCGACCGTTTCCATGAAGCCGGGCCAGTTGGTGCCGAACTGGAAACTCATCGTGACGCCGCTGACAACCCCCAGGGCAAACGTGAGCGCGAACACCTTGACCCACAGCCGGTAGGCGTTCATCCACTTCTCGTCGCCGCTGCGGTTGTAGGCCAGCTTGAAGAACAAGAGGACCCAGGCAAGGCCGATGGTGATCATCGGAAACAGGATGTGAAAGCTGATGTTGGCGGCGAACTGCAGCCGCGAAAGCAGTAGCGTGTCCATGCCTCTATTGTATCCGCAGGGCGAAATTTCCGCTGCTGTTTACAGTGTGGCCAGCACCTCTTCGTTGCCGCTTCCACGCCGGTTTTTTGACGGTTTCCAGCGTGACAGCGCCGCCGCCAGCGCCTGCCCCTGCCAGGGCTCAGGCGACGCGCCGTAGAGCGCCCTGGACAGTGCCGAAATCTCCGCCGCCAGCGGATCGTCACAGCGCCGCGCCAGCTCGCCAAGGCTCGCAGGAACGTCGTCGGGCCAGCCCGCCTTGCCAAAGGCCAGCAGTGCATCTCGCGTCTCAGGCATGGCGTTGGCCGCGGCGCGTGCCCGCGCCTGGGAGAGCGCTTTTTTGACCGACACCGGGTCGCGCCGCAGCGGCGCGCTTTGGCTTACCGGAGCCTCGTGCTGCCGTCGCCGGCTTGCCAGTAGCAGGGCCGTGGTCACCAGCCAGCCGGCAATGGCCACGAGGCTCAGCCAGCGCCAGATTCCCGGATCGCTCACCGTTTCAGGGACCTGCTGCAGAACCTGGCCCGTGACGTCGATGGCGGGGTCGTTCAAGGTCTGCTGAAGCGTGGCCGCCGCGCCAGGCAGCACTTCCACCCAGCGCTCGGGGAGTCTTGCCACCCGCGTCTGTCCGGCGGACGTGTCCCACCAGGCCACTTCCACCGCCGGGAGCGCATAGCGTCCGGGCCGCGTGGGCAGTAACGCCACCTGCTCCTTGCGCATGCCGATGACGCCAAGCTCGGTGACGCCGTTTTCCAGCACCGGCTGGTCGGCGTACTGCTTGAACGCATCTGGAGCCAGCGATTCGAGCGGCGGCAGCTGCACCGACGTCAGGCCTGCGGCACTCAGCACAAGCGTGCGCGTGACTGCCTCGCCGGCACGCAAAAGCGGCGGCTCCGTTGGCCACTCCTCCTTGAGCTGCACGTCGGTGGACGGCAACCACACCGGGCCGCTAAACGCGGCGGGCGCCGGGCTCACCGTCACTGCCACTGCGTCGGAAAACACCCGCTGGATTTGCGAGCGCCAGCGCTGGCCCGGCACCTCCACTTCGTATTGCAACGGCTCTACAACGAGCTCACCGCTACTCTGCGGGAACACGGCGTACACAAACTCGTGCACGTTGTAGACGCGACCGCCGCGGCGGCTTTGATAGGTGCGGTTGTCGACCAGCGGTTCCTCCACCGTGTCCACGCCGGTGAGCGTCAGCTTGCTCAGGGTCTGGCCGGTGGTGCGCGCCGCGCGCATCGCGCGCACCGTAACGAGCACCTGCTGCTGCACGTATACCTGCTTCGGGGACACGTCGACTTCCACGAGAAAGTCCTTGTCACCGGCGTTGCCTGGCGTCGCTTCCAGCACCTGCATAGCAACAACCGGGCTCGTTTTGCTGCCGAAGCGAATTGACGGAATCTGCAGCGTGCCCGTGCGCTTTGGCAACACGACGAGCGTCCACACCTGTTGCATCGTTGTGCCGCCGGAGCCCATCGTCACGCTGCTGGACTGGTTCTGCTGCAACACCTCGAAGTCCCGGGACAGCAGCGAGAAATCCGGCGAGACGCGGAAGCTGCCCTCAAGCGTGTAGGTCAGCGTAAAGGACTCGTTGGCATTGACCGGGTTGCGGTCGACGTCCACGGCAACCTGGTTGCCTTGTGCCAGTGCCGGCGAGGCCCCGATCAAGAAAAGCGCTATTGCAGTGACCATCGCACACACCAGCGCGACCGCCTGCAGCAGCCTGCCACCGCTCACCCAGTGCCTCACCACGGTTCGTCCTCCGTTTCGCCGCGCCTGTCCCGCTGACGATGCTGATAGAGAAGCTTGCGCCGAAGCAGGCCGCCCGGGTCATCGGGAATGCGCCGCAGCCAAAGCTCAGCCGACTGGCGCTCCTCGTCCTGCATCTCCTCGGCGGCGAGCTGCGCCTCCCGCGCCCGGCGTTCGGCCTCGTCCTCGGCGTCGCCGTCCTGCTCTGCTTCGTCCGCGGCCGCGTTTTCGGCCTCCTGGGCGTCCTGCTCACTCTCGGAATCGCTGCCCTGCTGGGAATCCCCATCTTGGGCCTGCTGACTGTCGGACGGGTCGGAAGACTGGTCCTGAGGCTGCTGGCCCTGCTCACCCTGCTCGCCGTCCTGGCCTTGTTCGCCGCTGTCCTGCTGCTGCGATTCGCTGTCCTGTTCAGACGAATCGTCGGACTCGCCCTCGCCCTGTTGCTGCTGTTGCTGCTCCTGCTGCTTTAAGAGCTGCTCGAGGTTGTGGCGGGCGTCGTCGTGATCCGGCTCGAGTTCGAGCGTGCGCTCATAGGCGGCGATGGCGCCGCCGATGTCCTGCGACATGGCAAGCGCGTTGCCGCGATTGTAGTTGCCACGCGGGGTGTCGACGCCATCGAGGTCAGTAGCGCTTTGCGCAAAGTTGCCGGCGCGGAAGTTGGCCGCGGCGCGCCACTCGGCGTCCTGGAAGGCAGTGGCCGCCTGCTCCGGCTGTTCGGCATCGAACAATGCAGCTCCGCGCTGGTCGGCACGCTGCCACAGGCTTGCCCAGCCGTCGCTCAGCGTGCCGGCCGCGTGCACCGGCCACGGCGCGCACATAATCAGAAGGCACACGATAACGCCGCGGCGAAACAGCAGCGCGGCGAGCGGCAGCAGCGGTAACAGCAGCCACGGCCCCTCCTCGCGCCACTGGTCGGTACGAATGTCGCCCTGCGCTTCGACGGCATCGGCAAAGCCGGTCGAATCGGGCAGCAGGCGGGCGAGATCGGTATCGTCCACGGTGAGCCCGCTGAAGGCGCCGCTACCGGCCATTGCAAGCGACGCGAGCGACTCGGTATCCACCGACGACACCACGATGTTGCCGTTGCGATCGCGCAGCATGCGGCCCTCACCGAGCATCACCGGCGCGCCCTCCCGGGTGCCGATTGCGAGCACCGACAGACGGTGCCCCAGGTTGGTCAGCCGCCGGGCAGCCTGCAGCGTTTCCGGTTCGGCCGGCGAGTCGGTCAGCAGCAGTACGTCTCCGCGCGTCGCGCCGGCCTGGTCCAGGAGCGCCGTTGCCTCCTCCAGCGCCGCGGTCACGTTGCTGCCCTGGGCGGGCATGATGGTTGTCTCCAGGCTCGGCACCATCGACGCGATGGTCGCCGCATCGTCGGTGAGCGGACTCACCACGAACGCGTCACCGGCAAACGCCACGAGCGCTGTTTGCCCGTCCTTGCGCTGGTTCAGAATGTCGAGCACCTTGAGCCGTGCGCGTGCCACGCGTGACGGCGGCACGTCGGCCGCGTCCATCGACCGCGACAGGTCCATTGCCAGTACCAGCGGCGACTGGCCGTGAAACACCGGCTGCGGCAGGCGTTCCCATGCCGGGCCCGCAAGCGCGATGATCGCAAGCGCCGCTCCCGGCAGCCCAAGCCACAAACCCCAGCGCGTGCCGGCCGACGGACCGTGCTCTAACACGTGCGGCAGCAGCGCCGGATCAATGAACTGTTGCCACGCGCCGCCGCCGAACACGCGGCGGTACAGCACCATGCCGAGCAGCGGCAAGGCCAGCAGTGCGAGCAGCCACCACGGGCGCAGAAAGTGCAGCGACTCGATCATGGCGCACTCCCGACGCCGGCGGCATCGGCACGAAAACGCCCGCGCAGGCCGGACTGCGTTGCCAGCACGATGAGCATGAGCAGCGCACTCAGACCCAGCGGCCACGGGTACAGCGCCCGCACCGGGCGAAAGCCGGGCGCTTCCTTGCTGAGCGGTTCGAGCGCATCGATCTCACGGTAGATCTCCATGAGTTCCTGCGTGTCACGCGCGCGGAAGTAGCGGCCGCCCGTCGTGTCGGCGATCGCCTGCAGCGTTTCCTCGTCAAGGTCGGCCGACGGATTGACGCGGCGGCGGCCGAACATGCTGTTTACGACAATCTCGTCGGCACCGATGCCCACGGTGTAGATTTTCAGGCCTTCCTGCGCGGCGATCTGCGCGGCCTTGCGCGGATCGATTTCGCCCGCCGTGTTCGCGCCGTCAGTGAGCAGCACAAGCACGCGCCCGGCCACGTCGTCACCGCGAAGACGCTTGATGGCAAGGCCGATGGCATCGCCAATCGCAGTCTCCATACCGGCAAAGCCAATCTGCGCCTCGTAGAGCAACGTCTTTACCGTTTCGCGGTCGAGCGTCAGCGGCGTCTGCACGTACGCCTGCTGGCCGAAAAGAATAAGCCCGATGCGGTCGCCCTCGCGCCGCTCGATGAAGTCGCCAGCGACCATCTTCGTGGCAATCAGCCGCGTGGTGATGCGGTCAGACACGCGAAAGTCGCGCTTCTCCATACTGCCGCTGATGTCGACCGCAAGCATCAGCTCGCGCCCCGCCACCGGCAGGTCCACCGGTTCGCCAAGCCATTGCGGGCGTGCCGCAGCAACCACGAGCGCAAGCCAGGCCAGCGCCATCAGCCACAGCAGGCCGCGCGAACCGCCGCCGGCACCGGTAGCCGCCGCGCGCTGGAAATCCTGCAGGAAAGGTACGTGCAGCGCAGCCTGCCGCCGCGAAGCGGAATCCCGCGCGATCCAGCGCACGAGCGGCGCGAGCGCCACCGCGGCCAGCACCCAGGGCCAGGCGAAGCGCAGCATCAGCGGTTTGCCCCGCGGGTCGGCAGTGCGCGAATGAAGTCGTGCCCCAGTGCGGCCAGTGCCTCGGCATCGACCGGGGCCTGCGGGTTGTATGGGGCTTCCGCGAGGCAACGGCCCGCGCCCCGGCGAAAGCCGTCGGCCACCGGCTCGGGCGACTGCGCGGCAAGGAACTCAAGCCAGCGTGCGCCGGTGAGCCCGGCCACCGCCTGCTTGTCGAAGCGACTGATCGCCAGGCGCCTTAGCAGCGTGGACACGTTCGCCGCGAAGCGATGGCCATTGCGGTGTTCCCGCCACTCTGCGAGCGCAAGGTCCAGCTGCTCGCGGGCGAAGCGCAGCTGGCGCCGCAGGCGGTGACGGTGCACAAGCCACACCGCAAGCGCCACAAGCAGCAGGGCCAGTAACCACCAGCCGGGTGCCGGCGGCCACCAGGAGACGGGGTCCGGAAGGTGAATGTCACGCAGCGCCACCTGCGGGGGCGCGGCTCCCTGGGCCGGCGGCATTGCACCCTGGGCCATTCTTAAGCCCTCAGCCGCAGGCCACGGCCGATCGCAAGCACGATGTCATCGCCCGTACTGACTTCGATCACGTGAACACGGTTGTTCGTGGCCAGCGTTTTCAGTTGCTCACGGCGCGCCACCCACGCGTTGTGATAGGCCTCACGCTGGCGGCCGCCGGCGCTGTTGACCGACAGCTCGCGCTTGCCGTCGCTGACGCGGTACGTGTCTGCCGGCGGCAGCTCCACTTCGAGGCGGTCGTGGATCAGTATGAGAACGACGCTGTTGTGACGCGCCACGTTCGCCAGGTGCGCATCGAACTTGTCGCCGCGATTGCGCCCGTCGGTAATCAGGAACACGAGGCTGCCAGGACGAGCCACGCGCCTGAGGCGAAGTAGCGCCGGCGCCGCCGGTTCTACCGCGTTTGTACCGCCGCCCGGCAGGTCCCACGCCGGGTGCTGGCAAAGCTGGCGCAGCAGGCGGAGCACGGCGTTTCGGCCGCGGGCCGGCCGGCACTCCAGGTGCTCGCTGTTGGAGAAGAGCAAAGAGCCAACCCGGTCGCCGTGGCCGGCGGCGGCCCAGGCCAGCAGCGCCACCGCGCGCGCCGCCTGCACCGACTTGAAGCAGCCGGTGGTGGCAAAAAACATCGGAGGGCGAAGGTCCACCCAGAACAGCACCGGTCGCTCGCGCTCTTCCCTGAAAAGCTTGGTGTGCGGCTTGCCGGTACGCGCCGTTACGCGCCAGTCCAGCGAGCGAACGTCGTCACCAGGCTGGTAGCGACGCGACTCTTCAAATTCCATGCCCCGGCCGCGAAAGGGAGAAACGCGGGCATCGGCGGCGCTGGCGCGAATGTTGAGTGCAGACAGCGAAATCGACTGCGCGCTGTGGCGAAGTTCAATCAGTGACGGCAGCGTGACGCGAACGCGCTCGTTCACTGCCGCATCAGAGCTTGCGCTGCCGGCCAACACCAGACTACGGCACTCCGACGAGCGTAAGGAGTTCGTCCACGAAACGATCCGGCGTCAGGCCCTCCGCCTCGGCTTCGTAGCGCAGCAGAATGCGATGACGCAGCACTTCCTTGGCGACCATTTGCACGTCTTCCGGGTCGACGTAATCCCGGCCGGCAAGCCAGGCATGCGCCCGCGCGCAGCGGTCCAGCGCAATGCTGGCGCGCGGGCTCGCGCCGTACTGAAGCGACCCGGCAAGCGCGTCGCCATATTTGCCCGGGTCGCGGGTGGCGAGCACGATGCGCAGCAGGTAGTCCTCCACTGCCGGTGCCATGTGCATCTTCAGCACCTCGCTGCGCGCGGCAAACAGCGTTTCCTGGCTGATCGTGTGTGGCGCCTCCGTGGAGCCGGTCGCCGCCTGCAGCGCCTCGTCGCGGTTCAGGCGAAGAATCTCGCGCTCGGCGTCGGCATCCGGGTAGTCGATGCGCACGTGCATCAGGAAGCGGTCGAGCTGGGCCTCGGGCAGCGGGTAGGTGCCCTCCTGCTCGATCGGGTTCTGGGTCGCCATAACAAGGAACAGCCGTGGCAGCTGGTAGGTCTCAGCGCCGACGGTAATCTGGCGTTCGCCCATCGCTTCGAGCAGGGCCGACTGCACCTTGGCCGGTGCACGGTTAATTTCGTCGGCGAGGATCAGGTTGTGAAAAAGCGGGCCACGCTGGAATACGAAGCTGCCGTCGTTCGGGCGGTAGATCTCGGTGCCGGTCAGATCGGCCGGCAAAAGGTCGGGCGTGAACTGCACCCGGTGAAAGCTGCCCTCGATGCCGCCGCTCAACACCTTGATGGCGCGGGTCTTGGCCAGGCCGGGCGCGCCTTCGACAAGCAGGTGTCCATCGCACAATAGCGCAATCAGCAGGCGGTCGATCAACACTTCCTGCCCGATGATGTGGCGCGCCACATAGTCCCGCAGCAGCCGCATCTCATCCGATGTCGTCATAGGTTCTTCCACGTGGAATTTTTTGTTAGGTCCGCACCGTGCCGTCGGCCCATTGTGACAACCCGGCGACGCGCCGGTTCCCCGGCACGGCGGGCAACAGGGAGACAGATTCTAGCCTGCCTGCACGCAGTAATGCACGGGCCGCGGGGGCCCGGCGCGACAGCATTCAGGGTGTGGGTCAGGGTGCCGTAGCGGCGTTCTCGGCGCAGTGCACGCATTTGTCGGAAAACGGCAGCACGTCAAGGCGCGCGCGGGGGATGTCCTCACCACAGCCAGTGCACATACCGTAATCGCCGGAGTCGATGCGTGCCAGTGCCATGCTGATGGCGCGCAGCTCAGCCTCGCCGGCCTCGCCGAGAGCGTCCAGCACTTCCTCGTTTTCCCGCTCGACCGCCTGTTCGGCGAAGTCTGACGGCAGGGGGCCCTCAGCGTGGGTAACGTCCGTGATGATCTTGTCCACTCGCGTCTTCAGTTCCAGGCGACGCGCCAGTAATTTTTCCCGGATCTCAGCGTAATCAGTCACTTCGTTCACTCCCGTCGGCGTAGCGTGAGCTGACATCATCATATCAGGCGTGCACCGAAAGGGGGCAATCCGGGTTTATACCGCTATTTCGGCCCACTTTCGCCCGACCCAGAAGCGCCAGAAAAACACGCCCTGGATCGACCGCGTGAGTCCCTGCAGCGCCCAGATACCCAGCAGCCCGAAACCGAGCACGGGCCCCACCACCATGGCGAGCGGCAGGAACACGGCCCACTGCATCGCGATCGCGACGACCATGACGCGGCGCACGTCACCGGCACCCATCAGCGCGTGCATGAAGACCAGGCCCATCGCCTCCATCGCCATGGTGGCGCCAACCACCCGCATCGGCATCACCCCCACGGCAATCGCCGCCGGATCGTCGACGAACACCCAGAAGATCAGGTCAGGCACCAGGATCATTGGCAGACCCAGCACCGCCAGCAACACCATGGCCACCTTGGTCACGTCCCAACCCCACTGCGACGCATCCTCCACGTCCTTGCGGCCAAGGGCCTGGCCGACCAGGGTTGCGGCGGACAGTCCGAGGCCCATGCCCGGCAGCACGGCCACAAGAGTGACGTTGATCAGCACCGTCGCCGCGGCGAGTTCCGCGGTGCCGACCAGGCCGATAATCCAGAACGTCGCCGTGAAGCCGGCAGAGAAGAACAGCTGCTGGATGCCGCTCGGCAGCGACAGCCGGACCAGCCTGCCCACCTCGACCCGCGACGGCAGGCCGTGGAGGAAGCCGCTCTGAGTCGCGTAGCGAAAGCCGAAGTACACGTATACGGCGGTGCCAACCGCCGTGGACAGCGCGGTGGCAAGGCCTGCCCCCGTCACTCCCAGGGCCGGTGCGCCCAGGTTGCCGAAGATCAGCACCCAGTTCAGAAAAATGTTGACTGAGTGCATGAGGATCAGCGTCGACATGTACAGCTTGGCCATGTCGACGCCGTTCCAGTAGCCGCGAAACGCATAGTTTGCGCCGACGAAGACCATCGCGAGCACGCGCACCTGCAGGTACGGAACGCCCTGGCGAATCACTTCCGGGTCAGCCACAAGGTACGGATAAAACCACGGCACCAGGAAGTACAGGAGGATGGACGCCGGCGGCGCGACGAGCAGTACAATCAGCAGTCCGGCGTTGAGCGGCTTCGCTGTGACGCTATGCCGCCCCTCGCCCTTGCGACGTGACGCGGTGGCCTGCACGCCGGTCGAAATACCAAGCACAAGCGCCATGCACATGAACGTGGCGAAGCCACCGAGGCCGACGGCGCCCAGCGCGGCGTTGTCGTTCAACGCGCCCACCATCGCCGTGTCCACGAGGTTCAGCACGTTCTGCGACACCATGCCGCCAATTATGGGCAGGCCCATGATGGCGATGCGCCGCAGGCGCTGCGCGTCACTCACGGGTGCGTACAGCGCAGTTGTCG
>JBCAXP010000170.1:0-9379 GCA_038533995.1 Pseudomonadota bacterium
CCGGTCACCATCTACGAGCTGAGGCTGATCGAGCGCACCAACACCAGCTTCAGCCTCGAAGTGGCCTGTTCGAAGGGCACGTACATACGAACGCTGGTGGAAGACATCGCGGCGGCGTTTGGCGGGCTCGCCCACGTGGCGGTGCTTCGTCGTACGGCCCTGGGGCCCTTCGACCTGGAAGGCTCCGTTGGGCTGGACCCGCTGAGGGAGCAGCTCGCCGAGGACGCGACCGCTGCCCTGGCCCGGGTCGTGCAGCCCATCGACCGGGCCATTGCAGACTGGCCGGCGGTGACGCTGAGCCAGGAGAGTGCGTTTTACCTGCGCAACGGCCAGCCCGTGCGGGCCGGCACCGCCCCATCGGGGGGCTGGGTTCGGCTCTACGAGGCCGATGGCCATTTTCTGGGCGCCGGCGAGGTCGTGCCCGATGGCCGGGTGGCGCCGCGGCGGCTGTTCCAGCTGCCCCGGGCCGGGGCCGAAAATTAGGCGGGGCGGCTACTTGTGACGCGCCCGCCGCAACGGTTACAATGCGCTGCTAACTCACGGACCAACATTCATTTTAGGCCATCGATCGCCATCTTTCGAAAACGGGCGGGCCGACACAATCAGGAGTAACAGGACATGCCGCTTTCGAGCGAATCCAAGGCTGAAGTCATCAAGCAACACCAGCGTGGTGAAAACGACACCGGCTCGACCGAAGTGCAGGTCGCACTGCTGTCAGCCCGTATTTCGGAGCTGACCAGCCACTTTGCCGACAACAAGAAAGATCATCACTCACGCCGCGGTTTGCTGCGCATGGTTAACCAGCGTCGCAAGCTCCTGGACTACCTGAAGAGCCGCGACCTCAAGCGCTACCAGGATCTCATTGGCACGCTGGGTCTGCGCCGCTAACGCGGGGCATCGACACCTGGCCCTACCTCCCTTCACGAAAGCGCCAATGATCTGAGCGCGAGGAATAACCGTGACTGTAACGACGAAGACATTCCAGTATGGTGCGCACGAAGTCACCATGCAGACAGGCGGCATCGCGCGACAAGCTGACGGCGCCGTACTGGTCAACATGGCCGACACCATGGTGCTGGTCACCGCCTGCGCCCGCAAGCAGGCTGACCCGGGACGCCCGTTTTTCCCGCTGACCGTTAACTACCAGGAAAAGACCTACGCCGCGGGCAAAATCCCTGGTGGCTTTTTCAAGCGCGAAGGTCGCCCGACCGAAAAGGAAACGCTCGTTTCCCGACTTATTGACCGGCCGATTCGCCCGCTCTTTCCGAAGGGCTTCATGAACGAAGTGCAGGTGATCGCGACTGTGATGTCGCTGAACACCGAAATCGATCCGGACATTCCTGCCATGATCGGCACGTCGGCTGCGCTGGCGCTGTCGGGCGTACCGTTCAACGGCCCGTTTGCCGCGGCCCGGGTTGGCTACGCCAACGGTGAGTACGTTCTTAACCCCACGGCGTCGCAGCTGGCCGAGTCGAGCCTCGACCTCGTTGTCGCCGGCACCGAGAACGCCGTGCTCATGGTGGAGTCGGAAGCGAACGAGCTGTCCGAAGACGTCATGCTCGGCGCCGTCATGCATGGCCATGACAACCTGCAGGCCGCTATCAAGGCGGTGGCTGAGCTGGCCGCCGAAGCCGGCAAGCCGGCCTGGGAATGGGAAGCGCCGCCGGTGGACTCGGCGTTGGCTGAAGCCGTGGAAAAGGCCGCAAAGGAAGACATCGTTGCTGCCTACCAGATCACCGAAAAGCAGGAACGTTACAACGCCATCGGCGAAATCAAGGACGCGCTGGTTGCCGCCCTTGCCGAGGGCGAAGACGCTCAGTGGAGTGCCGACGCAGTGGGCGGTGCCTTCAAGTCGCTGGAGAGCAAGGCTGTACGCGGTCGGGTGCTGGCCGGCGAGGGACGCATCGACGGGCGCGACACGCGCACCGTTCGCCCGATTAGCGTCGACACGGGCGTGCTGCCGCGTGCTCACGGTTCAGCCCTGTTCACCCGCGGTGAGACGCAGGCCATCGTGACAACGACGCTCGGCACCGGCCGCGACGCTCAGATCATCGACGCACTGGAGGGTGAGCGTAAAGATCCCTTCATGCTTCACTACAACTTCCCGCCGTACTGCGTAGGCGAAACCGGCTTCATGTCCGGTCCGAAGCGCCGCGAGATCGGTCACGGCAAGCTCGCCAAACGCGGCATTTCCGCTGTGATGCCGGACATGGAAGCGTTTCCGTACGTTATCCGCGTCGTGTCGGAAATCACCGAGTCTAACGGCAGTAGCTCAATGGCCTCGGTGTGCGGTACCAGCCTCGCCCTGATGGACGCCGGCGTGCCGATCAAGACGGCCGTGGCCGGTATCGCCATGGGCCTCGTGAAGGAAGGCGACGACTACAAGGTGCTGACAGATATCCTCGGTGACGAGGACCACCTTGGCGACATGGACTTCAAGGTGGCCGGCAGCAACGACGGTATCACCGCACTGCAGATGGATATCAAGATCGACGGCATCACCCGCGAGATCATGCAGGACGCGCTGGCCCAGGCCCGCGACGCTCGCCTGCACATCCTCGGCGAGATGAACAAAGTCATCGACAAGCCGCGCGAGGAAATGTCCGAGTGGGCGCCGAGCATCCTGAGCTTCAAGATCGATCCGGAGAAGATCCGCGACGTCATCGGTAAGGGCGGTGCGGTTATCCGCTCGATCACCGAGGAAACCGGTGCAACAATCGACATCGACAACGACGGCACCGTGCGCATCGCATCGGTGGACGGCGAATCGGGTCGCGAAGCCAAGCGCCGCGTCGACCTCATCACCGCCGACGTCGAGGTGGGTCGGATCTACGAGGGTACGGTCGCTCGCCTGATGGACTTCGGCGCGTTTGTCACCATCCTGCCTGGCAAGGACGGGCTGGTGCACATCTCGCAAATCTCCGAAGAGCGCGTCGAGAAGGTCAGCGACAAGCTGGCTGAGGGCGACGTCATCAAGGTGAAGGTGCTGGAAGTCGACCGCCAGGGTCGCATTCGCCTCAGCATGCGGAACCTGGACGCAGCGTAGTCCGCGTCTTATCTGGCAGGTGCCGGCTCGTGCCGGCGGCCGCTAGCCAGTAGCAGTCAACGATTCGCCGGCGTCATCGCCGGCGTTTTCGTTTGTGGCCGTAGTTGCGGCCAGATGCTCACGGAAGTGAGCCAGAATGCGAGGCTCCAGCCAGCTTCGCAGCCGGAAGGGCAGGCCGCCCTCCAGGAAGCCAACGTGTCCGCCCCGCGTGCTGAGCTCAAGCGTTACGTGCTCCGACAGCATGTCCGCGCTCGGCACACAAGCCGGCGTCATAAACGGATCATCCTTGGCGTGAATAATCAGCGTCGGGATCTGGATGCCCGACAGATACTGACCGCAGCTCGATTGCTCGTAGTACTCGCGACCGCTGGCAAAGCCGTGCAGTGGAGCCGTTACGCGTTCGTCGAAATCGCTGAAGGAACGAAGCGTCGGCAACTGCTCAGCCGTTACCGGCATCTCATGATCCGGCAGCTTACGTTCCACGCTGGCACGCATGCGCCGCATCAGAATCCATTGGTAAAACCGAGCGAAGCCGCTGTCGATCGCGCCGGCCGAGTCGGTCAGGTCGAACGGTACCGACACGGCAACCGCGGCGTGAAGCGCGCAGTTGGAGCCCTGTTGTCCGACGTACTTGAGCAAGGCATTGCCGCCGAGTGAGTAGCCCACGGCAACGACCGGGCGACCTGGCCAGCGGCGCTTGATGTCCTGCAGAAAAAAGTCGAAGTCTGCGGTGTGGCCGGCGTGGTAGGCGGCGGCCTTGCGATTTGGCACGCCACTGCAGCCGCGGGCGTTAAGCAATGCGGCGCCGAGGCCGCCGCGGTTCGCGGCGTGAAGCACCGAGGCCGCGTAGCGCGAACGCACTGACCCTTCGAGGCCGTGCAGTACCAGCATCAGCGGCCGTTGGTCGTCGCTGTCCTGCTGACTGACCCAGTCCACGTGCACGAAATCACCGTCGGGCAGTTCGAGGGTCTCGCGACGCAGCGGTACCGCAGGCCGGGGCCGCGCGGGGCTGCTTGCGAGGATAGTTTGCAGGTGTCGGTTGCCAAGACCCGTGGCGGGTCGAAACTGGCTTTGCTTGATCACGAACGTGCGTTGTCTGCTGAAGTAGCGCCGCGACGGGTGCTGAGCCGCTCACCAACGCCCGGCCAGGAACGGCCGGGAGAGGGGGATGCGGGGTGCGCGGGGCGTCAGGCCTCCGGCTTGTCTGATCCGGACGTGTTGTCGTCGTTCGAGGACCGGGACCGGGAGGCGCCGGTGCCCGTCAGCGTGCGGAAGATTTCTTCCTGGGCTGTTTTCCAGCGGGAGTAGTTCTTGAGGGTGATGTCGGTGACCATGCCAACCGGGTCCACACCCACGACGCCCTTCACGCGGTCGCGAATCTGTTGCTGCTGGGTCATGAACAGCTTCATGCTCTGCTCGATGTAGCTGCTCACCACACCCGGCATCGCGCTTCCGTACGAGCGGATAATCTGCGACAGGAAGTCACGACTGAGAATCGGGTCACCTTCCTGTTCCTGTTCGCTGATGACCTGCAGCAAGATGCTGCGGGTGATGTCGTTCTGGCTCTTCTTGTCGATAACGACGAAATCCACCTTGTCCAGCACCAGCCGCCGAATGTCCGCAAGTGTGATGTAGCGGCTTTCCTCGGTGTCGTACAGACGCCGGTTGGGATATTTCTTGATCGTTCTCGGTTCGCTCATGCTTTAAGCCCCGATGGGTGTGGCGGTAACGCTGAAAGCGATCAGCGGAACGCGATTGTCAATGTGCCGCGCAACAACAAATGCAGGGGTGCCAGTCCGGACAGTTCTCACCTGATTTTGAGCCGGCTGAACCAGTGGCTCAGGGGCTTTTTGCTGCTTTGCGGTGCGATGCGGCAATATTACCTTTCGCAGTGCCGCATTGGCAATCATTGTGCGCCGCCGAAAACGCTGGCCGGGTGCTGCGAGCCCGTTACCCGGTTGATATCCCAGTGTTCGAGCGCCCACTGCCAAACGTCTTCAAGGCCCGCATGCTGCAGTTCGTCGGGCGGTTGTTGGCCCAGGAAACGCAGCGCCCGCACCACCGAGATGGCCGCATGGCGGCGGTTTAGGGGCGCTGCCCGCGTCTGTTTGGAGAGTTTGTGGCCGTCCCGGTCCACGGCAATCGGCAGGTGGGCATACCTCAACGGGCGCAATCCGAGGAGGTTCTGCAGGTGAATTTGCCGCGGTGTGGAGTCGAGGAGGTCGACGCCGCGCACCACGTCTGTGATGCCCTGCGCCTCGTCGTCGATGACGACGGCAAGCTGGTAGGCAAACAGACCGTCTTTGCGCCGCACAACGAAGTCACCGTCCTCGGATTCGAGCGCGACGGTAACTTCGCCCTGGATTCTGTCGTTGAACGTTATTGGGGTGTCGGTGGTGAGTACGCGCAGCGCCGCTGGCGCATTCCGGCGTAGCGGCTCCTCCCTGCAGGTTCCCGGATAGACCAGGCGCTCAGAGCCGTCCGGCTGGTTCTGGCTGATGTCGCGGCGCGAGCAGGTGCAGGGGTATGCCGCCTTCAGAACGTCCAGGCGTTCGAGGGCTTCCTCATATGCCGAAGACCGTGTGCTCTGGTACAGCACGTCGCCTGACCAGTGCATCCCATGCACTTCCAGGCTTTTGAGAATGTCGTAAGCCGCACCGCGCTTTTCCCGGGGCGGGTCGATGTCTTCGATTCTGACAAGCCACTCGCCGCCGCTGCACCGTGCATCCAGGTAGCTGCCGACGGCGGCGATGAGTGAACCGAAGTGGAGGGGGCCGGTAGGCGAGGGGGCAAAGCGCCCCCTGTAGTTTTGAGGCAGGTCAGTCACGGCGCGGTGGCCGTTGGGCTGTGCGACTCGTGCTCGTTCTAGCGCTCGTCGCGGTCGCTGTACTGGCGCTCGGCCATTTCGCGGCGCTCCTGCGCTTCGACCGTCAGCGTGGCAACGGGGCGGGCCTCGAGGCGGCGCAGACCGATCTCTTCGCCGGTTTCCTCGCAGTAGCCGTAGCTGCCGTCATCGATTCGTTGCAGTGCGGAATCAATCTTGCGGATGAGCTTGCGCTCGCGGTCGCGGGTACGAAGTTCGAGGCCGAATTCCGATTCCTGCGTGGCGCGGTCATTGGGATCGGGGAAGTTTGCCGCCTCGTCTTTCATGTGGTGCACGGTACGGTCGACTTCTTCCATCAGCTCACGCTTCCAGGCCGTCAGGATCTGGCGGAAGTGCTCGAGCTGCTCGTCGCTCATGTAGTCTTCGTCACGGGCAGGCTGGTAAGCACCGAACTCGGCAATCGGTGGAGACGCGGTGTTCCGGCGCGGCTTGGTGGCCGGGGCCTTCCCGTTGGCCTTCTTCTTGGCGGCCGCTTTCTTCGCAGGCGCTTTCCTGGCTACGGTCTTCTTGGCGACCGCTTTCTTGGCAGTCGCCTTTTTCGCAGGCGCCTTTTTGGCGACGGCCTTTTTCTTGGTCGCCGCCTTTTTCGCCACGGTTTTCTTAGTCACCGTTTTTTTCTTGGCCGAGGCAGCGGTTTTCTTGCGCGCCGTGGCTGCTTTTTTCTTTGCAGCAGGTTTCGGCGAAGCCTTTGTGGCGGCTGCAGATTTCGATCTCGCGGGCATCTAGCGACTCCTGGACGACCAGTAATTAAACCCGGCATTATAGCAGGATTGCGAGTCTGCGCGAGTGCTGTATTCCTCGGCAATTCCTACACTTCGAGCCGGCATTTCCGACACCGTTGTCAGGGCAGCGTGACCGGGGCGGGCGGCTGCCAGTCCGGCTGCTTGTGCTCTGCTACGACGGTTGTATAGATTCCTCCGCGGACGCCAAACTCCGCCGTCAGGCGAAGGAACTTCGGATCGATGGCGGCCACGATGTCATCGGTGATCTGGTTGGTGACCGCCTCGTGAAACGCCCCTTCTTCGCGAAACGACCACACGTACAGTTTCAGGGATTTCAGCTCCACGCACAGGCTGCCCGGCACGTAGTCTAGATAGAGCGTCGCAAAGTCCGGCTGCCCGGTTTTCGGGCACAGACACGTGAACTCAGGTATGCGCATCCGAATGGTATAATCCCGCGTCGGACGCGGATTGGGGAACGTGTCGAGAGTGCGACTGGGACCAGCGGTGGGCTTGCCGCCCAGGCGGTCGGGGTTGTGCTCGGTCATGAATTCTCCGGATTTTGAACGTGTCTGGCTCTCCGCACGGTGGCGCGGCGGTTCTCACAATTTGTCGGTAAAAGTCAAGCGCATTTGCTACTGGCTAGAGCGACAAATCAGTGACAGAATTTGCGGCTGGCGGGGATTATAGTTAACACGGGGTGCCTTTGACATGGCCTGGGACATGGCAAGAGCCAGTCTCGACTCGCCGGGCGTTGCCACGATGGCACCCGGCGGACCCGTGATCGCCGCACCATGCAATAAGAGAAACCATGCGCCTGAGCCAAATCAAACTGGCGGGATTCAAATCCTTCGTCGACCCAACTTCCATTCTGCTGCCGAGTAACCTGACAGGCGTTGTCGGGCCCAACGGCTGCGGCAAGTCCAATGTTATCGATGCCGTTCGCTGGGTTATGGGTGAAAGCTCCGCCAAACACCTGCGCGGTGACTCCATGGCTGACGTCATCTTCAACGGCTCCAGTTCCCGCAAGCCTGTTGGCATGGCGACGATTGAACTGATCTTCGACAACTCCGACGGCGCCATCGGCGGCCAGTTCGCGAGCTACAACGAAGTGTCGGTGAAGCGCGCGCTGAGCCGTGACGGTACGTCCACGTACTACCTGAATAACACGCGCTGCCGACGGAAAGACATCACCAACATTTTTCTCGGCACAGGCCTGGGACCGCGCAGCTACTCGATTATCGAGCAGGGCATGATTTCGCGCATCATCGAGGCGCGGCCGGAAGAGCTTCGGGTGTACCTCGAGGAAGCCGCAGGCATTTCCAAGTACAAGGAGCGGCGCCGCGAAACCGAGAACCGCATTCGCCACACCAGGGAGAACCTCGACCGACTGGAGGATCTGCGCGACGAGGTTGGCAAGCACATCAAGCATCTTCAACGCCAGGCCAACGTGGCCGAGCGGTACAAGAAATACAAGGAAGAGCAGCGCCTGCTCGAGGCGCAGCTGCTAGTGCTGCGGTTGCAGTCGCTCGACACGCAAGCTGAGCAGGACCAGGGCGTAATCGGCGAAAGACAGACGGTGCTTGAAGCTGCTGTCGCCGACAAGCGGCGGCTCGAAACGGAAATTGAAAAGACGCGTGAACAACACGTAGCGCGGCTGGACGACGTCAACAAAGTGCAGGAGCAGTACTACCGGCTCGGCGCAGACATCGCGCGCCACGAGCAGTCTATTGCGCACGCACGCGATATTCGCGCACGCCAGGAAGAAGACCTGGAGCAAACCGGCACGGAACTGGTGGAACTGCGCGCGCACATCAATCGCGATGAGTCCGACCTGGTTGAGATCGTTGCTGCACTGACCAGCCTGGAGCCGGGACTCGAGGAAGCCAGGCGCAAGCAGCAGGCGGCGCAGGAATCCCTCGAAGCCGCCGATGCAGCGATGGCGAGCTGGCAGGAAGAGTGGAGCAACCACAATGGCTCCGTTAACGAGGCCCGGCAGATCGCCGAGGTTGAGCGTGCGCGCATCGAGCAGCTCGAGAGCCAGGCACGGGCCTTCCACAATCGCCGGGAGCGTATTGAAGAGGAAACCGATTCGCTGTCAGTGAGCGAGATCGAGCAGGAGCTCAGCACGCTACAGGCGGAAGACGAGCGGCAGAGCAAACTGCTGGCGGAACTGGCGAGCGGGCTTGAGGCAACGCTTGAGCAAATCGAAACGCTGCGCCGCCGTGACCAGAATCTGACGCATCAACTTGATGACGAGCGGTCCTCCCTGCAGGCGCTGCGTGGGCGCCTTGCGTCACTCGAAGCGCTCCAGCAGGCCGCGCTTGGTACTGACAACGAATACGTCGCCGGCTGGCTGGAGAACGGCAACTACCAGCAGCAGCCTCGCCTCGCGCAACAACTCACCGTGCAGCCAGGCTGGGAGCAGGCGGTTGAAACGGTGCTGGGCGACTACCTCGAAGCGGTGTGTGTCGACGGCATTGAACCTGTCGCCGCGCTGCTCGGCGGCCTCGAGAAAGGCTCAGTGGCTTTCGTGTCCGATGGAGGGGAGGGCGCATCGGCGGACGCGACCCAGCACGATCGCCTGCTGTCGCAGGTGACGGGGCCGAGTGCGCTGGTTTCCCTGCTGCGCGACGTTTTCATCGCGAACGATCTCGAAGCGGCGCTGGCGATGCGCACGCGGCTTGCTCCGGGCCAGTCTGTGATCACGTCGGACGGCATCTGGCTGGG
>JBCAXP010000171.1:0-9341 GCA_038533995.1 Pseudomonadota bacterium
GGTAGCGCCGGGCAGTTCGGGGTTACCCCTCAGACGTTCCATCATTCGCCAGTCGCGTCGGCCAGCTTGAGCACCAGCGCGCCAAGCGGCGGCACGTCGAGGGTGAGCCGCTGATCCTGGCCGTTGGCCGGCTCGCGCTCGCTGGCTACGGACGTAGCTCCGTAGTCACCAGTGCCGCCGAAGGCCGCATCGTCGCTGTTGAGTACCACCTGCCACGTACCAGGACGCGGACAACCAAGCACGTAGCCGTTGCGCGGAACCGGTGTGAAGTTGAGCACGAACATCAGTGGCGACGCCGTCTCATTGGACGGATCCGAACGGAAAAACGAGTACACGCTGTTGGCGGCGTCGTCGCAGTTGATCCAGGCAAAGCCCAGCGGATCAAAGTCGCCGATGAAGAGCGCAGGATGCGCAAGATACAGGTGATTGAGGGCGCGCGCCCATTTGTGCATCTGCTGATGCGGTTCGTGATCAAGCAGCCACCAGTCGAGCTCGCGCGCCTCGCTCCACTCGCGGCGCTGGCCAAACTCGCTACCCATGAAGAGCAGCTTCTTGCCCGGATGGCCCATCATGTATGCGAGGTACAGCCGGTGCCCCGCCTGCTGGCGCCAGTCGTCGCCCGGCATCTTGTGCAGCAGCGACTTCTTGCCGTGCACCACCTCGTCATGGCTGATTGGTAGCACGAAGTTCTCCGAGTACGCGTACATCATGGAGAACGTAATCAGGTGGCCGTTATCGCGGCGGAACAGCGGGTCCATTTCCGCGTACCGCAGCGTGTCGTTCATCCAGCCCATGTTCCACTTCAAATTGAAGCCGAGGCCACCGTCCTCCGGCGGCCGTGTCACCATGGGAAAGTCAGTGGACTCCTCGGCAACTGACAGCACGCCCGGGTGGTAGCGATACAGGGTGGTGTTGAGCTGGCGCAGAAACGCGATCGCCTCCAGGTTTTCGCGGCCTCCATGCTGGTTCGGAATCCACTGGCCGTCCTGCCGGTTGTAGTCCAGGTACAGCATCGAGGCGACGGCGTCGACACGCAGGCCATCGACGTGGAAACGCTCGACCCAGTACAGCGCACTCGCAATGAGGAAATTGCGCACCTCGTTGCGGCCGTAGTTGAACACGCGCGTGCCCCACTCCAGGTGCATGCCCTGGCGCGGGTCCTGGTGCTCGTAGAGGTGGGTGCCGTCAAACTCGGCAAGGCCATGCGCGTCGCTTGGAAAATGCGCGGGCACCCAGTCGATAAGCACGCCGATGCCTGCCTGGTGCGCGCGGTCAACGAAGCGCGCGAACGCCTCGGGCGGACCCAGCCGCGCGGTGGGCGCAAAGTAGCCCGTGACCTGGTAGCCCCAGGACGCATCCAGTGGGTGCTCCATGATGCCGAACAGCTCGATGTGGGTGTAACCCATGTCGAGCACGTACGGAAAGAGTTTGTCAGCCAGTTCGTCGTAGCTGTAGAAGCCGTCCTCGTTGGGATGCCGGTGCCAGGAGCCCGGGTGTACCTCGTAGATGTTGACCGGCGCCGTCAGCGGGTTGCTGGCCGCGCGCTTGCCCATCCACTCGTCATCGTTCCACTCGTACGGCTTGCGGTCGGTGACCACTGAACAGGTGCCGGGGCGTTTCTCGGCGGCAAAGGCAAACGGGTCGCACTTGAAGCGCACGTGGCCGTCACGCGTGCGCACCGCAAACTTGTAGAGGTCACCGATTTTGGCGTCGGTGGTAACCAGTGACCACACGCCGCTGCTGCCAACCGGCTCCATGGCATGCGAGTCGATGCTCCAGCCGTTGAAGTCGCCACTGATGCTGACGCCCGCGGCATTCGGAGCCCACACGGAGAAACGCACGGCGGGCTTGCCGTCATCCTCCGTGGGATGAGCGCCAAACCTGTCCGCCAGATGATGGTGATTGCCTTCACCGAACAGGTGGAGGTCGAGCTCGGAAAAGCCGCTGCGCGGTGTCTCGACCGCTGTTGTGTCGCTAGCCATGTGCTACTCGGGCGGCACCGGTTTGACGTCCCAGATCTCGCTCGCGTACGTGCGAATCGAGCGGTCGCTGGAGAAGAAGCCCACCTTCGCCGTGTTGATAATTGCCTTGCGCGCCCACTCGTCCGGCTGCCGGTAAAGGGCGTCCACGCGGTCCTGGCAGGCCACGTACGAGGCGTAGTCGGCCAGCACCAGGAAGTGCTCATTGTCGCTCATCAGATGTTCCACGAGCGTCGTGAACTCGTTGTAGGAGTCACCGGGGAAACCGCCCTCGGCGATCAGGTCGAGCACCTCGCGCAACTCGGTATGGTGGCGTGCAATCTCTCGCGGGAAGTAGCCACTCGTGCGCTGCGCCTCGACCTCCTCCGCGGTCAGTCCAAAGATGAAAATGTTGTCGTCACCCACCGCGTCGCGAATCTCCACGTTGGCGCCGTCCAGCGTGCCGATGGTCAGTGCGCCGTTTAGCGCCAGCTTCATGTTGCCGGTGCCAGAGGCTTCCATGCCGGCGGTCGAAATCTGCTCCGACAGGTCCGCGGCCGGCAGCAGGTGCTGCGCGACGGACACGTTGTAGTTGGGAATCATCACCAGCTTCAGGCGGTCGCCGACGCGTTCGTCATTGTTGATGACGCGCGCCACGTTGTTGATGAGCTTCACGATCTGCTTGGCGCGCACGTAACCGGGCGCGGCCTTGCCGGCGATCAGTATTGTGCGCGGCACGAAATCGCCCTCAGGGTCCTTCAGAATGCGCAGGTAGCGGGTCACCGCGTAGAGCAGGCACAGCAACTGACGCTTGTACTCGTGAATGCGCTTGGCCTGCACGTCAAACAACGAGTCCGGGTTGAGCCTGATGCCCAGCACCCGTTCCACTGACTCGGCGAGCGCGGCCTTGTTGCCGTGCTTCACGGCCGCGAACTTCGCGCGAAACTCCGGGTTTTCCGCGTGGTCTGCCAGCTCTCCCAGCGCCTCCAGGTCGCCTTCCCAGCGATTGCCAATCGTTTCGTTGATCAGGTCGCGCAGGCCCGGGTTGGCCTCCTTCAGCCAGCGCCGCTGCGTCACGCCGTTCGTCACGTTGGTGAAGCGATCGGGGTACATGTCGTAAAAGTCGCGGAAAATGCTCTGCGTCATGATTTGCGAGTGCATGGCCGCCACGCCGTTGACCTTGTGACTGCCCACAATGGCGAGGTTAGCCATGCGAACGCGACGCCCATGCTCCTCGTCGATCAGCGACATGCGGCGAATGCGGTCAACGTCGTGATCGAAGCGCTCCGCCACGTCGTCGAGGAACAGCCGGTTAATCTTAAGAATGATATTGAGGTGGCGCGGCAGGAGCCGCTGAAACATGTTGAACGACCAGGTTTCCAGCGCCTCGGGCAGCAGCGTGTGGTTGGTGTAGGAAAACACGCGCCGGGTAATGCCCCAGGACTTGGCCCATGACATGCTGTGCTCGTCACGGCAGATGCGCATCAGTTCCGGGATGGCGACTGCCGGGTGCGTGTCGTTGAGTTGGATCGCCACCTTGTCGGGCAGCGAACCCAGGCTGCCGTACTGCTCGAGGTGATCCTGCACGATGTCCTGCAGGCTGGCCGACACGAAGAAGTACTGCTGACGAAGACGAAGCTCCTTGCCCTGCTCCGTGGAGTCGTCCGGGTACAGCACGTGGGACAGGTGCTCCGCGGCGGACAGTTCCGCCGCTGCCGCGGCGTGCTGCCCGGCATTGAACAGCGACAGGTTGAATTCGGCCGCCGACTGCGCCGACCACAGCCTGAGGTGATTGACGGTCTCGCCGTCGTTGCCCGGCACCGGCGTGTCGTACGCAATGGCGAGCACAGAATCGGTGTCGATCCAGTTGTAGTCGCGGTCGCCCCCTGGCCGCGGCGTCGCGGTAACGCGGCCACCGAAGCGAACGGTATAGCGGCGTTCCTCGCGCGGCATTTCCCACAGGTTGGTGTAACGCAGCCAGTTGGTGGGTCGCTCGATCTGCTCGCCGTTCTCGCCAAACACCTGGGTGAAGATGCCGTAGTCGTAACGAATGCCGTAGCCGAAGCCCGGCAGCTGGCAGGTTGCCATCGAGTCAAGATAGCAGGCAGCAAGCCTGCCGAGGCCGCCGTTGCCAAGGCCAGCGTCTGGTTCGACTTCGCGCAGATCCTCAAGCGATACACCAACCTCCATCAGGACTTCCCGCAGGGTGTCATCCATGTCGAGGTTCATCGTGGCGTTGGTCAGGCTGCGGCCGATGAGGTATTCCAGCGACAGGTAGTAGACCTTTTTCGCCTCGGCGCTGGCGTAGCGCCGTTGCGTTGCCAGCCAGCGCGACATCAGCCGCTCGCGCACCGTGAGCGCCAGGGCGTTGTACCAGTCCCGGCGCGTTGCATTGCCGGAATCGTTGCCCAGCCCGTACGCCATGCGTCCGGCCAGAGCAACAGCGACCCCCTGTTTGTCCATCGCAGGGTCAAGCGGTGCCGGCAGCGAGCTGCCGTTGGTATGAAGTTTTTCAGTGGTCATTCGTGCATTCTCTCATGCCAGCGGCATGTCGGGATTGTTCAGGGGTTCCAGAAGACGCTCACTGGCGCCTTGTCCTGCAGGAGTACTGCCTTGACGGGCCAGGTGGAGGCAGCGTCGGGTGCGGCCTGCGAAATCTCGCGGTACAGGCGCCACTTTTCCTCGCCGGTGATGTGCAGCACGATGCGCCGGCTTTTCACCAGCATACGGAGGCTCATCGTCATGCGCCCGCGCGGATCGGACGGCGGCATCATGCCCATGCAAAGGCCCGCCTGCGGGGAGAGCACTTCCTCGAGCATGGCGTCCCCGGGAAAGAACGACGCCGTATGGCCGTCTGTGCCCATGCCCAGCAGCACGGCGTCAAACGGCAACGGCATGGCAGCAACCCTGGCGGCCACACGCGCCTGCGCTTCCACGGGCCGCATGCCCGCTTCGTACAGGGAAACAAACGAAGCGTCCGCCGCCTTACCCACAAGCAACCGGCTCCGCACGAGAGCCTCGTTGCTGTCGGCGTGATCTGCTGGCACCCAGCGCTCGTCCGCCAGGCTTACAGTGACTCGCGACCAGTCGAGTTCAACGGCCGACAGCGCGTCAAACAGTGGCGCCGGCGTTGAGCCACCGGAAACCACCAGCGAGGCATCCGCGCCCCCTTGCAACGTCCGTGACAGGTTGGCGGCAACCAGGTCGGCAAGATCCGCCACCAGCCGCGCGGCCGTAGGGTAACGGCACTCCGCTACACGCATCGGTGCGCTCATTCTTCAGCCTCCTCGTCCCAGGAACGCTGGTCCCTTGCGAGCAAAGCGGCGGCGGCGTTCGGGCCGGAGGTTGACGACACATACGGGGACGGGTCGTCATCCGACTCTTCCCAGTGGTCGATGATCGGTTGCACCCAGCGCCACGCCGCTTCCATCTCGTCGCGGCGAACAAACAGCGTTGCATTGCCGCTGATGGCGTCCATGAGCAGGCGCTCGTAGGCGTCCGGCACGTGTTGCTTCTTGCGCTGGTTCTCGCCGAGGTTGAGCTCGAGCGGGCGCACTGACATGCCGGTGCCGAGACGTTTTCCGGAAACCCGCAGCCGGATGCCCTCCTTGGGCTGCAGGCGAATGACAAGCTGGTTGGGCTGCAGACCGCGGCCGTCCCTGTCGAACAGCGAGTGAGGCACGTCCTTGAACTGCACCAGGATCTCCGACGTGCGGCGCGGCATGCGCTTGCCGGTGCGCACGTAAAACGGCACCTCGGCCCAGCGCCAGTTGTCAATCATCACCTTCATGGCGACAAAAGTCTCGGTCGAGCTGGTGGGCGATACGCGCTCTTCATCCCGGTAGCCGGGGACCTTCTCCGTGCCAACGATGCCTTTGCGGTACTGACCACGCACAACCATCGCGTCTACGTCGCGGCCTTCGATGGGACGCATCGAGCGCAGCACTTTCAGCTTCTCGTCACGAACGGCGTCAGGGTCGAGGCTCGACGGTGGTTCCATGGCGACGATGCACAGCAGCTGCAGCAGGTGACTCTGCACCATGTCGCGCATGGCGCCGGTGTTGTCGTAGAACTCCACACGCCCTTCGACGCCGACGGTTTCGGCCACGCTGATCTGAATGTGGTCGATGTACTTTCGATGCCACAGCGACTCGAAAAGGATGTTGCCGAAGCGCAGCACCATGAGATTCTGCACCGGCTCCTTTCCGAGATAGTGGTCGATGCGGTACACCTGCGCCTCGTCAAGAATCGATAACACCCGATCATTGATGGCCCGCGCACTTTCCAGGTCTTCGCCCAGGGGCTTTTCCAGCACCACGCGAGTTTGCGGCGTCACGACCCCGTGCGCCTTGAGATGCTCACACACCGGTCCGAAAAGCGATGAGCCCGTGGCCAGGTAGATCACCCTCACCCGGTCCGGTGACTCGTTGAGTACACTTGCCAGAGCCGCGTAGTCGTCGCCGTTTTTCGCATCGACCTTGAGGTAATCAAGGCGTGCCTCAAAGCGATCCCAGGCTTCCTGTTCGCAGAACTTGCGCGGAATAAACCGATCAGATGCCTCGCGCACCTTGGCAATGAATTTGTCACGGGTGAGTTCGCCGCGCGATGCGCCGATGATGCGGCCCTCGTCGGGCAGCTGGCCGTCCCGGCACCGGTAGAAAAGGGCCGGTATCAGCTTGCGCATGGCCAGGTCGCCGGTGGCGCCGAACACCACCATGTCAAACGCCGGTACTTCTGTCTTTTTCATGGCTCCTGCATCCTGTTGTCTGCGCTGCGCGGCACCGGCCGTGAGACCTCCCTGTCGGCTGCCGCCTGCGCCGTGTCCGGACGGCCCCCAGGGGGGGCCGCGGCCGGAATGAGGGTGGGAGTATAGGACGCCGCCACGTTATGAGACAATGCGCTCCCAACGGCGCACCTGGCCGTGCCGCAAACCCCTCGACAATCCCGGGAATTGAAAGCGAAGTGAACAAAGTACTGCAGCGGGTTACCGACCGCATCGCCGATCGCAGCGCTGCGACGCGCAAGGCCTATCTTGAGCGCCTCGACAGCGACAGCTCACGTGGACCCACCCGGTCGCAGCTTGGTTGCACCAATTTGGCGCACTCCTACGCCGCCGCCTCGGACGCGCAAAAGCTGCGCCTGCGCAACCTGGAGACGCGGCCGAACATTGCCATCGTCTCGGCCTACAACGACATGCTGTCGGCACACCAGCCGCTGCAGACGTACCCGGAAATCCTCAAAACGGAAGTCTTCGGCGCGGGCGGCATCGCACAGTTTGCCGGCGGCGTTCCGGCGATGTGCGACGGCGTCACGCAGGGCGAGGTCGGCATGGAACTGTCACTGTTCAGCCGCGACGTCATCGCCATGGCCACAGCCGTCGCGTTGTCCCACAACGTGTTCGACGGCGGCGTGTTCCTTGGCGTGTGCGACAAGATCGTTCCCGGCCTGCTCATCGGCGCGCTGTCGTTCGGCCACCTGCCGGCGCTGTTTGTGCCGGCCGGTCCGATGACGAGCGGCATTTCCAATTCCGAAAAGGCGAAGACCCGCCAGGCCTTCGCCGAGGGCAAGGTGGACCGCACCGCTCTGCTCGCCTCAGAGGAAGGCTCCTACCACGGCCCCGGCACGTGCACCTTTTACGGCACCGCCAACTCCAACCAGATGCTAATGGAGATCATGGGCCTGCACATGCCCGGCACAGCGTTTATCAACCCGGGCACGCCGCTGCGCGAAGCGCTGACGCGCGCCGCCGGCGCTCACATCACGACGATCACGGCACAGGGTGACAGCTACCGTCCGGTTGGGCGCATCGTTGACGAGCGCTGCATCGTTAACGCAATTGTTGGCCTGCTGGCAACCGCCGGCTCGACGAACCACACGCTGCACCTCGTCGCTATTGCGCGGGCCGCCGGCGTCATCATTAACTGGGACGACTTCAGCGAACTGTCCACCGTGACGCCATTGCTGGCGCGCGTATATCCCAACGGCAGCGCCGACGTAAATCACTTTCACGCAGCCGGCGGTCTGGCGCTCGTCATTCGCCAGCTGCTCGAGGCCGGCCTGTTACACGAGGACGTCAATACCGTTATGGGCAAAGGCCTTGCCCGTTACTGCGACGAGCCATACCTGAACGATGGCAAGCTCGGGTGGCGCCCCGGCACCGAGACCAGCCTGGATACCACCATTGTTTCCAGCGTTGCCGAGCCGTTCGACAATGAGGGCGGCATCAGCGTACTGGACGGCAACCTTGGGCGCGGTGTTGTGAAGACCTCGGCAGTACCGGCAGACAACCTTGCCATTCGAGCACCGGCGCGTGTCTTCACCAGCCAGGATGCCGTGCTCGATGCCTTCAGGAACGGCGAACTGGAAAAGGACGTCGTGGTCGTCGTGCAGTTTCAGGGCCCTCGAGCCAACGGCATGCCGGAGTTGCACAAGCTGAGCCCGGCCCTCGGCGTATTGCAGGATCGCGGCTTTCGCGTCGCACTCGTAACCGATGGCCGCATGTCCGGCGCCTCCGGCAAAATTCCCGCCGCCATTCACCTGTCACCGGAGTGTGCGCAAGGCAGCAACCTTGCGAAGGTGCGCGACGGCGACATGGTGCGCCTCGACTGCAAGGACGGTACGCTCGAAGTAGAACTCGATGCAGCCACGCTGGCCGCGCGCGAACCAGCGGCACCAGACCTTGAGGCGAACCGCAACGGCTTTGGCCGCAACCTGTTCGGCGTTTTCAGGGACGCGGCCACCAGCGCCGAAGAAGGCGCACAGTGCGCCGCCCCGGAGTCCGCGAACCCTGTTGGAGGAAACGCCTGATGAGTATTCGCGATATCTTGCGGGCCTGCGCCCCGGTGATGCCGGTGGTAGTAATCGAGGACGCTGCGAACGCCGTACCGCTCGCGAAGGCGCTTGCAGAGGGCGGCCTGGGTGGCATCGAAGTCACGCTACGCACCGCGGCCGGCGTCGACGCCATTGCCGCCATTGCCAGCGAAATGCCTGACTTCGTCGTTGGCGCCGGCACTGTGCTTAATAATGCGCAGATGCAGGCGGTAGCCGATGCAGGCGCACAGTTTGCCGTCAGCCCGGGCCTGTCGGCTGGCATCATCGACGCGGCGAAGACAGCCGGCGTGCCGCTGCTGCCCGGCGTGCTCACGCCATCGGAGGTGATCATGGCGCTCGATGCCGGTCTGGATACGCTGAAGTTTTTCCCGGCGTCCATCGGCGGCGGCGTGCCGGCGTTGAAAGCTTTCGGCGGGCCCTTTGGCGACGTGCGCTTCTGCCCGACAGGCGGCATCAGCGCGAACAACGCCGCGGACTACCTCGCGCTCAAAAACGTAATGTGCGTCGGCGGCTCCTGGATTGCCGACGCGAAAGCCATTCGCGACGGTGACT
>JBCAXP010000172.1:0-9336 GCA_038533995.1 Pseudomonadota bacterium
CGCACTGCTCGTCGCAAGAACCCGCAGGCCTTGCAGCAGGCCTTTACCGTCGTGGGTCAGGTTGCCATGCAGGAATTGATGGCCAACAAGGATGTGGAAGCCGCCATCGGCAACTTTGCGCAGTACCTGGATGAAGAGAGGCTCCAGGCACTCTTCGAGTAGAAAGCGCTACCGGTGGCCCACTGTGTTGGCCACAGCCGCCGGTACAGGCACCGGCAGATTTAGCAACAACTGCGCATAGCCCTTACCCTGCGGATCGTTGCGAAGGCTCGCTACACCACCGCCGCCGAGTACGGCATGGAGCAGCAAGTTGATGGCCGAGCTTCCGGGCAGCAGGTAGCGATCCACACTGCCGCGGTTGGGGTCGAGCAGGTCAGCAAAGCGACACGCCACAGCCTCGGGTGTGAGCGCCGCCCACAGGTAAGGAAGATATTCCGCATCCCGCGCGATGATACCAATGTTGGCCTTGTCACCCTTGTCGCCCGACCGGCCCCAGGCCAGCGCGATCAACGGCACATCGACAAAGGCATTAGTGTCCTCGACCGCTGCCGGTTGGACCGGGCGCTGCAAGGCGGCCGCATCAAACGGCTCGCCAGCGGCATGAACACACTCGATGGCCTGACCGTCAACATGCACCGTTGCCGGCACCGCGTCTCGCTCGATTAGGAAAGAATGCAGCCGCAGCACGGGAGTCGGCTTTGCCCGGCCGCCGGCAAAGGCGGCGAGACCCGGAGGTGCAGACAACCCAAGACCGGCCAGTGTCTTCAGCAGCACACCGACGCCCTTGGCCTCCGGATGCCGCACAGCGATTTTCACAACAACTTCATTACCGCCGGCACCAAGCACTTCAACGCTTGTTTCGCTGAAGTCCGGGAGCGACATGCTCCCGAGCGCGGCCCGGGCGCGGCGTAGCGCGGAATCCGCAAAGGCCTGCGCCTTGCCCGCAGCATCCAGTCCGTAGAAAGTGAACAGCGTGCCGCCGCGAAAACCGTCCAGCGCCGTCACGCTCACCTTGAAATGCGGCGACGGGGCACGGCCGGTCGCGCCGGTAACTCTTACCCGGTCGACTCCGTCCTGCACGAGCGAGACTTTGGAGAAATCGCAAACCACGTCTGGCAATTCGTAGGCCTGCGGATCGCCGATTTCGTAAAGCAACTGCTCGGATACCGTGCCCACCGTCACCGCGCCACTGGTTCCCGATGGCTTGGTGATTACCATCGCACCATCCGCAGCGATGTGCGCGACCGGATAGCCGATGGCATCCAGGGGTCCGTCGAGCGTGTCCCAGTCGGTAAAGTTTCCGCCCGTTGACTGTGGTCCGCACTCCAGAAGGTGGCCCGCGAGACTGCCCGCGGCGAGGCGCGCGTAATCGTCGGTCTTCCAGCCAAACTCGTGAATGCAAGGACCCAGCGCGAGCGCGCTGTCCACGCAGCGGCCTGTTATCACAATGTCGGCGCCGGCGTCGAGGGCGCGCGCGACAGGAAACGCGCCGAGGTAAGCGTTGGCGCTTGCGATGGCATCGGCGGGTGGTAGCGGCTCGCCGGTGAACATATCCGTGTAGTCCTCGACCAGCGCCTCGCGACGACCGAGGAGGTCATCGCCCTCGACCACGGCGACCTTCACGTCGATGCCGAGCGCTGCGGCCACCTCGCCGACACGTCGCGCGCACGCAGCCGGATTCACGCCACCGGCATTGGCGATGAGCTTGACGCCCTGCTCAGCAATTCGGCGCAGGTTCGGTTTGACCACTGCACTCACGAAGTCTGTCGCAAAGCCTGCCTCCGGATCGGCAGCGCGCTGGCGTGCCATGATCGATAGGGTAATCTCGGCGAGGTAGTCGTAGATGATGTAGTCGACGCAAGCCGCATCGAGAAACTGAGGCGTAGCAACCGGCGCTTCGCCCCAGTAGCCGACCGCGCCGCCAATGCGAAGGACGCGGTCGTTCATCGCGGGAGCGTACCTAAGTACTTGCAGATGATGCCGAGCATGACTTCATCGGCGCCGCCGCCGATGGATACCAGCCGCGTGTCCCGGTAGGCCCGCGACACGGGGTTGTCCCACATGAAACCCATGCCGCCCCAGTACTGCAGGCAGGTGTCAGTAACTTCTCGCACCAGCCTCCCGGCCTTGAGCTTCGCCATGGACGCCTTGAGCGTCATGTCCTGGCCGGCGGCGTAACCTTCCACCGCGTCGTAGACGAGCGAGCGCAGCGCCTCTACCTCGGTCTGCAGTTCAGCCAGGCGAAAGTGCACCACCTGGTTATCCAGAATCGATTTGCCAAAGGCCTTGCGATCGCGCGTGTAGGCGATCGTCTCATCGATGCAGTACTCCATGACCTTCAGGTTGCCGGCGGCGGCGAAGATGCGCTCCTCCTGGAACTGCATCATCTGGTACTGGAAGCCGGCATTCTCCTCACCAATGCGATAGCGTTGTGGCACCCGCACGTCGTCCAGAAACACCTGGGCAGTATCGGAGCTTCGCATGCCCAGCTTGTCGAGGCGGTCGGAGAAGCGTACGCCCGGCGTGTCGGTTGGCACGATAAGCAACGTCTTGTTGGCATGCACGGGACCGTCGCCGGTGTTTGCGAGCAAGCACAGAAAATCCGCCTGGGTGGACGTCGTGATCCACATCTTCGTGCCGTTGATGACGTAGTCTTCACCCTTCTTGACCGCCGTGGTGCGAATGGACGCCACGTCGGAGCCGGCGCCCGGCTCGCTTACCGCGATGGAGCTCACCGCCGTGCCCGCGATGGCGGGTGTGAGAAATTCGTCACGCAATTCGTCGCTGCCAAACTTCGCAAGCGCCGGGGTCGCCATGTCGGTTTGCACGCCAAGGGCCATCGACACGCCCCCGCTGCGGATGCGACCGAGCTCTTCGGAAAACACCACCTGGTAGGTGTAGTCGAGGCCAAGACCGCCGTACTGGGTCGGCTTGGCAATGCCCAGCAAGCCGAGGTCGCCAAACTTCCTGAAGACCTCGTGAGCGGGGAAGATGCCCTCCTTCTCCCACTCGTCGCAGTGTGGATTGATTTCGCGGTCGATGAGCTTCGCGACCGTGTCGCGCAGGCTCTGGTGTTCTTCTGTCAGCAGCATGCCGTGTTCTCTTCAAAAAGCCGTGGGCTAGAGCCCGTACTGGCGCGCGGCCAGATCGCGCATGATTTCCTCTGAGCCACCGCCGATGGCGTTGACCCTGACCTCGCGATAAATGCGTTCGACGCGGTTGCCGCGCATGTAGCCGGCGCCGCCAAGAATCTGCATCGCCTCGCGTGCGCAAGTCTCGAGCGTCTGGCTGCACTGCACTTTTAAGAGCGCGATATCGCCGGCATTGGGCTTGCCGATTTGCACCGCGTGCGACACCGATTGCAGGTAGGCCTGCGTGGCGTTAATGCGCTGCTTCATATCCGCGATCTTGTGCCGAATCACCTGGTGGTCGGCGAGCCGCTTACCGAACGTATGGCGCGCTTGAGCCCAGGACGCGGCCTCCTCCAGGCATACGCGCGACAGCGCCTCCATGCCTGCGGACATCGCGAGGCGCTCTGCGTTGAAGTTGTGCATGATTACGCGGAAGCCGGCGTTCTCTTCGCCAAGCAGATGACTGGCCGGCACCTCGACGTCGTCAAAATGAATGGTGGCGGTATCCGATGCCCACCAGCCCTGCTTACGGTCGAGCTGGGTGCGCGACACACCCGGCGCATCCGCCGGAATGAGCAGCACTGACACGCCGCCGGAACCGCCGCCGCCAGTGCGCACAGCGGTTGTGAGCCAGTTGGCCCGCATGCCGCCGGTGATGTAGGTCTTGCTGCCGTTCACCCGGTAGGTGGCGCCGTTGTGCTCGGCCGTTGTGGACAGCGCCGCCACGTCCGAGCCGCCACCAGGCTCTGTGACGCACAAGGCTATCTGCTGCTCGCCGCGAAGTACCGACGGCACCACCGCGTCACGCAGTGCAGGGTGCGCAAAGCCAACGACCGGTGGCAAACCGATGTTGTGCACCATGAGGCTCGCGGCGACGCCGCCAACGGCCATGCGCCCGAGCTCTTCGTTGACGATGTTGTGGTGCCACACGTCGATGCCTTCGAGCGTGCCGCCCAGCGCCTCCGGGTAGCCGATACCCAGCAGCCCGACGTCGCCGGCCTTTGGCCACAGTTCATCCGGGATGGCGCCGGCCTCGTCCCAATCCTCAGCGTAGGGCTGCACCTCCTTCTCCAGGAACCGGCGCACGTGGGTGCGAAGCTCCTCGTGCTCGTCGGTGAGATGCGGATTCGGCAGGCGGGCGCTGTCAAAGGTGAGAGCCATGCTCAGTGTCTCCGGCGCGTCATCGCCGTTTCTCCAGCTTCCTGGCCACCGCTTCCAGCCGGCGTGTTACCGCCTCGATGTCACCACTTACTTCGGCTTGCGCATTGTGCGCGCTGACGCCATGGCAGAAAAGATCGATTGCCCGGGAAGCGGCTCTTCGCGCGCGTGTCTTGCCGCCGCCGCGCAGCATCATCGTGCGTACGGAGTACTCCAGCGCACCGTAAAATGCATCGCGCGCGATGGACAACGGCACTTCGCCACGCAGCTCGCCGCGCGCCACACCCTCGCGGAAGACCTGGTCAAAAACGGCAACGTAAGCCTTGTTGAAGGTGTAACCGCGATCTTCGTAGTCCTGCATTCTGCGATACAGGCCAATCATCAACTCGAGGATGTGCCACTCGGCCATGCACTGCTCGACGTGATAGCGAGCCAGGAAATTCAGGCGCTCAAAGGTCCCATCGGTTCCTGTAACACCGCGCTGAGCGCCCTCGGTGAGGCGCGCATAAAAGCGTGCGATAACGGCTTCAAGCAGCGCATTCTTGTTTTTGAAATACAGGTAAACGGTACCCTCGGCGACGTCGGCGTGGCGTGCAATGGCAGCCATCTTCGCGCCATCGAAGCCGTTTTCGGCGAACACGGCGTGGGCGGCATCGAGAATATTCTCTTCGCGCTCTTCCAAGCGTTGCCGCCGAGTCATTGAAGATGAGCCAGTCATTACTGGTAAGTCGCCCGAATAAAAAATGAATGTCACTCATTTATATTGATTTCGGATCACAAGTCAAATACTGCGGTTCAGCTACACTTATCCACGCATAAACTGCAAGGGGATAACAACATGCAACAATCGAAGCTAGCAGTATTCACCGCCACTGTGGCCTTTTCCTTAAGCCCGATGGCGGCCAGTGCCGACAACCACGAAGTGCCCAACATCACGCCAATTGAGATCTTTGGCTGCAATTACATGGACGGCAAGGGAATGGACGACCTTATGCGAACCACCAGTCGCTGGAACGACTGGATGGACAAGGAAGGTCGCGAGGAATACTGGGCTTACATACTTAACCCCATCATGCACAGCCCGGAAATGACGTTTGACGTGCTGTGGGTAGGGGGCTGGTCAAACGGCAATAGCATGGGTGAATCCATGGAATTCTGGATCAACCAGGGGGCAGACCAGGGTGCGGAATTCAGCAAGGTCGTGGACTGCAGCGTACACGCGCTGTTTGCCACCATCACACTCAAACCGTCCACGGAACCCTGGCGCGCCGGACCTGTGTCGTTCAATGACTGCCACGTTAAGAACAATCGGTCATACGAGGACGTTTTCGACAAGATTGGCGAATGGGCTGCCTACGAAGTCGAGCAGGGCGTCGACTCCAGCCACTTTGCGATGTTTCCTGCCTATGGCGAAACCTCCGACGCCGACTACAGCTTCAAATGGGTGTCAGGGTTTGACTACAAGAACTTTGGCGCCAATTTCGAAATGTTCGGCAATGGCGGCGGCTGGATGAAGTCAGAGGAACTGCTTGACGACGTCGTCAAATGCGACAGCGGCCGCGTGTATCACGCCGTGCCGGTTCGCACGATCGAACTCGAGGACGGCTAACAGTCTGCAGTGAGCCTGAAGACACGTGACCTGATGAGGCCAGGCGCCGTTCGCGACGCCTGGCCTTTTTTCTAGTCGCAGACGCCGCCGACCCCACTCGGGCCCGGGGCCTCGAAGAACAGCTGTTTCATCAGCCCGAGATCGAGAAAGTTAACGCTGCCATCACCTGTCAGGTCGGCGTCCGGATCGGCAGTAAAAAATACGCTCTTCATTTCCGCCAGGTCGAGAAAGTTGACCGCGCAATCCTGCGTTAAGTCCGGGTCGCAGGCGTTACCGTAGCCATCAAGGTCCGTGTCGCGCTGATCGGAATTTTCAACGAGCGTGCAGTTGTCCTCACCGTCGGCAATGCCGTCCTCGTCGCTGTCCTGCGTGTCGGGGCAGTCGATTCTGCCATCCAGATCGTACTGGGTAACGTAGTTCCAGATCACCTGCGTGGAGTCGATGTCCTGGTTGCCGAAGGCGCCCGGCCAGTCGTGGCCGCCGTTCTGGACTCTGTAGTGTTCGATTGAAACGCAGTTCTCTCCGTTGGCCCACGTGTAGTTCTCTACCGTGCTGCCATCACCTGGTGCGATGTTTGGAACGTCGACGATCGTCGGTGTTGCATCGGCGCCCGCTTGCGCCACCCAGTACTCGCTGGCCGCGATAAGCCCGAGGCTGAATGGCGGGCCGCCGTCGTACGGATTGTAAAAGTCCAGCGTGCCGTGAATGCTGACAACTCCGACGGGGCTCAACGGTGCGCAGAGATTCTCCGTCCATGTCCACATACTTCCCGCCACAGGGCCAATGGCTGCAATGCGGTCACTCAGAAAGCAAGCGAGCTCCCAGGCCATGTTGGCGCCGTTCGAGTAGCCGGACGCCCAGACCCGTGACTCGTCGATGGCGAACTCGGCCGCCAGGTCGTCGATCAGCGCAGCCACGAAGCCGACTTCGTCGACGCCGTTCGAAAATGGTCCGACGCTGTTCCAGATGGTGGGGCCGCCCGGAAACTCCGGGAGGCCTTGTGGGTAGGCAAGGATGACGCCGTCCTGATCGGCAAGTGCACGCATGTCCGACAGCGCGAGCTGATCCAGCGCGGTGCTGCTTCCGCCATGAAAGCTGATCATGAGCGGCATCGCCGTGGATCCGTCGTAGCCGGCTGGGAGGTACGCCAGGTACCCCCGGGTCACACCATCGACATCGACCGTGCGGTTCGCAAGCTGGGCGAAAGCCGGTGAGCCTGCGAGGAAGAGCAGCAGCAACACTGGCGAAAGCAGATTCTTATTATTCATTTGGCCTCGTATCCGAAAAAGACCGCCCTTCGACGATCAGGCGATAACTGTATCGCAGTATACGGAGGCAGCACAGGTTCATCGCCCTGTCCGGCGTGACACCCTCAGACTCCGGCAACGAAAGGAGCAGCCGCAAAGCAGTTCGCTGGAAATTGAGGGACATTCATTTATACTGATTGCCGATCACTTTCTGCCACAGCGCAAGGGACACCCATGCCGGTCTACCAGTCGCAGCTCTCCGCCCAGTCACCCGCCTTCGAGGACAACCGCCGCGACATGCTCGCGCTGACCGAGCGCCTGCGCGCGCTGGAAGACCGGGCGCAGAGCGCCTCGGAAAAACGCCGCAGCCGCTTTGAGCAGCGCGGCCAGCTCACGCCGCGGGAGCGCCTCGCGCACCTGCTCGATCCCGGCATGCCGTTCCTGGCGCTGTATAACCTGTGCAACTACCTCGTGGACGACGAAGACCCGGAGACCTCAATCCCGGGCGGCAACATCATCGCCGGCATTGGCTTCGTCTCGGGCGTACGCTGCCTCGTCTTCGTTGACGACAGCGGCATCCAGGCCGGCGCCTCGACGACCCAGTCGGTGAACAAGGCGCTGGGCTTACTCGACATTGCGCTCAAACAAAAGCTGCCGCTCATCCACCTCGTGGAAAGTGCGGGCGCCAACCTGATGAACTACACCGTGGAGCTATGGGCACACGGCGGCGGCATGTTCTACAACCTTGCCAGGCTGAGCGCCGCGGGCATCCCAACCGTGGTAGTGCTGCACGGACCTTCCACCGCGGGCGGCGCCTACCAGCCGGGCATGAGCGACTACGTGATCGGGGTTCGCAAGAACGGCATGGCGGCACTGGCCGGCGCTGCGCTTGTGCACGCCGCCACCGGCGAACTGGCAGACGAACAGGACCTCGGCGGCGCACAGATGCACGCAACCACGTCCGGTCTCGTGGAGTATCTCGCCGACGACGACGCGCACGGCGTGGCGATGGCGCGCGACCTGATGGCCCGGCTGGACTGGAACCGCCACTGCAACACACCGACTTTGCGACAGTGGCGCGAACCGCGCTACGACGCCAGCGACATCGCAGGCATCGTGCCAGTGGACTATCGCAAACCGTACGATGTGCGCGAGGTTATCGCGCGCGTCGTCGACGACTCTGATTTCACCGACGTAAAGCCGCTGTACGGGCCCAACGTGGTGTGCATTCAAGCGTCCATTTACGGTCATGCCATCGGCATCATCGGCAACAACGGCCCCATCGATCCAGACGGCGCGACGAAAGCGGCGCAGTTCGTGCAGCTCTGCGACCAGTCCGGCCTGCCGCTCGTGTTCCTGTCGAACACCACCGGCTACATGGTGGGCACGGCCTACGAGCAAGCGGGCATGATCAAGCATGGCGCCAAGATGATCCAGGCGGTGTCCAATGCGCGGGTGCCGCGCATCACGCTGTACATCGGCGCGAGCTTCGGCGCCGGCAACTACGGCATGTGCGGCTACGCCTACGAGCCGGATTTCCTGTTTGCCTGGCCCAACGCCATGACGGGCGTCATGGGCGGCGAGCAGGCGGCCGCCACGATGGCCATGGTGGCGCGCGGCTCGGCGATGCGCCGCGGCCAACCGGTAGATGAGGACAGGCTCAAGGCGCAGTCGGCCGCGATCACCGCGCACTTCGACAAGCAGTCCGATGCGTTCTACACGTCGGGGCACTGCCTCGACCACGGTGTGATCGACCCGCGAGATACGCGCAAGGTACTCGGCTTTGCGCTCGACACCTGCCGCGAGGCACGTTCGCGAACGCTCAACCCGAACAGCTTCGGGGTGGCGCGGCCATGAGTGCTTCGTCGACAAAGAAGATCACCTCCCTGCTGGTTGCCAATCGTGGGGAAATCGCCTGCCGGGTTTTCCGAACGGCAAGCGACCTGGGACTGCGCACCGTGGCGGTGTACTCCGACGCCGACCGCGACGCGATGCACGTGGCCATGGCTGATGAAGCAGTCGCCATCGGCGGCGCCGCGGCCGCCGAGTCATACCTGAACATTGATGCGCTGATCGCGGCGGCGCTGCGCCTGGACGTGGACGCGGTGCACCCCGGCTACGGCTTCCTCTCTGAAAACGCCGACTTTGCTCGTGCGTGTGCGCAGGCGGGGCTGGCTTTCGTGGGGCCAGG
>JBCAXP010000173.1:0-9303 GCA_038533995.1 Pseudomonadota bacterium
GTGGTCGCGGCTTAGGTTTGTGAACACCGCCGTGTCGAAGCGCACGCCGGTCACGCGCCCCTGGTCGAGGCCGTGCGAAGACACTTCCATCGCCAGGCGCCGGATGCCGGCGTCACGCAGCGACGCGATATTTCGATGCACCGTTACCGCATCCGGCGTAGTGAGCGCAGTGCTGTGCATGTCCTGCGGTGTGCCAAAGCCGAGCGTACCCATCTCGCCGGTGGGCTCGCCAACGAGGGCGCCGCCCTGGGCCACGATGTGCGCGGTTGTCGTTTTGCCGTTTGTTCCGGTGATCGCGGTGATCGCGACGTCCGCCGACGGCGCATCGAAAAAGCGATCGGCCACCACGCCAACGCGGCGCGCCAGGCTCGGCACCATTACGCCAACAACGCCTGCGGGCAGTTCGGGCTCCGCCCAGCCTGGCCCCGGTTGCCAGGCGACGGCGGCCGGCTTTCGCTCAAGCGCGTCGGCAAGCCAGTTGAGGCCGTGGCTGCTGTGCCCCACAGCGGCCATGAACAGCCCCCCTTCGACCACCTCGCGGCTGTCGGTAGCCACGCCGGCAACAGCCACGTCAGTATCCACCTCTGCGATGCCGTCGAGCAGCGCACTCAAGGGTTGACCGGCGTTAGCCTGCTTGCGCGCCGCGTTCACTGGTCTGCCTCGCGGACCGGGGCCATTGCCTGCAGCATCAGTTCAGGGCCGGCGTCGTCGAGCGCGTCGGGCGGCACGGCGAGCAGGCGCAGCGAGCCTGCCATCACGTCGGCGAAAACCGGCGCCGCAACGTCGCCGCCGTAGTACAGGTCGCCACCCGGCTCGTCGATAACAACGGCAATCGCCAGCCGCGGGTTGCTGACCGGCGCCACGCCGACAAACGAAGACGTGTACCGAGATTCGGAGTAACCACCTGCTTCGAACTTGCGTGCGGTGCCGGTTTTGCCGGCGACACGATAACGCTCCACCGCGGCCTTGCCGCCGGTACCGGCATCACTGACCACCACCTCCATCATGTTGAGGAGCGAGTTCGCGGTTGCGCGGCTCACAACGCGCGAAGGCGCCATTGGCGAGTCAGTGCGAAGGAACGTGACCGGCCGCTGCAAGCCGCCGGCACCAATTGCCGAGAACGCGCTTGCCAGCTGCAGCGGCGTGACCGACAGCCCGTAGCCGTAGGCCAGCGTGGCCTGACCAATGGGGCGCCAGTGTTCGTAGTTATTCAGAAGGCCCGCGGACTCGCCGGGGAAGCCGCTCGTGGTAACCCTGCCAAGCCCGAAGCCCGACAGCACGCCCCACAGCTGCTCGGCCGGCAGCGACAGCGCAATGCGCGTTGCGCCCACGTTGCTCGACCGCGCCAGCACGGTGGTGACGTCAATGGCGCCAAGATTGCGGGTGTCCTCAATGAGCTTGGCGCCCACGCGCACGTAGCCCGGCGAGGTATCGATGCTCGTGCCCGGCGCATACTCGCCGCTCTCAAGCGCCGCGGCGATCACAAGCGGCTTGAGGCTGCTGCCTGGCTCGAAGATGTCCGTGACCGCGCGGTTGCGGTAGCGCGCCACCGAGAACTGCGACCGGTCGTTCGGGTTGTAGGACGGCTGGTTGGCCATGGCGAGCACTTCGCCTGTGTCGACGTCCAGCACAACAACCGACCCTGACTTCGCGCCGTGATCGCGCACGGCCGCTTTCAGGCTGCGGTACGCGAGGTACTGGATGCGAAGGTCCAGGCTCGACTCGAGCGGCTTGCCGGGCGAGGCGGCCTCGATGCTCTCCACGTTTTCGATCGACCTGCCGAGGCGATCGCGCAGCACGCGCTTGGCGCCCGGCGCGCCGCGCAGCCAGTGGTCATACGCCAGCTCCAGCCCTTCCTGGCCGACGTCATCGACGTCGGTGAAGCCAAGCACGTGGCCGGCCACCTCACCCGCCGGGAAGTACCGGCGATACTCACGCTGGATGTACACGCCCGGCATGCGCAGCCCCTGCACGCGGGCGGCTGCGTCTGGCCGCAGGTGGCGGCGCAGGTAAATGAACTCTCGATCCAGGTTGGCGCTAACCCGGCGCATCAGCCACTGCTGATCCCGCCCGACCGCCTTGGCGAGCTGAGCGAAGCGATCGGTGGCCGACGCCAGCTCCTTGGGGTTGGCCCACACCGAATCGACCGGTGTGCTCACCGCGAGCGGCTCGCCGTGCCGATCAAAGATCGGGCCGCGGTGCGCGACGATCGTTTCCACACGGAGGTGCCGCGCGTCGCCCTGGTCGGCCAGGAAGCGGTTGTCGACCACCTGCAGGTTGACCGCCCGCGCCACGAGGCCAGCAGCGCACAGCACGAGCAGGCTCAGCACAAAGGCGCCGCGCCAGCGCGGCGGCATTACGACTTCAGCCTTGCGCTTCGTCATGGCTGCACCACCACAACTTGCGACGGCGGCGGAATCTCCATGCGCAGCTCTTCCCGCGCGAGCGCCTCGACCCGCGCGTGGGTTGCCCACGTGCTCTGCTCGATGCGCAGCCGCCCCCACTCGATGTTGAGCTGGTCGCGCTCGCTGTTCAGACGCTCCAGCTCCACGAACAGGTCGCGCGCTTCGTGGCGCGCGTACACCGCGGTCACGGCGCTCGCGAGCACCGCCACCCACAGGGCCACGAAGCCAAGCGGACGAAGGAGTGCGCGCAGCTTCATCGCACCGCACCCCCGTCGAGCTTCTCGGCGACCCGCAAAATTGCGCTGCGCGCACGCGGATTGGCGTCGACTTCCTCGTCGGTGCCGCGCCGCGCCTTGCCGACCAGCTTCAGCACCGGTTGCGCGCTGTCGGGAATCACCGGGAAACCTGCGAATTCGGGGGCCACCCTTGAGGCGTCCCGCATGAAGCGCTTGACGATGCGATCCTCGAGCGAGTGAAAGCTGATGACGCACAGCCGGCCACCCGCCGTGAGCAGCGACGGAATCTGCGCCAGCGCGGCCTTCAGCTCCTCGAGTTCCTGGTTCACGTGAATACGCAGCGCCTGGAAGCTGCGCGTGGCCGGATGCTTGTGGCGCTCGTGCACCGGCATCGCCTCGGTAATGACCGCGACCAGCTCGCTGGTGGTAGCGAGCGGACGCTCGGCGCGCGCAGTGACGATAGCGCGTGCGATACGTCGCGCAAAGCGCTCCTCGCCATGGGTCTTCAGCACCCCGGCAATCTCGCGCTCGGTCGCTGTCGCCAGCCACTCGGCCGCGCTGACGCCGCTGCCCGGATCCATACGCATATCCAGGGGGCCATCCCGCATAAAACTGAAACCACGCCGCGAATCGTCAAGCTGCGGCGAGGACACACCCAGGTCCATCAATATTCCCTGCACTGAGCCTTCCCGGCCCATCTTTCTGACCACATCACCGAGGGCGCTGAAAGGCGCCTGCACGATGTCAAAGCGGGAATCGTTCGCAAGTGCCGCGGACGCCTCGATGGCCGCCGGGTCGCGATCAAGCGCGAGCAGGCGGCCAGTCGGCGACAGGGAACGCAAAATCGCCGCAGCGTGACCGCCGCGTCCGAAAGTTGCATCCACGTAAAAGCCGTCAGGTTGCACCGCCAAGCCCGCCAGCACCTCGTCGAGAAGTACCGGCACATGTTTCATCGTGGTCAGAGCGACAGCGATTCAAGCTCGCTTGAAAGTTCGCCTTCGTCGGCGTCTTCTTCCGCAAGCCAGGCGTCGCGCCGCTCATGCCACAGCGTCTCATCCCACAATTCGAAGCGGTTTCCCTGCCCGATGAGGATTGCGCGTTTCTCCAGGCGTGCGAACTCCCGAAGCTCCCGCGAAACGAGCACGCGGCCGTTGCTGTCCAGCTCCATCTCGGTGGCATGGCCGACCATCAGTCGTTGCAGACGGCGGGCCTTGCGATCAAAACTCGGCAGGCGCATTAGCTTGCGCTCTATCTCCTCCCAATCAGGCAGTGGATAAATGAGAAGACAATAGTCGCGGTCCACGGTTGCGATCAGTTGCCCTGAGCAACGATCGGCAATACGCTCCCGATACCGGGTAGGCATTGCTGCCCGGCCTTTGGCATCTAAGGAGATTTTGCTGACACCGCGAAACATTGGAATGGAGGATCGAAACGGGTCGATCCCATTTTTTCCCACTTTTCCCCACTTATCGCCACAATAGCGAGGAGGGGTTCGTCGTGTCAAGGCCGAAAAAGATGAATTATCGTGTCACGACAGTAACTTAGCGGCGTCTTTTTAGGGTTGATGACACGACCTATACGGCCATTTTTCATGAACTTATGCAGGCTTTCTTGAAGCTGCCTTAGCTCGGGAAGACCAAAAATGGAGTGTGGAGCCGGCCGATAAGCCGGGTTCTGTCGTGGACAATCATTCATCTGCAAAGCGCGTCACCGCGCCCGTCAAGCGACCTACCCGGGAACAACGCACGGGCCGTGCGGTGCGGCAGAAACTGCCGCAGTGCTCCCCTATTTGGTCTTGCTCCGGGTGGGGTTTACCGTGCCGCGACGTGTTGCCACGCGCGCGGTGCGCTCTTACCGCACCTTTTCACCCTTACCGTCGCTCCCGTGAAGAAGCGCTTGGGCGGTATATTTTCTGTGGCACTTTCCGTAGGCTCGCGCCCCCCAGGCGTTACCTGGCACCCTGCCCTTCGGAGCCCGGACTTTCCTCGACGGTACATGCCCGCCGCGATTGCCTGGCCGACTCCACCGCGTGACGATAACACCGCGCCCGGCAAACACAAGCGGCAAAGCCGCCGACGATAAGAGGAAATTTTTCTTGCCCGCGTCCCTGCCCTATCGACTCTTCAGCGCTACCCTCGCGGTGGTTTTCGCGCTCAGCACCGCTGTGCAGTTCAACGACCCCGACGCGTGGCGCTGGATCGCGCTGTACGGCGCATCCGCGTGTGCCGCTGGCCTTGCCCTCGCGTCGCGTCTCAGCCGGTGGATACCCTGGATCATCTTCGCTGTTGCGGCTGCATGGCTGATAGCAATCGCCGGCCCGGCGTGGCGCGCGCTGCCGGAGACCGGCGCATCGTTGCTGGAAATGCGCATGCAGGACCTCAACGTGGAACTCGTGCGCGAAGCCGGCGGGCTCGCCATCGTGCTTGTTAGCATGCTCGCGCTCGCTCTGTGGCGGCCAGCACCTGCCATAGCGCGCTAGCCCAACGGTTTGCTAGTCCGCCTCGTCCTTCAGCTTTAGCGCAAGCTGGTAGATTTCGTTGCGCCGCCTGCCGGTTGCGCTGGCGGCCAGCGCCGCCGCCTGGCGCACCGGCAATTCGCGCACGAGCGCTCGCAGCCAGCGTTCCACTTCGTCGTCTCGGCTTCCACCGTCGTCCGCCGCGCCGGCCACCACGAGCACGAGTTCGCCGCGCCGCGTGTCCGGGTCACTGGCGACGGTTGCGGCAAGGTCGCCAAGCGTGCCGTGATAGAGCGTTTCCCAGGTCTTGGTGAGCTCCCGCGCCAGCGTTGCCGCGCGCCCGTCGCCGAAGACGCGCACCAGCGCCGCCAGAGCCGCGTCGATCCGGTGTACAGACTCGTAGAAGACCAGCGTCCGGCGCTCGCTCGCGAGGGCCTCGAGCCGCGCCTGCCGGGCAGCCTCTTTCGGCGGCAGGAAGCCTTCAAACACAAAGCGGTCGCTCGGCAGTCCGGCCGCGCTTAAGCCAGCAATGGCCGCGCACGGCCCCGGTACCGGAGACAGCAGGTAGCCGGCATCGCGCACGGCTCGCACCAGCCGGAAGCCCGGATCGCTCACCAGCGGCGTGCCGGCATCACTGACAAGCGCAATCTGCTGTCCGTCAGCCAGGCGGCCCAGCACACCGTCGATACGCTCGTGTTCGTTATGCTCGTGAAGCGACAGCATTTTCGCCTTTGCACCCGCGGCGCTCAGCAGGCGCGCCGTGTGGCGCGTGTCTTCGGCAAGCACCAGGTCTGCTTTTGCCAGGGTTTCAGCGGCGCGTGGTGACAAATCGCTCAAGTTTCCGATTGGCGTAGCCACCACAAAAAGACACCCTTCAGTATTTGACACTGTCGTAACAACCCCAGAGACTTCTTACCTGGCAAGGGAAACTTGCCAGTAGCGCCTTTTTTCAAGACCGGAGACATCGTGCCCCACATCGCCGCATCAAAGCCAGCCACGCTCGTGCTTGCCATCCTGGTGTTGCTCGCCGCCGGCTGCGACCAGTCGTTTGTGCGCGGCTCCGGCGACAGCCTCTCGCAGCGCGTCGAGCGTGCACAGACCCTGCTCGATTCGGGCAATGCGCGCGGCGCGGCTCAGGGCTTCGAACAAGCCGCGAACCTGACACAGGCCGAGGCTCGCGATGACCTGCTGCTGCGCGCGGCCTCTGCCTGGCTGAGTGCCGGTCAGCCGGCGCGCGCGCTGATGGCCGCCCGCCGGCTGGAAGGGCCGGTGCCACTGGACCGCGGCCCGGGCATCGGCGTGCTCGCCGCACGGGTTGCCTACGAAAACGGCGACTACGGGCAAAGCCTCGACATCCTCGACGCCATGCCGGCCAGCATTCCCGTGGACATCGCGGCGCTCGCCGCCGAAACCCGCGGACTGTCGCTGTTTGCAACCGGTGAGGCGGCCGCCGCCATCACCACGCTGAACGCGCGCGAACTGTGGCTGGAGAACGCCCGGGACGTGCTGGACAACCAGCGCCTGATCTGGAACGGCATGGCAAACCTGTCGCGCGACAACGCGCTGCCGCCGCCGTCCTCCACAGCCGACAACGTGGTGTCGGGCTGGCTCGAGCTCGGCGCCATCGCCGCCGAGGCAGGCGAAGACGATTTTCGCCTTGGCTCGTCACTGCTCCGCTGGGAGGCAGATAACGGGAGCCACCCGGCCGCTGCCGGCCTGGTTGACGAAATGCTGGGCGAATTCCGCGCCCTGACCCGTCTCCCGGGCCAGATCGCACTGGTGCTGCCGCTATCCGGTCCGCTGCAAACACCCGGCAGCGCAATTCGCGACGGCTTCCTGTCAGCGTACTTTGAACAGCGGGACGCACCCATACGACCCCTCATCCGGGTCTATGACTCGGCGGCGCTGGGCGCTGCCGGCGCCTACGCCGCGGCGGTCAAGGGCGGCGCCGATTTCGTCGCCGGTCCGCTCGCAAAGTCCGAGGTCACGGAAATCGTGACCTCCCCCGGCAAGCGCGTGCAGACGCTCGCATTGAACTACCTGCCAAACTCGGTGCAGGCGCCCGGCGGCTTTTACCAATTTGCGCTGGCGCCGGAGCACGAGGCGCAGGCTGCGGCACTGTTCGCTCTGAGCAACGGGCTGGAGAACGCCGTCGCGCTGGTACCGCAAAGCGCGATGGGCGAGCGGTTGATCGACGCGTTCCGCGACGCGCTCGAGAGCAACGGCGGCAGCCTGCTGGACGCCGCCGTCTACAATCCCAACGAGACCGACTTCAAGGATCCGATTCGGCGGGTTCTCGAGCTTGATTACAGCCGCAGCCGCCACCGTCAGCTCGTCACGTCGATCGGCATGCAGCTGGAGTTCGAGCCGCGCCGTCGGCAGGACGTGGACTTTGTATTCCTCGCTGCAACCAGCCAGGCGGGCCAGCTCATGCGGCCGCAGCTCAAGTTTCATTACGCCCAGGATTTGCCGGTGTACGCGACCGCATCGATCTTCGAACCCGGCGCAAGCCGCACCGCAGACCTCGATGGCGTGATGTTCGCCGACATGCCGTGGATCGTGGCGCCGGACGAAGCAGCGGCCCACCTGCAGTGGCAGCTTGGCAGGCTGTGGCCCAACCGCTTTGAGCAACGCAGCCGACTGTTCGCCATGGGCTACGACGCCTACCGACTGATTCCGCGCTTGTACGGCAGCGGCGAGCCGCTGACCGACGAACCGCTTGATGGGCTCACCGGCCAGCTGGTGCTTGACGACGAGCAGCGGGTTGTACGGTACCTCGAATGGGCGCGCATTCGAAACGGTGAGGTGCAGCACGTGCTGCCACCCCTGGACCTGCCGGGTGAAGCGCTCCCGGAGGGCGGCGTAGTGGCCCTGCCGGACCCGGGCTGACCCTTCCCGGTGGACAGCCGCCACGTCGCGGGCCAGAACGCCGAGGCCGCCGCGCTCGACTACCTGGTGGCCCAGGGCCTGAGCTGCGTTGCGCGCAACTACCGCTGTCGCAGCGGCGAGCTGGACCTGGTGATGCTGGATGGTGAAACGCTGGTGGTTGCGGAAGTGCGCTTCAGGAAAGCGTCGGCGTTCGCGAGCGCAGCGCAGAGCGTGGGCAGCCAGAAGCAGCGCCGACTGGTGAGCGCGACACAGCACTTCCTGATGCGCCACCCCAAGCTGCAGGAGCACCCGGTACGCTTCGACGTGATCGCGCTGGACGAAGACGTAACCGGAGCCACCAATCGCATACAATGGATCAAGGACGCTTTTGAAGCCTAGCCCGCATATCTCACCGATTTGCGGGCGAGATCGGTCAGGAGTTTGTTCGCACAGGGAATTTTTCGATTGAGCGGAATACCACGGTGTATTCCCGATTGAGAGAAATGCGCTGTGCGGACAAAGAACAAGCGAAAGCTCGTGTAATCGGTGAGATTTGCGGGCTTGCCGGAATCGACGCCATGAACTTTACCGAAGTCGTACAGAAAACCTTTGCCGACAGTATCGAAACCAAGCGCAGCGCCGCCGACGCGCTGGCGCCGGTTATCGTTCGCGGCGCCGAGGCACTAACCCAGGCGCTGCTCGCCAACGGCAAGATACTGAGCTGCGGCAACGGCGGTTCCGCCGCCGATTCCCAGCACTTTTCATCGGAACTCATCAATCGCTTCGAGCGAGAGCGCCCGGGCCTGGCCGCCATTGCCCTCACCACGGACAGCTCGAACCTGACCTCCATCGCCAACGACTACGCCTATGAGGAAGTCTTCGCACGCCAGGTACGCGCACTTGGCCAACCCGGCGACGTGCTGCTGGCGATCTCCACCTCCGGCAACTCGGCAAACGTGAACCGCGCGATCGCCGCCGCCCACGAGCGCGGTGTGCGCGTCGTTGGCCTTTCAGGTCGCGACGGCGGCGAAATGGCATCGCTGATGGACGAGAGCGACGTGGAAATTCGCGTGCCCGCCTCGCGCACGGCGCGCATCCAGGAAGTGCACCTCGTAGTCATCCACTGCCTTTGCGACCTGATCGACCGGGAGCTTCTCGGAGACGCAGACTAATCCTCCCCCCGGGGTAGCCAGCAGTGGCGGTTGGGGCTCGCGTCCGAACGCCCTATCCCCTGTAGACGACCACGGCAGTTGGGGCACGCGTTTTCCGGGCCGCTGTGAATGCGTCCCTGCACGCTCGAACTCGGCATCCCTGCCTCGTACGCCCGGAAATCACGAAC
>JBCAXP010000174.1:0-9270 GCA_038533995.1 Pseudomonadota bacterium
GGGCGACGAGATGGCTCGCAGGTGCCGCAAGCCGTCAATCATGGCCGACGCTGCGCACGCGATCTTTTCCCGGCCCTCGGCGGAGTGCACCGGCAACTTCTTTATCGACGACCTGGTGCTGGCCGACGCCGGTGTCACGGACTTCGACCAGTATGCAGTGACGCCCGGCGAAGAGCTCGCGCCGGACTTTTTCGTGCCGGACGACACGCCTCGCCTGGAGGACGTGCTGAGCCAGTAGCTACGCCTGGCTGGTTTGCGCTTCCCCTTGGGCTGGCGCCTCGGCATCGACCGGTTCGGCGTCTGCCGGCTCGGCTTTCTTGCGGGCCGTCGCTGCCTTCTTCTTGCTGCGTACCTTCTTCTTGCGAGCGGCCGCGCGTTCTTTGCGGCTTGCGTCCTTTTCGATGGCGCTTTCCAGTTCGTTGAAGGCATCGTCAATCAGCGTCGCCAGGTGCTCGACGTCTGGAACGACTTCGCGACAGGCCATCAGGCCGAAGTCCACGGCGTCCATGTAGCTAACCACGGTGATGTTGAGCGCCTGGCCGTCCACCAGCACGGACAGCGGGTAGTTGGCCAGCATCTTCGCACCGCCGAGGTACAGCGCCTTGCGCGGCCCAGGCACGTTGGAAATGATCACGTTGGCCGGCGGCGGCAATATGCCCGACATCTGGAAGCGATTGAGCACCGCCACCAGACCCTGCGCCATGACTGCAAAGGTCATGGCGGCGGCCGGCGCCACCTCGGCCATTTCTTCCTTCGCCTGCGCCGTGGACTGGTGAATCTGCTCAAGCCGCTTGAGCGGCCGGCGCTCGTCAGTGGCGAGCTTCGCCCCGACGTAGGTGATCTGGTTGCCGCTGCGGTTTAGCTGGCGAATCGAAACCGGCACGCTGGCGACCAGCGTATCCTCGGGAAGCGCGTCTTTCCCTTCCAGGTAGTGTCGCAGCGCGCCGCTGCACGTTGCGAGCACGATGTCATTAACGGTGGCGCCTGCCGCCTTCGCCAGCTTTTTGATGCGGCCGAGCGAAATGGTTGTGACGGCAAAGCGACGGGCGCCGCTGATGTGGCCGTTGAACAACGATTTGGGTGCGGTGAACGGCACCGGCGCTTCCGCGGGCTTCAGCCCCATCGCCTTCATGCCATTGCCCGCCAGCAGCTTGCCCAGGTCCGGCAGCATGCGCAGCTGGCTGCCGACTGCACGAGACATGTCGGTTAGCGTGTCGGCAAACGCGTGGCGCGCGTAGCCCTGCCGGCGCTCCCTGCCGCTTTGCCACGGCGCCCGGAGCGGGGAATCGGGACTCTCGCCGTAGCAGGCTTCCAGCAGCGCGATGCCGCCCATGCCGTCGATGGCGGCGTGGTGCATCTTCATGTAGATCGCAAACTGGTTGTTCTGCAGGCCCTCGATCACATGGAACTCCCACAGCGGCCGCTCGCGGTCCATCACCCGGCTGTGCAGGCGCGATACCAGCGAGAGCAGTTCGTTCATGTCGCCCGGCTCGGGCAGCGCTGAATGGCGCACGTGGTAGCTAAGGTCGAAGTGCTCGTCTTCCTGCCAGTGCGGCATGTTCATCAGGTTGCCGCGGTTGAGCCGCAGGTTGAACGGCGGCCCGGGCTCCAGATCTGCGAGCTTGCCGAGCAGGTCGCGGATGAAATTGCCCTTGTAGCCGGCCGGAATCTCCAGGATTTGCAGCGAGGCAACGTTTACCGGTGTGCGCTGGGTTTCCAGCCCCAGAAACGCAATGTCGAGCGCGGTCAGTCGCTTGGCCACGATGTTCTCCAGCGGTTGAGAGTTCGCTTGCAGGATATAGTATTTCCCGCGCGGTTACACGATGGGCTGCCGGCCTCTCGTGAAGGTCTGCTACCATCGGTGCCATGACTGGTTCGGATCTTGATGAAGCGAAGCTCGCGGGTTATCTCGAGCAGCACGTTCCCGACTTTGAGGGGTTGGAAAGCGCCAGGAAATTCAGTGGCGGCCAGTCCAACCCGACCTACCTGCTGACAGCGGCCTCCGGGCGCTACGTGCTGCGGCGCCAGCCGTCAGGCACCCTGCTGAAATCCGCTCACGCCGTGGACCGCGAGTTCCGCGTCATTCGGGCCCTGGCAGAAACGGACGTTCCGGTGCCGAAGGCGTACCACCTGTGCGAAGACCGGGACGTGCTTGGGTCGATGTTCTACGTCATGGAATTCTGCGACGGCCGGGTATTCTGGGACGCGCCACTCAAGGCGCTCAACAAGGCGCAACGGGGACAGGTATACGAGCAGATGGTGACTGTGCTTGCGGCCATCCACAGCGTTGACCTCGAGGCGGCCGGCCTTGCGACCTACGGCAAGCCAGGCAGCTACTTCGAGCGCCAGCTGTCGCGGTGGACCGCGCAGTACCAAGCCTCGGAAACGCAGACCATCGGCGCAATGGACCAGCTTATCGACTGGCTCGCGGCCCATCTGCCCGCCGACGACGGACGGGTATCGCTGGTGCACGGCGACTACCGGTTGGATAACCTGATGTTCAGCCCGGCTAGCGATCCCGTTGGTGAAGACTACGAGCCGCGCGTCATCGCGGTACTGGACTGGGAACTGTCCACGCTCGGCCATCCGCTTGCCGATCTCGCCTACCAGTGCATGCAGTTGCGCATGTCGCCGGCAGTGAAGGATCTGGCTGGCCTCGGCGGCCTTGACCGCACGAGCTTAGGGATCCCCGAGGAAGGCGACTACGTTGCCCGCTACTGTGAGCTCACCGGCATGGGCGGTATCGAACACTGGCCGTTCTATCTTGCGTTCAGTTATTTCCGGCTGGGAGCGATCCTGCAAGGGGTGGCCAAGCGCGCGCTCGACGGCAACGCCTCGGGGGCCAGAGCGGCGCGCATGGGCCAGTACGTAGAGCCGCTCGCGCAAATGGCACTGGCCGCGTCGCAGGAGCCTGGCAGGCCTGCCAGTGCGTGACGAGACGGACACGCCGGCCTACACCTGCGTCGAGGCTGACGGTCGTTTCGAAGTGCGGGCCGAGTCCGGCAAATGCATGGTCGTTACCGCTGACCGGCACAACGCCGAGCACTACGCCACGCTGCTCAACGAAGCGTGGCGGTCAGGGTTTCGCCAGGGTTACCGCGATGCCAGACGCGGCTAGGGCGTCGAATCAGCAATCAGCGACGCCCATAGCGAAGGAGAATACGACCTTGCCAAGAACGAAGTACGCGCTCACAAGTCACCTGTTTCCAGCACTGCTTGTGCTCTTCGCGTGTGCGGGCTGCGAGGAAACGCCGCAGGCACCCGCAACGGACGACGCGACAGCCGCGACGCCAGCAGTTACGCCAGTGACGTCCAAACGCCTGGCGGCCGCGAAGGGCGACGACGATAACTGGCTGCTGCACGGACGCACTTACGACGAACAACGCTTCAGCCCGCTGACCGACATCAATACCGACACCGTGGCCGAGCTTGGCCTGGCCTGGTATTTCGACGTGCCGACGCGCCGCGGCATGGAGGCGACGCCAATTATCGTTGACGGACGGCTGTACGCCACCGGCAGCTGGAGCATCGTTTACGCCCTCGACGCGGCGACCGGCGAGCTTCTCTGGCGCCACGATCCGAAGGTGGATCGCGCGTGGGCGCAGTACGCCTGCTGCGACGTTGTGAATCGGGGCGTCGCGGTCTGGAACGACACCGTATTCGTCGCGACGATCGACGGTTACCTGGTTGCTGTCAATGCGGCCAGCGGCGCCGAGCGCTGGCGTGTGGACACCATTGACCGAACACCGCCGTACACGATCACAGGCGCTCCGCGCGTCGTGAATGGCCTCGTTATGATCGGCAACGGTGGCGCGGAGTTCGGCGTGCGCGGCTACGTCAGCGCCTACGCCGCCGACACCGGCGAGCTCGCGTGGCGCTTCTACACCGTGCCAGGCGACCCGGACGCCGGCTTCGAGAACGCCGCGATGGAACGTGCCGCTGCCACGTGGACCGGCGAGTGGTGGCGCTACGGCGGCGGTGGCACTGTGTGGGACTCGATGGCGTACGACCCGGCACTGGACCTGCTTTACGTGGGTGTCGGCAACGGCTCGCCGTGGAACCGCAAGGTGCGAAGCCCCGACGGCGGCGACAACCTGTTCCTGTCGTCCATCGTTGCCCTGCGTCCTGCAACGGGCGAGTACGTGTGGCATTACCAGACGACGCCCGGTGATACCTGGGACTACACCGCCACGCAACACATGATTCTGGCTGACCTGCAGATCGGTGGTGAGAATCGGCAGGTGTTGATGCAGGCGCCGAAGAATGGCTTTTTCTACGTGCTGGACCGGGCTACCGGCGAGCCGATCAGTGCGCAGCCCTACGTCACCGTGACCTGGGCCGAGCGGGTTGATCTCGCCACCGGTCGGCCGGTCGAAACGGCCAACGCACGGTACTCGGAAGGCCCCTCGGTCGTGATGCCGTCGCCGTACGGCGGACACAATTGGCACCCGATGGCCTTCAGCCCCGCGACCGGCCTGGTCTACGTGCCAGCGCAGGAACTGCCGTTCGTGTACGGCGACGATAGCGCCTTCGAGTTTACTCCCGGCAGCTGGAACACAGGGACGGATTTCGAGTTTGTCGCCTCGTCTGATGACAAGGCCGTCGCCGCCGAGATTCGCTCAATGATTCGCGGCCAGCTCGTCGCGTGGGACCCGGTCGCGCAGAAGGAAGTGTGGCGCTACCAGCACGCCGGGCCGTGGAACGGCGGTACGCTGGCAACCGCCGGCGGACTTGTTTTCCAGGGCAGCCTGCTCGGCGAAATGGCAGCGTACGACGCCAGTACCGGCGAGCGGTTGTGGCAGTTCGACGCGCAAACCGGCGTCGCGGCCGCGCCGGTGACATACCGCGCGGGCGGCGCCCAGCACGTTGCGGTCGCGGTTGGCTGGGGCACCGTGTTTTCAATGAACGGGGGTCCGGCAACGGGCTCGCTGGGTCTGCGCAATCACAGCCGTATCCTGTCGTTTGCGCTGGCGGGCGATGCCGCGCTACCGGCCAGGCCCGCTGTGGACACGAGCTTCACGAGCGCGCCGCCGGCGGCCGATGCAGACCCGGCGCAGGTTGCAGCCGGCAAGGACCTGTACTTTCGCCGCTGCTTCATGTGCCACGGCGACGGTGCGGTGAGCGGCGGCGTCATGCCCGACCTGCGCCATGCCAGCGAAACCACTCACACGCAGTGGGATGCCATCGTGCTGGGCGGGGCAAGGCGGTCCAACGGTATGCCGGCGTTTGGCGGCATGCTCGACGCCGAGGGCAGCGAGGCAATTCGCCAGTACGTCCTGGAGCGCGCGTGGCGCAGCTACCGCGAACAGCAGGCCCAGCAGGAGGCCGGCGGTGCGGGCACCGCGTCACGCTGATCGATGGAAACACACCGCCCGGCTCTAAGCGAAGCGCGTGCGCTGCTGAACGCCGCCGGGCTGCCGACGCGTGACCTGTCCGAAACGCTGCTCGCACACTTCGTGGCGCGGCGTGTGAACGGGGAAGTGGTTGCGATCGGCGGACTGGAGCCGTTCGGCGAGTTTGGTCTGCTGCGCTCAGTGGTGACGCGACCGGACAGCCAGGGACAGGGCCTCGCGGCGGCCATCGTCATGGATCTGGAACACGCAGCGGCGGTGGCGGGTATCCGCGAACTTTACCTGCTGACCGAGACGGCCGCCGACTGGTTTCGCCGCCGTGGTTACGATGACGCCGCCCGTGAGTCTGCACCCGACGCAATCCGTGCATCCCGCCAGTTCAGCACGCTTTGCCCGGACAGCGCGGCGCTGCTTCACAAGACACTGCAGCGCTCCGCCAGCACGACCGGATCTAGGTAATAGCCACGACACAAGAGCAGGGCGCCGCTCGCCTACCATTGAGCGCTGGGAAAGATGGCAGGCAGCGGCGATCGCAGGAAGGACATCAGCATGACGGGGCACGGCGGAGATCGAGTAGCGCAGGTACTCAAGGCACACGGCGTTTCGTGCGTGTTCACGCTTTGCGGCGGACACGTGTCGCCGATACTCACTGGTGCCAGGGCCGCGGGTATCCGCGTGCTCGACACGCGCCATGAGGCCACCGCCGTGTTTGCTGCCGATGCCTGTGGCAGGCTCACTGACGTGCCGGGCGTGGCGGTGGTAACAGCCGGGCCCGGACTCACCAACACGATTACGGCCGTAAAAAACGCACAGCTTGCGCAGTCGCCCCTCGTGCTGTTCGGCGGTGCCACCGCCACCGTCCTGAAAGGGCGGGGCGCCCTGCAGGACATTGACCAGTTCGCGCTAATGAAGCCGCACGTGAAGGCGGCGCTTCCGGTGAAGCAGGTCAGGCAGCTTGCGCTGACGGTCGAGAGAGCTTTTGCCCTGGCATCGTCAGGGGTACGCGGGCCGGTGTTCGTCGAGTGTCCTGTCGACCTGTTGTATCCGGAGGAGGTCGTTCGGGAGTGGTACGGCGTCAACAAGCGTGGTGGCGGCCTTGCAGCGCGCGCGCAGCGCATGTACCTGCGCCGGCACCTGGCCCGGCAGTTCGACTCGGCGGAGCCGAAACCGGATGCGCGTGAGACCGGCGAGAGCCTGCCCGAAGTGGATTCGAAGAAACTGGAGCGCGCCGCCGAAAAACTTCGCAAGGCAAAGCGGCCGCTGCTGATAGCCGGCAGCCAGGCCGTAGGGACACCGGCGCGCGTCGCCGCGGTGGCCGAGGCGATCGATCGGCTTGACGTACCTGTGTACCTGTCCGGCATGGCCCGGGGACTTCTCGGGGAAGCGCACGGTCTGCTGCACCGTCACCGCCGAAGGGACGCGCTCAAGGAAGCAGACCTGGTAATTCTTGCGGGCGTGCCAAGCGACTTTCGCCTCGACTATGGCCGGCACATCCGTCGCGGCTGCACCCTGATCAGCGCCAACCGCAGCCGCAGTGAGCTCAGCCTCAATCGCAAACCGACGCTGGGTTTCCTGACCGATCCCGGCGCGTTTCTCGAAGCGCTGTCCGAAAAAGTGGTGCAGGAGCACAGCGCACGCGCGGCGTGGCGAACAGAACTCGACGAGCGGGAAACGCAGCGCGAAAAGGAGATTGTCGATGGCCTGGCGGAGAGCGGGGAAATGGCGAACCCGGTTGCTGTTTGCCAGGGGGTCAGCGATGCACTGACCGACGATGCCATCGTCGTTGCCGATGGCGGCGACTTCGTTGGCACCGCGTCCTACATCGTGCGGCCGCGCGGACCGCTGCAGTGGCTGGACCCCGGCGCCTTCGGCACGCTCGGCGTCGGCGCGGGCTTTGCGCTTGGCGCTGCCATGAGCCGGCCAGGTGCGCCGGTGTGGATCCTGTTTGGCGATGGCTCGCTGGGTTACAGCCTGGCGGAGTTCGACACGTTCAGGCGTCACAACGTGCCGGTGATCGCAGTCGTTGGAAACGATGGGTGCTGGAGCCAGATTGCCCGGGACCAGGTCAAGATTCTCAACGACGATACGGCAGTGATGCTGGAGCGCTCGGACTACCACCGCGTGGCTGGGGGCTTTGGCGTCAGCGGCTTGCTCATCGAGGACGACGAGGACATTGGCAGCATGTTGGCGCAGGCCCGCGACATCGCCGCCGGTGGTCATGCGGTACTCGTTAATGCACAGCTTCGCCGCAGCAGCTTTCGCGAGGGCTCGCTATCGATCTAGCAAACTCACCAGTGGATTCCGGAACCCGCGAGTCCGCGTCGTAGCTTAGCTAACGCCGCCTGTGGCCGGCCGACGAAATCTTCGCGTTACAGTCAGCACGATCGCAGAGCCAAACAGCATCAGGGCGCCTGGGAGAGGCACTTGCGATATCGACAACGAAATGAACTCGGCCTCGTAATTTATCAGTATGCCGGGACTCGCAACGGTGCCGAAGAAACCGGTGGAATCGAAGCCCGGTGCAAATGGCGCAAGTTCATCAAGCGGTGGCACCAGCAGATCTTCAATGGGACCGGAAATCATAGCGCCGGTTGGATCAACAAACTGAAGACCGAGCAGGGAGTTTCCATTGCCCACAATGTCGTAGTTGACCGGAACGGTGAACAACGCAACGTCGCGTCCGAGGCCCGTTGGGTTGTCCACGAAGAAGGCCGCATTGACGCCGGGTGCTGGCGACGCGGCCACGGCGTTTCCAACGGAAACACGCGCTTCTCGAACAACTGTCTTGCCAATCGCCCCGCCGGCCGCAACCAGGTCTATTATGAAAAAACCTGAAACGTCTGCGCCAACGACTATCCCTGCTGCAATCATCTCCTGGGTCGGCGTTTGTCCGGCACCGAAGTTTCGAATCTGCGCCTCAAAGTCAATCCGGATGACTGCCGCACTGGCGTTTCCGAACAGCAAGCTGGCAACAAGTCCAGCCAGGGCCTTGGCTGGCCATGATGTCTTTCGTTTCATGATGATCTCCCCAGAAACGCCTTCGACGATCCTATGTGTTAGTTATTCTTGAGGCGTTAATTCAGCTCCTGGGGCAGAGCCTATTCGTTGCGTAGCTTCGCAGTCAACAAGGTTTTTGTGAAGCCCGTTAGCTTTCGCCGCCTGGCTTTTCGAGGATAAGTCCGAAATGATAGGGCGGCAGGTCGATCTCGGCCGCCTGCGATTCAAACCCTGCATCAACGGCCCATTCCAGGCACTGGTCCGGTCTCGGGCGAATCGCCATTGGCGGCCCGCGTGGCGTGGTCTCATCGTGGTTCCAGTGCACGATGGCAAGGTAACCACCGCCACGCAAAACACGCCATGCCTCGGCAAGCATTAGCCCGGGCTTGTCGTGATGCAGAATGTTGAACAGCATGACGTAGTCGGCGCTGCTATCTGCTTGCCCCGTGCCCCTCGCTACAAAGTCGCGGCGTACCAGCTCAACATTGTCGAGACCGAAGGCACTGGCGCGCTCGCGAACGGTCGCCACCATCACAGGGTCGATCTCGACACCGCAGACCGTGCCGTCGATGCGGGCCGCCGCTGCGAGCGTGAACGTGCCGTAACCACAGCCAAACTCCACGACGCGCTGGCAGTCGGACGGTAGCTGCAGCGCGTCCAGCACGTGCTCCGTGTCGAAAAACTGCTCCCACTTTTCCAGCGGTGGCATGCCACTCTCGCGAATCTTCAACCCGTACCACCTTGTGCAGCGTCGTCACGATCCTCACGGCGTTCGTGATCCAAAAGGGCGCGCTTGCGGTGCACGCCCCAGCGGTAGCCACCCACCGCGCCGTCGCCGCGAAGAACCCGATGGCACGGCACCAGCACGGCGACGCGGTTGGCGGCGCAGGCCGAGGCAACGGCGCGGCTCGCGGGGCCCGAC
>JBCAXP010000175.1:0-9240 GCA_038533995.1 Pseudomonadota bacterium
GACAAGGACGCCTCGCTGGATCGCAGAATTCTCGACCTCGCCGGCCAGCTTTCCAGGGAGAGGGAGAAGTGGTGTCTCAGGCGGCGGAAAATGCGCTAGCGACGCGCGCTCGCCCGCTTACAACCAGTCTACACTATACGGCGTTGAGACAGTGGTGCCGGAGCGGCGTTCCCGGCGCCCCGTTTTCGATGTTCAGAAGCGGTAAAGCAGGCCCAGCGAGAGCATGGACAGGTCCGCATCGTCGAGGTCGTAAACCTCGAATTCACCGCGCACTTCCAGCGGACCGAGTTCAAAGGCCGCGCCAAGGCCGTAGCCAATGTCGGTGCCGTCCTCCTTGATGCCCTCATCGAGCAGCGAAACATCCACTTCCCATGCGATAAAGCCCAGCTTCGCGTAGACGTCTACCAGCAGGACATCGATTGAGGCGATGCCCCAGGCGTTGAAGCCGCTGGTGTCCAGCGTCAGTTCGTTGCCGAGCACGTCGATGTCCGGCTCGCCAAAGTCCACGTAGCCCGCCTCGATGCCAAGGTCGATAACCGGCAGATCGAAGTCGTAGCCGACAAACACCTTGACCGCGGTGTCGTCCTCATCAATGGAATCCGGCAGGTCCGGAATGCCCACGTCGCCGATGTCGGCGTCCAGGGTGGCGCCGCCGGCGCCAACGCCGACGTAGAAGGCACTGTCGGCTACGGCGGTACCGGAGGCGGCCAGGGCGAGCAGTGCGGCCAGCGAGGAGGTGGCGAGGCGAGAATTCATGGCGGGTCCCTATGCAGTGTTGAATGACGCGCCGCATTCTACTTGAATCGGACTGAATGCCACATGAACATTGTTGCGGTGCGAGGCGCTCGCGGCTCCGCTCGCTGAACGGGTCAGTTGAATCAATGGTGCGGCACTGTTTATGTGCAATGCACACAATCGGTGCGGATCTTTCGGGTACGCTCCCTCTGCCGGCGCGTGAAGCGTGTTGAGGGACGTAGTACGGGCAACCCGGGTATGGAGCGGGCGATATGCTGCGCTGCACTAATATTCATGGTTGCGTGAATGGCGGCTCGCTCGTTTTGCCAAGCATTAGACATAGCATGAACAAAGTGTTGACAGCGCTGTCATACTTGTGGATTAATGGCTGGCGGCACCGCTCGACTGATAAGAAGAACGCAACCGGGGTGCGGGAAATCCAATCTGGAAATGGACAGGTCCGGCTGGACAGACCGTGAGTAGCCTTGGGTCAGCGACGAATTCGTGCGTGGCATTTAAGGCCGGTAACTGCGAGAAACGCGGGCCGGGCAGGGGTAGTCAAAAAGCCCCAACCTAAATAAAGGCAGGTAATCAAAGCTGCCACAACAGTCAGCCTACGGAGATTCACAATGAGGACCATTGGAACCGCTAAACGGCCCGTGAGCAGCTTGCTCGCCGGTGCCGCACTTCTTGCATTTTCGTCCGCCAGTTGGGCGCAACTCACGACCTACAGTTCGGACTTTGAGTCCACTGACATCGCCAGTCCGACTGCGCTGTCAGACGAAGGCTGGGTTGTTGGCGCCAACGTGTTCGCCTCAGATGGCGTCACGTTCCTGTACAACTACTTCGCCTTCCCCGCACCAAACGGCGGCCCGGCATTCTCCGGCGTCACCAGCGGCGAGGGCGGCCCTGACCAGGGCGCCCAGCAGATCACGGTGTACAACGACTACAACAACGCTGATCACGGCAACGGTTCAAACAACCGCATCGATGCCAACTTCTTCCAGGAGCAGACCATCACCGCCGCAGACGTCGGCAAGACGATCGTGTTCTCGTTTGACGCGAAGCAGGGCAACATCGAACTCGGCAGCACCGCTCGCGCTTTCCTGCTGACGCTCGACCCGAACGCCGGCTTCTTCGTCACCAAGCGTGAAGAAGTCGACCTGACCGCCATCGGCACCGACTGGGGTGGCTTCTCGCTTAGCCTCACGATCGATGCGTCGCAGCCCGGCCAGATTCTGCAGTTCGGCTTTGCCAACACTGCCTCGAACTTCGAAGGCAGCGGCATGTTCTACGACAACATCAACGTCGGCCCTGATGAGTCGCGCCTGCTGAGCCCGTTCTTCAACGACTTTGAAGCAACGGACCTCGCTGACCCGGATGCCATTGGCAACCTGGGCTGGCTCGTTGGCGCTAACGTATTCGCTCCTGACGGCGTGACGTTCCTGTACAACTACTTCTCGTTCCCCGCGCCGAACGGTGGCCCCGGCTTCTCCGGCCTCGTTGACGACCAGGGTGGCCCCACGCAGGGTGCCCGCCAGATCACGGTCTACAACGACTACAACAATGCCGACCACAACGTGGGTAACCGTATCGAAGCGAACTTCTTCCAGGAGCGCGTGATCACGGGTGCCGACGTCGGCGAGACGTGGACCTTCAGCTTCGACGCGAAGAGGGGCAACATCGAGGGTGCCTCCACCGCGAAGGGCTTCCTGAAGACGCTCGACCCGGCCAACGGCTTTGCTACCACGAACAACTTCGAGATCGACACCACCGATCTGCCGACCGAGTGGAACCGTTACGAAGTCAGCATCACGATTGACGACTCGCTGCCGGGTCAGCTGATCCAGTGGGGCTTCATCAACGTTGCGTCGAACTTCGAGGGTTCGGGTAACTTCTACGACAACATCTCGATGTCCCCGCCGGCGCCTGACAGCGATGGCGACGGCATTGCCGACGACACCGACAACTGCACCCTGGTTGCCAACCCGGACCAGCGTGACACCAACGGTGACCTCATCGGTAACATCTGCGACGCTGACCTCAGCAACAACTGCTCGATCAGCTTCGAGGATCTCGGCATCATGAAGAGCGTGTTCTTCACGACCGACGCCGACGCCGACCTGAACGGCAACGGTTCGGTGAGCTTCGATGACCTCGGCCTTCTGAAGGCTGCGTTCTTCGGACCTCCGGGCCCCAGCGCTGCTGGCTGCAACTAAAGCAGCCGGTAGCAGCTAAGCTGTACCTTTAGGGGATAAGTTCTCCTGATCAAAGGCCCCGCCATCTGGCGGGGCCTTTTTTGTGTTGAGCAAAACGGTTTCAGCGACAGCCGGCAGGTCGCGCGCTGAGGCCAGGCTAGCCGCCGGTGAGCTTGACGGTAAAGCCCTGTTTTTCCAGCAGTGCACGTACGGTTTCGCGCTGGTCGCCCTGGATCTCGATGTTCCATCCTTTAACGGCGCCGCCCACGCCGCAGCGTGATTTAAGGGTCTTGGCCAGCGCCTTGAGCGACGGGGCGTCAAGGCCTAAGCCGTCGATGACGGTCACCGCCTTGCCGCCGCGGCCTTTGCTCTCGCGGCGTATGCGCACGATGCCGTCACCCTTCGGCGGCCCAGCTTCGGCGGTCTTTTCCTGAACGCGTCCGCCGTCCGTCGAATACACGAGGCGGGAGTTTTTGTTTCGCGGCATGCTTGCTTCCCGGGATGGTAAGCGCGCAGTATTGGTCAGGTCAGGCCGCAGGGCAAGGCCGCATACGGCAGGTGCCAATGGCACAACAACAACAGGAAAAACGCGACTGGTGGCTGCGAATGGCGCTGACCGGCGCCGTGCTGACTCCCGTGCTTCACCTTGCGGTGTTGATGGTCAACGGCCTCGACCCGGTCGTCAGCCCGGTGAGCGAACTTAGCCGCGACACCTGGGGGGCGCTGCATACCTTCGAGCTGGTGCTATTCGGCGTTGCCCATATCGCGCTCGCCCTGGCGCTCCGGGGCCTCGACAGCGGGCGGCTGTGGCCGGTTGCCCGCGGGCTGCTCGTCGCCAGCGGCGTCGGGCTCGTGTATGTCGCCTTCTATTTCGCCGGCGCACCGGACGGTGTGCTCTACGGTCCGGATGCGAACGATCCGCTGTGGATCGTCGCCAGCCTTACCGGCTTCGCCATGGGCGCGCTGCAGCCGGGCCTGTCGCGCAAGTCGCGTCAGCTGGGGATCTTCAGCATGGTGTGCCTGGGCCTCTGGCTGTGGCTGATTCCCGTTGTGTTGTTTGTCGACGAAAGCTGGCTCGGTGCCTACGAGCGGCTGGTTGGTGTCGTCTACGTGGTCTGGCTGGCCGGCGTTTCGCAGTTGCTGCTCAGGTCGACCCAAACGGAACGCGCCGGCTAACGCAGCCGGCGCACCCTGAACCGGCGTCCCTTGATCGGCGCCTGCGCCAGGATGTGCAACGCGCGCCGCGCGGCCGGGCGCGCCACGGCCACGTAGGCCAGCCGGGGGAAGAGGTTGATCTTGCCAATCTGCGTGCCCTGGACAGATTTGTCGGCCGTAAGGGCGCCGAGAATGTCACCGGCGCTCAGCTTGTCTTTTCGGCCACCCTGGATTCGCAGCGTCACCATGGGCGGTCGGGCGGGTTTTCCGCCCGGGGCAGCGTTTGTTGGCGGCTGCCTTACGTCAACGGTGAGGCCGAGCTGCTCTGCAAGGCCGTCAACCCGATAGCGTTCGGCGGGCAGGAACAGGTTGATGGCAAGACCGTCCTTGCCGGCGCGCCCGGTGCGTCCCGTGCGGTGAACATGCACCTGCGGATCCGGCGTCAGGTCGAAGCTCACCACTGCCGGCAAATCGGCAATGTCGATGCCGCGCGCGGCGACGTCCGTGGCAACCAGTATCGAGCAGCTGTTGTTCGCGAACCGAAGCATGACTTCGTCGCGCTCGGCCTGCTGCAGGTCGCCATGCAACGCGAGGGCGTGAAAGCCGCGCTCCCACAGGTTGTCGGCCAGCTCCTGGCACGCGCTCTTTCGATTGCAGAACACCAGGCAAGACGACAGATCGTGGTGCGCAAGCAGCGCAAGAAGCGTTTGCGTGCGGCGGCCTTTCTCGACTTCATAAAACACCTGCTCAACGGCCGCGGTGTCGGGTGCATGGTCAACGCGAAGGTCGACAGGGTTCGTCTGGATCGCACCGCTGATTTCGGCAATGCCGTCTGGATAGGTAGCGGAAAAAAGCAGCGTCTGGCGCTTGCCAGGCACACGCTCAATGATGCTCATGATGTCGTCGTGGAAACCCATGTCGAGCATGCGGTCGGCTTCGTCGAGCACCAGTGTGCGCAACGCATCGAGCTCGAGCGTGCCAAGGTCGAGGTGTTTCTGAATCCGCCCGGGCGTGCCCACCACGATATGCGGGTCGCGTTTGAGGGAGGCCAGCTGCGGCCCCATGGCCTTGCCGCCGCACAACGTCACAACGCGGGTATTGGCCATCGCTTTCGCAAGGCGCCGGAACTCGTCGGCAACCTGGCTGGCAAGCTCCCGCGTCGGGCACAGCACCAGCGCCTGCGTCGCGTACTGCTCGCTGGTGAGCTTCTCGAGTATCCCTAAGGCGAAGGCGGCAGTTTTGCCGCTGCCCGTGCGCGCCTGTGCGAGTAGGTCGCGGCCGGCAAGAATGGTTGGCAGTCCGTGTGCCTGGATGGGCGTCATCTGCTCGTAGCCGGCGCGCCGCACGCCGTCGGCGAGCTCCGGGCGCAGGCTCAACTGCGTGAACGACAGTGGCGGTGAATCGGACATAGCGTATTGGCGCTGATTACTACGGTGATTGCAAGCGCGGCAGGGAATTGCTGCGACTGGTATTCTCTCAACGTCCTGGTCGCCGCGGGGAAAACGTCAATGAAACAAATCCGGTTACTGATCATTGCAGCGTTGCTGCTGGTAACGGCAACCGCTGGCGCGGCGGACAAAAAAGCCCTGGTAGGCGGCCGGCTTATTGACGGCCTGCTTGGCACACCGATTGCGAACAGCGTCATTCTCATCGATGGCGAGACCATCGAAGCAGTAGGCACGGTGGACACCCTTGAAGTGCCCGACGGCTACGAGCGCATTTCCACCGAGGGCATGTCCGTGATGCCCGGTTTGTGGGAAATGCACGCGCACCTGATGCTGACCGGTCACTCCAACTACGGCCACTGGCAAAAAGCGTATCCGGACCGCTTCGCCAGCGAGATCATGCCTGCGTCAGCCCACCAGCTGCTGCTTGCAGGCATTACAACGGCACGCGACCTGGGCGCGCCGCTGCAGGATTCCCTGGAGGTACGGGAACGCATCAACAACGGTGAGATTCCCGGGCCGCGCCTGTTCATCTCCGGACCGTTCATTCAGCACAAGCCCTACCCGGGCACCGACCGCTACCGCTGGGGTGTCGAGGGCGTGCGCGATGCACGCGAAAAAGTGCGCAGGCTGGCCGACGCAGGCGTTGACGTGATCAAGCTCGTAGACCAGGACGAGATGACGTTCGAGGAAGCGGAGGCTGTCGTTGATGAAGCGCATCGTCATGGGCTGCCGGTGGTGGGCCACGCCCACCGGCCGGAGGAGATTCGCCGGGGCCTTGCCATCGGCATCGACAACTTTGAGCACACTGGTCTGGCGGCGGCGCCGGAATACCCGCCGGACGTAATCGCCTTGCTGCGCGAACGCACCGCGACCGGCCGGGTGCGTGGCGGTCCGCTGTACTGGACGCCGACGGTGGAAGGGCTGTGGAACTACGACGGCGTGATCGCCAACCCGGAGCACCTGGACAACGATTGCTGGCACCTCGGACTGCAGGACGACACGATTGCGGATATCCGTGCCTCGATCGCGAACCCCAAGGAGCTGCTGTACTTCGACCTTACGCCCAAGCGGAAGCCGACGCTGAAGCGCAAGATTCACCAGTTGCGCAAGGCGGGGGTGGTGCTGATGATCGGCACCGACAGCGGCATTCCGATGAAATTTCACTGCCAGTCCACCTGGAACGAACTGGAAGTGTGGGTCAACGTGATGGACATTCCGCCGATGGAGACGCTGCGCGCAGCCACTTACTGGCCTGCGAAAATGATGAAAGTGTCAGACCGCTGGGGCACCGTCACGGCCGGCAAATATGCCGACATCATCGCGGTGCGGGGCGATGTGCTGAAGCACATCAACTTGCTGCAGCGCGTGGATTTTGTCATGAAGGGAGGTCGCGTCTACAAGCGTGACGGGCGCCCTGTAGAGCTTTAACGTTCGGTTTTTACTGGGTATTGCTGCTGCAATTTCCTTCTTGACTGAATTTTGTACACTAGGTGGGTACTCCCGAGCCGGGAAAACCCATGCAGAACAGAGCAGCCGTCAAGAGTCTGAGCGTCGCAATGTCAGGATCCATTGCCGCGCACGTGCTCGTCGCGCTCGCGATTGTCTGGTACCTCGGCACTAACCTCGAACCGTCGATTACGCAGCGCCTGCTGGTGCTGAATGTGCAGGCCTCGCTTCCTGCAGATGAGGACCCGACGGAAGACTCTGACGTAGAACCTACCGACGTTCGCGAGACTGGCGGTCCCGCACAAACCGCACAAAGCGACGCGCCGGTGGCGCAGGAGGCCACCGCGCCTGAGGCCATTGTCGAAACGCCAACGTTGCCGATGCAGGCCACCGCAGCGATCGAGGCGCCGGCAACGAGCACCAGGGATGAGCAGCTGCCGGTCGATGAACCCACCGAAGTCGAGCAGGCCGCAAACACCACCATCGATGTGGCGATGGCGACCGAGCTCGTGGTCGCCACGCAAAGTGAAGTCACCGCGCCGGCCGACAATCCGAATCTCGAACCGGTTGCCTTAAGCCAGGTGGCGGTAAGTCCCACCCAGGAAAAAATGCTGCAGCACAAGTTCACGCAGTGGGCCGAGGACTTTCACGACTTTGACGCAGAGCAGACCAGCGTGACCTGGAAGAAGAAGGGCCAGGAGTACGTGGCGCGCTTTCGTCGGCTGCCAGCCCAGGACGACATGGGCATCGAGCGGGTCGAGGTGGAAATCAGCACTGAGCAGCAGGGCGTGCGGCTGTCAACGCAGATGGTGATGAAGAAGCTCGCGTTTTCGAACTACGGCCAGTTCGTGCACCGCTGGGATCCGAGCGTGCAGATTCATGACGACGAGCTGGACGGCCGCTTCCACTCCAATTCGAAGATCAACATCTCCTACGACCGCGCCGTAAACCCGGTGTTCTTCGGCAAGGTGACAACGGCATCCCGCGCCGTGAACTACACCGAGTCACGCGGTTTCCGGTCGAAGAACACGATCTTCCAGGGCGGCTTGCAAACCGGCGTCAAGCGCATCCGGATGCCGGATCGGTACCTGCCTTTCCCGGATGCAACACCGGACAAGGGCGCGCTCACGCGGCATTTCGAGGAGGCCACCCGGATTGAGTTCTTTTCCGATGGCACTTTCAGCTGGTGCCCGGTCGAAGACGTCAACGGTGAAGGGGTTCACCGCGAACGCCTGTCAGACAAGTCCACTTACCTGATTGGCGCGCGCGGCAAGCCGCTGCACATCAGCGGTGTGGTTAACGGCAAAGTGTTGATTTATTCACCGAGCAGAATCGTGATTGAAGACGACCTGGTTTACGCACACCGGCCGGGTGCGAGGCTGGGTGCCGACGACTATCTCGGCCTCGTGTCAGATAAGGATGTCCACATTGCGGGGCCCGATATCACGGGGCCAGGTGACCTCAACGTGCATGGCGCCATCTACGCCCGGCGCCGCTTCGTGGTGAAGCGCTACATGGCGCGGGAGCACGGGCTGCTCTCCATCTACGGCAGCCTTACCGCGGGCTCGCTTTCGGCGACTGAGCCTCGCTACAACACGCGCATACGCTTTGACGAGCGGCTCGAAAACCTGCGCCCCCCCGGCTTTCCGACCACCAACCGGTTCGAGGTGGAGGACTGGGACGGCGCCTGGGTCGAGGAAGATTAGGAATCGCGGCGAGGACGCCGCTCCCACGGAACCGTGGGAGCGGCTTCCAGCGGCGATAAGCCGATTCAGAAACCGAAAGTGATCTCGGCGCCGTACACGCGGCCCTTTGCCAGCGGCGAGAACGTGCCGCCCGTGGGAACGCCGCCGATGTCCGGGGGTAGCTGTGTGTCGCCGCCGTGCTTGACTTCGTCCAGCAGGTTGCGGCCGTACAGCGAGAAAATCCAGCGGCCGTCGTTGGAGTACAGGTCAAGGCCCGCGTCCAGAATCTGCTGATCGAGAATGAAACCACGGTTGTCGTCTGTGTACGCAGAGTCATCACGGTAGGCGTAGTTGATGCGTGAGGACAGGTAGCCCCAATCGCCGATGTCGAGATCGTGCGTGAAGCCCAGGCTCCAGGTCAGGTCCGCGGCGCGGGGCAGGTCGAGGCCTTTGTCAATGTCGTCGATGACGCCATCGCCGTTCAGGTCCAGGCGTACTTCGTCGTAGCTTGCGTCAATGATGCCGACCGACGCCATTAGCAGCAGGTTATCAGTCAGCTTAAACGCGCCGTCC
>JBCAXP010000176.1:0-9217 GCA_038533995.1 Pseudomonadota bacterium
CTTTGGCCGTGACGACGAAATTCACCCAGTTCGGGTTCGGGCGTGCGCCGCGCGCCGTAATGATCTGTACCGTCTGGCCATTGGCCAGCGGTGTCTTTAACGGCACCAGCCGGCGATCAATCTTGGCCGCGACGCAGCGGTTGCCGACATCGGTGTGCACGGCGTACGCAAAGTCCACGCTGGTGGCGCCCCGCGGCAGGCGCAGGATGTCGCCGCGCGGGGTGAACAGGTACACCTTGTCGGGGAACAGGTCGATCTTGACGCTCTCCAGGAACTCCTCGGAGTTGCCGCCGTCCTGCATTTCCATGAGGCCCGCGAGCCACTGGCGGGCGCGCGCCTGCGGCGCGGCGGTGCCGGCGTTGTCGCCGACCTTGTACAGCCAGTGGGCGGCGATTCCGGACTCGGCCAGCCGGTCCTGGTCGCGGGTGCGAATCTGCACTTCGATCGGCATGCTGTTTGGGCCGAACAGGGTGGTGTGCAGCGACTGGTAGCCGTTGACCCGCGGAATCGCGATGTAGTCCTTGAAGCGGCCTGGCATGGGCTTGTAAAGCATGTGCACGAGCCCCAGCGTGCGGTAGCACAGGTCGTCTGAATCCACCACGATGCGAAAGCCGAACACGTCGACAATCTCGCTCAAAGACCGGCCTTTCTTACGCATCTTCTGGTAGATGCTGTACAGGTGTTTCTCGCGGCCCTGCACCTCGCCGACGATGTCGTTCTGGCGCAGCGTCGTCGCGATGTTCGCCGAAATCTTGCGCACGAGCTGGCGTTGGTTGCCGCGGGCACGCTTCAGGCTTTTCTCGATTACCTTGTAGCGCTGTGGGTACAGCGCGCGAAAGCCTAAGTCTTCAAGCTCGAGCTTGATGCTGTTGATGCCGAGGCGGTTGGCGATGGGCGCATAGATGTCCAGGGTTTCCCGGGCAATGCGCCGCCGTTTCACCGGGGGCATCGCGCCGAGCGTGCGCATGTTGTGCGTGCGGTCGGCGAGCTTGACGAGAATCACGCGAATGTCCTCGGCCATCGCCATTATCATCTTACGGAAGCTCTCGGCCTGCGCCTCGGCCTTGCTCTTGAACTGGATCTGGTCGAGTTTGCTGACCCCGTCGACAAGGCCCGCCACCTCGTCACCGAAGCGCTCCGCGATGGAGCCCTTTTTGTAATCGGTGTCTTCGATAACGTCGTGCAGCAGCGCGGCGATGAGCGTCTGGCAGTCCATGCGCATTTCCGCAAGGATCAGCGCTGCTGCAACGGGATGGGAGATGTAGGGCTCGCCGCTCATGCGGGTCTGCCCTTTGTGCGCGGTCGCGCCGAACTCGTACGCCTCGACGACCCGTGCAACCTGGTCGTCCGGCAGGTAACTTTTGACTTCCGCTCGCAGGCCTTTGAAGCCTGTGTCGTTACGGCCTATCGGCAGTTTGCCTAGCAGGGAGCCAGCGGAGTCCATTGCGCTAGCGGCAGGAGGGTAGGGCGGGTGGCGCGTCGGCGCATCATCGACTGTAGAGTCCGGCCGCCCGTCCGGTGCTACTCGGCCGCGGCCGCCGGCGGCGCGGCGTCTGCCTTGGGCTCGGTGCTGAACTCGGCCTCGGCGATTTCTTCCGGCGTCTGCTCGGCTTCCTTGAGAATGTCCTTGTTCACCAGGCCCTCTGCGACCTCGCGAAGCGCTACCACGGTGGGCTTGTCATTCTCCCACGGCACCATGGCCTCGGCGCCGTTCGCCAGCCGGCGGGCGCGCTTGGCGGCAACCAGTACCAGCTCAAACAGGTTGTCGACGTTCTCGAGGCAGTCTTCCACGGTAATGCGGGCCATCGTTACTCCTACATCTTTCCCACCAAGGGGTCATCCCGGCAGGATCATTTCACCAAAGCAAGCCACCAGTCTACCGCAACGCAGCGCGCTTATTCCAGTAGATTCTTCAGAATCGGCACCAATGCGGGGCGCCCGGCCCGGCTCGCCTCGCCGGTGTCACCTACGATGGCCACCAGTTCGTCCACCGCTGCCTCGAAGCTGTCGTTGACCACTACGTAGTCAAACTCGTCGCAGTGGCCCATGTCGGCGACGGCGTCGTCCAGGCGCCGGCGAATGACGGTGTCACTATCGGTGCCGCGCCCTCGCAGCCGCCGTTCCAGCTCCTCGCGGCTGGGCGGGAGGATAAAAACGCTGATCGCGCCGGGCTCGGCGAGGCGGACCTGGCGGGCGCCCTGCCAGTCGATTTCAAGCATCACATCGCGGCCCGAATCCAGCATGGCGGTCACGGCGCTGTGGCTCGTCCCGTAGTAGTTGTCGAACACCTGCGCCGACTCCAGGAAGTCGCCGGCGGCCTTCATCCGCTCGAACTGCACCTTGTCCACAAAGAAATAGTCTTTCCCGTCAACCTCGCTCGACCGCTGGCTGCGAGTCGTGTGCGATATCGATACGCGCATCTCGGGGCAGCGCTCGAGTAGTGCCTTTACCAGGCTGGTCTTGCCGGCACCAGATGGGGCCGATACCACGAACAGGCGACCGCGGACCGCTACATGCGAATCGCCGTCGCCGTCATTGCGGGCACGTGTCGAGTAGAGCAGTCGTCGCAGCATGGCATTCATTGAGTTTTCCGATCCGTCTTCACAGAAAAACCGAGGGGTTGCGGCCGTGAGCAGCTTGCGCACTTTACCTCTATCCGGGACGCGATTGCATCCCGGCTCCACGATTCTCGGGCACTACACGTTACCGCAGTGTTTCAGCGCGTCAGGGGGGGTTCGACCGGTATGCCCGCTTATCTCGGGCGCGCCGTGGTTATGACAAAAAACTGCAATATCCCGCTGCTAAGTTCCGGCCTCGTCCCCAGACGCCCCAGAGCGTCTCTACACAAAACGTCCGAAACCATTGCCAGGGAGAGACACATGCGCTCCGAGAAAGATCTCGAACACCGCAGCACCCAGATTCAGGACCAGCACGCCATTCATGACCAGAAGGAAGATGTCCCGTCGAACCGCTCGGGCAACCGCTCCTTCCAGGACGTGCTGGCCGCTAACGTCAGCCGCCGCGACCTGATGCGTGGCGGTATCGCCGCCGCCGCCGTCGGCTTCCTTGCACCGAAAGCGTCGATCGCCATGGAGGCTGCCGATTCGCTGGCAGGCGCCGTGAAGCGTGCCGTCGGTGGTTCGCTCGTCAACTTCGCGCCTGTCACCATTGCGCAGTACGCGGCCCAGAGCGATGGCGGCAAGGTGCCGGTCATCTCGGACGACTACCAGTACCAGGTGCTCATTCCCTGGGGTACGCCGATCCAGCCGGGCGGTCCGACGTACAACGGCGATCCGGCCACACGCCCGACGTCTGCCGAGCAGGAAGTGCAAGTCGGTATCGGCCATGATGGCATGTGGTTCTTCGCCGATGAGGATTCGTCGAACACCGGCGGCATGCTGGCCGTCAACCACGAGTTCGGCACCAACCCGCACCTCCTCGGCAAGCCTGCCCCGGAATCACTGGAAGACGTCCGCCTGTCACAGGCTGGCCATGGCGTCTCGGTCGTGCGCATTGAGAAAGGCGCTGACGGCCTCTGGGACGTCGCTGCAAGCAACAACAGCCGCCGCATCACTGTGAACACGCCGGTCGAATTCTCCGGCCCGGTGGCTGGCTCCGAGCTCCTCGAAAATGCCGCGGGCAACGAGCCGCTCGGCACCGTCAACAACTGCGGTTCCGGCCCGACGCCGTGGGGCACTTACCTCACGTGTGAGGAGAACTTCAACGGTTACTTCGGCTGGACCGACGCGAACTACGAGCCCAACGAGTCCCAGGCTCGCTACGGCTTTGACTCGGACGGTTTCGGCTATGGCTGGTACAATTTTGACGAGCGCTTCGACCTCAGCAACCCGGACTACGCCAACGAGTCCAACCGCTTCGGCTGGATTGTCGAGATCGATCCGCGCGACGGCACCAAGAAGCCGGTCAAGCGCACCGCCCTGGGCCGCTTCAAGCACGAAGCTATCGCCATCCGCGTCGGCCGCAGTGGCCGCATCGCCTGCTACATGGGCGACGACCAGCGCTTTGACTACTGCTACAAGTTCGTTTCGGCGCTGCCGTATGAGGAGGCACTCGCCCTTGGCCGCAGCCCGCTGGATGAAGGCATTCTGTTTGTCGCCCGCTTCGACGATGACGGCACGGGCCGCTGGATTGAGCTGTCGCGCCGTGACCTCCGCCTGCGCCGGGCCTTCGCAACCGACGCTGAGCTGCTCGTGAACACGCGCCTGGCGGCAGACATCGTCGGCGCAACGCCAATGGATCGTCCTGAGTGGACTTCCATCGGCAAGTCCGGCGAAGTGTTCTGGACGCTGACGAACAACAGCCAGCGCGAAGTGGCGGACGCCGCCAACCCGGAAGCGCCGAACAACGACGGTCACATCATCCGCACCGTTGAGCGTGGCGTGCGCGGCCGCCGGTTCAGCTGGGACATCTACCTGCTGGCGTCGTCCACTCGCGAAACCGAGGGCGTGTTCACCGATCCGGATGCTGCCTACGCCGATCCGTTCGGCCGCCTGTTCATCGGCACCGATGGCGGTCAGCCTGATGGTCTGCAGGATCAGCTCACTGTGCTCGACGTCACTGCGGACAGCCCGTCGCCCCAGCGCCTCTTTGTGGGCGTCAACAGCGACGAGATCACGGGCTGGGCCACAACGCCTGACTACAAGACCGCGTGGACCAACATGCAGCACCCCGGGGACGGCGACCCTGCCGCCACCAACTTCCCGGCGGCGACGGACGGGTTTACCGTACCGCGTGACTGCACGATCGTGATCACGAAGAAAGACGGCGGCATTATCGGTTCCTGAGTACCGGCTGTCGCTTGAAGCGATTGGGGGCGTTGCGAGAGCAGCGCCCCCACTTTTTTTAGCGCATCGCTGGCAGTATGTAGCGATCCATCATCTCGAAGGGTTGCTCCATCTCCGGAAAGCGCCCGTAGTTTTCCCCTGTGAAGGCCGCGACCAGCTCCAGCGACGGCGCCTGGGCCCGTGCGGTCGCCCGGAAGGCCTGGTTTGCTGTCAGTCTTGAGCTTTAGGCCCGACGAAAAATGATGCGATGTACGACACCCATATTCCCAATGGGGAAAACAGGAAGCTCAGTCCACCCCACAGGATTCCGCTTCTTCCAAGCCTCGACGCGTAGCGACCAATTGCCACGAAATACCAGATCGCAAAAACGGTTATGGCCAACGCTAACCCTGCTGTAAGCATGCTGTCTGACTGTGCTGTCGCGATGGTAAAAATCAACGCGATCGCGATGTGAAAACCCCAAAAGGAGATATGCACATTCCGCTTGCTTGGCGTCAGTTCGCCAACGTTATTATCATTCATCAAAAAATTCCCCAAAAAGCTGGTAGGTCAAACTTCAAGGCGCGCACTCTACCAGACTGAAGCCAACCGCGTGGCTTCCTTGGTCTAACGAAAGTGACGGAGTGGATTATTCGACGTTTTGCACCTGCTCGCGCATTTGCTCGATCAGCACCTTCAGCTCCACGGCGATGCGACTGGTCTCGGTGTCCTGGGATTTTGATGCAAGCGTGTTGGCCTCGCGGTTGTATTCCTGCATCAGGAAGTCGAGCCGGCGGCCCACGGGTTCTTCTTTTGAAAGCGTGTCGCGGGTCTCGGTTACGTGGCTGTCGAGCCGGTCGAGCTCCTCCGCCACGTCCGATTTCTGGGCGTGAATGACGAATTCCTGCTCGAGGCGGGCGGGGTCGACTTCCAGGTCAAGTGCTTCCAGCCTGGCGCTCAGGCGTTCGCGCATCGCCGTCTGCACCTCCGGCATGCGCGATCGCACGCTGCTGACGGCTTCGCTGATGGCCTCGCAGCGGTTTGTGAGCATCTCGGCAATGCGGGCGCCCTCGCTGGCGCGGGTTTCGTTGAGCTGCGCCAGCGCTTCGCCGAGCAGGTCCACAGCGGCTTCGCGCAAAGGCGTGGTGTCCACCTCCGCCTCGGTCACTACGCCCGGCCAGCGCAGAAACTCCACCGGGCTGGGGCCTGCGCAGTTGCTGATTGCGCCCGATACTTCGTCGCTGGCGGCCATCAGTCGGGCAAGCAGCTCGCGATTGAGCTCGATGTCGGCGGTGGCGCCGGACTTTGCCTTGAAGCGCAGTGAGCACTCCAGCTTGCCGCGGCCGATGGCGTTGGCCACCACTTCGCGAATGCGCGCTTCACTGGCACGAAAGTCTTCGGGCAACCGCAGCGACACTTCGCGGTAGCGGTGATTCACGGTGCGCAATTCCCACACGAGCGTGCCCCACTCGGTGCGCTTTTCACTGCGGGCAAAGCCCGTCATGCTGCGGATCATTTAGTGCTTCCTGTGTTTTCGTGGCGGCGCGTCGCCCTTAAATGGGCCTGCCGCACATCCTTTCGCCGCCGAATTTCGGTACTATCCACCCCGTTGCCCGTCGGGGCGCCGGTGAGCCCCATCAGCGACGCGCGGGCCAACCGCTATCATGGTATCAAAACGGCAGCCACCCTTCGTGGTGCCGCCGGAGAGCAGCTTTGCAGACAGTCACCGCCATGGTGAGCCTGATTGGCCACCGTGAAGACAACCAGGACGCCGCCGATATTTTCGGCAACGAGCACGCCACACTGCTGGCCGTTGTCGATGGCATGGGCGGCCATTCCGACGGCGCGCTCGCGGCACAACTTGCCTGCCAGACGCTGCGCGACGCTTTTGGTGCTGTCGACATGCCCATTCCTGATCCGCGCGCCTTCCTGCGCGAGAGCATTGTCGATGCGCACAGCGCGATCGCCGGCCTTGGCGTTGGGCAGGCTCTGGAAGAGCGGCCGCGCGCAACGTGCGCGGTGTGCCTGCAGCTCGGCGACCGGGCGTTCTGGTGCCACCTCGGCGACAGTCGTGTCTACCTTCTGCGCAACGGCGGGGTGCAGCGGCGCACGCGTGATCACAGCCACGTTGAGGTGCTTCTTCAGGAAGGGCTCATTACCGAGGACCAGATCGCGACGCATCCGCTGCGCAACTTTGTCGAAATTTGCCTTGGCGGTGAGGCCGATGCACCCGACGTCGAAGTCACCGCGGCGGTAAGCCTGATGCCAGGTGACCTGATGGTGTTGTGCAGTGACGGTTTCTGGTCCGGGCTGACCGAGGCGCGGCTCACCGAAGTGCTCGATCCCACGGTTGAGGACTTTGATCTCAGCGCCGCGCTGCGTCAGCTCGCTGAGGAGGCCGTCGAAAGCAACGCGCCTGCCAGCGACAACACAACCGCCGCGGCAATATATCTCAGCGCCGAAGACTAGTTTTCCGGCGTCAGGGCGAAGCCCCAGACGTCAATACATACAGCCAGGTAAACAGGACTCCACGAAGATGCGACCCAGCGGACGCGCAGCCGACGAGCTTCGGCCCATCACTATCGAGCGTGGCTTCACGCGGCACGCGGAGGGCTCTGTGCTGATCTCCTGCGGTGACACCCGCGTGCTTTGCACGGCGTCTGTCGAGGAGCGCGTGCCGCATTTCCTGAGAGGGAAGGGCAGCGGCTGGCTCACGGCCGAATACGGCATGCTGCCGCGCTCGACGCACACGCGCTCGGGCCGGGAAGCCGCACGTGGCAAGCAGGGTGGACGCACGCTGGAAATCCAGCGTCTCATCGGGCGGTCGCTGCGCGCTGGGCTGGATCTCGAGGCGCTGGGCGAGCGCACGATTACCGTGGACTGCGACGTGCTGCAGGCTGACGGCGGCACGCGCACGGCGTCCATCACCGGTGGCTTCGTGGCACTCGCCGACGCCATCGACACGCTCGTGAAAAAAGGCGCGCTCAAGGAGAGCCCGCTGCACGGCCAGATTGCCGCGGTGTCCGTGGGCATCTACCGCGGCATGCCGGTGCTGGATCTCGACTACCCGGAAGACAGCGAAGCGGAAACCGACATGAACGTTGTGATGAACGACGCCGGCGGCTTCATCGAGGTGCAGGGCACTGCCGAGGGCCATGCTTTTCGCCGCGAGGAGATGGACGCCATGCTGAACCTGGCGTCGAGCGGCATCTCGTCACTGATGGGTTTTCAGCGGCAGTCGCGGCACCCGGCATGAGCCTGCCGGGGCGCATCGTGCTGGCGACCGGCAACCCGGGCAAGCTGCGCGAGTTCAACCGCCTGCTGGAGCCGATGTCCGCCACGGTCGTGGCGCAAAGCGAACTGGACGTGCCGGAGGCCGATGAGACCGGCCTGACGTTCGTCGAAAACGCCATCATCAAGGCGCGCAACGCCGCGCAGCTTACCGGCCTGCCAGCGCTGGCCGACGATTCCGGCCTCGAGGTGGACGTTCTCGACGGCGCGCCGGGCATCTACTCCGCACGCTATGCGGGGGTTGGCGCCAGCGATGCACAGAACCTCGATTTGCTGATGGAAAAGCTCGTCGATGTGGCTACGCCACAGCGCAGCGCCCGCTTCCAGTGTGTCTGCGTCTTCATGCGCCACGCTGCCGACCCGTCGCCGGTGATTTGCCAGGGCACCTGGGAAGGGGCTATAGCGCACGAGGCGTCCGGGGAGAACGGCTTCGGCTACGACCCTGTGTTCGTGCCGGCTGGCAGTGCCGTCACCTCGGCGAGCATGGCGCCGGACGACAAGAACCGCGTCAGCCACCGCGGCCAGGCGCTGCGAGCGCTGATCGACGCGCTGAGTCGCGTCTGACGCCTAACCTCCCTGCATGCCGCACCGATCTCATTGGTGCGCGGGCTGATGCGCGGGTCTACCCGCCCGCCAGGCACATTCAGCAATCGGGGAAACGCATCCTCCGCTGGCGTGCGAGAACATAGCGTCCAGGGAGGGCAATTCAAATGAACCAGAAACACTACACGCTTAGCCGCATTGAAAAGGCGGTTTCCTTCATCGCCGATGAGGTGGGCGACGGCGAGGAGCCGGAGCTCGATGCGATTGCCGACGCGGCCGGCCTGTCCAAGTTTCACTTTCACCGGCTCTACAAGCTCGCCACCGGCGAGACCTGCCGGGACACGATCATCCGCTTTCGCCTGGCCAGGGCCACGCAAATTCTGCGCGATCCCCAGATCACGGTGACAGAGGCGGCCTTCTCCGTGGGCTACGCCTCGAGCCAGGCGTTCGCCAAGGCGATGAAGCGCCTGCTGGACACGTCGGCATCGTCGCTGCGCTCGGATGGCGAGCGGCTGGACGCGGCGATCGAGTCGCTGGCTGTGCCGCAAACGGCAGACGGCGAGCCGCTGCCGGATCTTAAAGTGGAGATAGCCCGCTTC
>JBCAXP010000177.1:0-9208 GCA_038533995.1 Pseudomonadota bacterium
CGGGAACGCGTCGTTTGCCGGGCAGGTGGGCAGCGATCCATTCGGCGCCTTTCTGGTCGATGCGCTGCGGCACTACGGCGTGGACACTTCCCACACTGCGATTCATCCGACGGCGCCGACGACGCTCGCTTTCGTGTTTCTCGATAGCGACGGGGAGCGAAGTTTTTCCTTTCGGCGGGACAACACCGCCGACGTGATTCTGCGGTGTGACCAGGTTCACGACAGCTGGTTTGCGGGCAAGCCGCTGGTGCACTATTGCAGCAACACTCTTACAACCCCTTCTATCGCAGAGGTAACGCAACACGTGGTCGCCGAGGCGCGACGCCACGGCTGCTTCCTGAGCTTTGATGTCAACCTGCGGCATAACCTGTGGGGTGAAGGTAAGGCCGGCAGGCAACTCGTCAACGACCTCGTGATGCAGTCAGACATCGTCAAGTTTTCGGCGGAAGAGCTGGAGTACCTGTGTCACGGGGAGCGGCAGGATTACCTGGCCAACTGCTTCTCGGCGGGTGTGTCAGCGGTGCTGATAACTGACGGCCCCGGTGACGTGGTCGTGCACACGGCGGCGTCGCGCCACATCGTCGTACCGCCCGCCGTTGAGGTTGTCGATACGACCGGCGGCGGCGATGCGTTTATTGCCGGGGTTCTCCATGGGCTTTGCCGCCAGACCGACCCGGCCAAGGCAAGCAAGGACATCGCCCGCCTTTGCGGCATCGTGGCATTTGCCGCCCACTGCGGCGCGTTCGCAGTAGGGCGCAAGGGCGCGTTTCCCTCCTTTCCCGAATTCGAGGCTGTGCAGCGTCACTGGCAGAACCCGGCATGAACTTTCGAAGTACACAATTCCTGCGCGAGCACATCCGGTCGATCCTGGCTTTCTATGCGCCGAACGTGATCGACCCGAGCGGCGGCTTCTTTCAGAACTTTCGCGACGACGGATCGGTGTTCAACCCTGGGCAGCGCCACCTCGTCAGCAGCTGCCGAATGGTCTTCAACTACGCCAAGGCTTACTCGCTCTTCGGTGACGCTACCTACCTCGAGAACGTCGAGCACGGCATGGATTACCTGCGAACGCGCCACTGGGACAGCGCGCGCAAAGGCTACAACTGGACCCTGGCCGAGGGGCACGTTGCGGAGGATCGCACAAACCACTGCTACGGCCTGGCGTTTGTGCTGCTGAGCGCGGCCGCGGCCCACGAAGTAGGCGTCGATGGTGCCCTGGAGGATCTGCATCGCGCCTATGACATCCTGGAGTCGAAGCTGTGGGATGCATCAATCGGGCTGTACGCGGATGAGGCCACGCCAGACTGGTCGGCCGTGGATGCCTATCGCGGCCAGAATGCGAATATGCACTGCTGCGAGGCGCTGATTGCCGCTTTCGAGGCAACGGGCGAGGCGCGCTTTCTCGATCGGGCCTACGCACTCGCGCACACGGTTGCCGTCGATCTCGCCGCCAAGTCGGACGGCCTGGTCTGGGAGCATTTCACGGGCGACCTGGAAATCGACTGGGAATTCAACAAGGACGATCCGAAGAACCTGTATCGGCCCTGGGGCTTCCAGCCCGGGCACCAGACGGAGTGGACGAAGCTGCTGCTGACGCTGCATGCACATCGGCCGGAATCGTGGATGATCAGTCGCGCTGCGGAACTCTTCGACCGCGCGCTCGACACGTGTTGGGACAGCGTAAACGGCGGTATTCTCTACGGCTTTGCGCCTGACGGTGCGATCTGCGATACCGACAAGTACTTCTGGGTGCACGCCGAGTCGTTTGCCGCCAGCGCGCGGCTGCATTCACAAACCGGCGAGCAGCGCTACGCCGACTGGTATGAACGCATCTGGGCGTATGCCTGGGCGCACATGATCGACCACGAGCATGGCGCGTGGTACCGCGTGCTAACCGAAGACAACCGCAAGTACTCGGACGAAAAATCCACGGCCGGCGGCAAGTGCGATTACCACACGATCGGTGCATGCTGGGATGTCTTGCGAATCACTGACGAGTAACGTCGGCCAGCCGTAGGGCCAGCACTGACCCACGGCGTACTCTTCCTGCGGGCGAGCGCAGCCTCAGGCTCTCTTCATGATTTTTCGAGCGATACCCGGGGCAAGCCGCGACAGCAATCGAAGCACGCGAACCTTACCGATGTCATGGTCTTCGATGCCGCGCTCCACGCCGCGCAGTATGGCAGTTGCCGCTTCCTCGGCAGACAGCTTGCCGTCACCACGGCCCTCGGTCATCGGTGTATCAACCAGCGGCATGAACGCCTGGAACACCTTGACCTGAGTGTCTTCGAGCTGGTTGCGCAGGGCCCGGCTGAAGTTGTCCACGGCGGCCTTGGTGGCGCAGTACACCGCGGATTGAGTCTTTGGCACCAGCGCAAGGCCGGAATTCACATTGAGGATCGCCGCTTCACGGCCGTGTGTCAGCGCGGGCAACAACAGGGCAGTGAGGCCGCAGACGGCAGTGAAGTTGACGGCAATTTCCTGCTGGATGGACGCATACGAGAAATCCGGATCGACAAACGTTGGCGTGAATTGAAGTGCTGCATTGTTAATAACGAGATCAAGGGAGTCGAAGCAGTTATGGGCTGCCGCCGCCGCGGCTTCGACGTCTGCCGGCTTTGCGAGGTCGGCACGGAAGGTAGCGATGCCCGGGAAAGCCGCTGACAGCTCATCGAGGCGCGTTTGGTTGCGTGCGACAACCAGCAGCTGGTTATCGGCATGGAGAAGGCGTACGAGGTCACGGCCGATGCCGGACGTGCCGCCGGTTAGCACGATGTTCCGTCGCTTGAGAATCATGGGTATGCTCCATCGTCTGTGGTTATGGTGGACTACGATAGACGGCCCCGTACCGGGCCGCATTAACCTGGGTTAACGCTCATGAAGTTTTCTGAATTCGTCGGGAGTCACGGTCGGCTGGCAAGTTACGAGGCCGGTGACCACCTGTTTCGGCAGGGGGACGAAAACCGATCGGTCTTCGTGTTGCGCGAGGGTCTGCTGAAGGCGTACTACCTGTCCGCGGGTGGCAAGGAGAATATCAAGTCGTTTATTCAGCCGGGCGAGCTGATCGGCAGCCTGGCGGCCGCCTATTTCAAGGAAGACTGCTCCTTCAGCGTGGTCTGCCTGGAGCACTCCAGCGTGCTGGAGCTCGACTTCGACGCGCTTTACGCCGCCACGAGGGAAGACCTCGACATGGCATCGGCCATGGTCGACCATCTTCTGAAATTCGCCATGCGAAAGGAGCGCCGTGAAAGGCAGTTTCTTACGGAGTCCGCCGAGGAACGGTATCGCATGCTGCTGGAAGGCTCGCCCGAGCTGTTCGACAAGGTGACGCAAAAGGACATTGCGCGCTATCTCGGCATTACACCGGTTGCCCTCAGCAGAATTCGTCGCAGGTCCTCGTAGCGATTACACGCTCAACCGTGGGCGTGCTGGTGCTCATGATCATGGTCGTGGTCATGGGTCCAGCCCAGGCCCGCGCTGATTTCCGCCGCAAAGCGGCGAATGCCGCGCCGGGCAATCGACGCGCCGAATAGCAGAGCCAAGCCGGCGAGGCACAGGAGCTGGATTAGCGACGGCGCCTCTTCGGTCAGTTCGCTCAAGGACGGGATGTTCAGCGATGTGAACGCAACGTCGATCAAAAGGCCCGCCGCGATCGCAAACATCACGAGAAACACTGCGAAGGCCGCGGCAGCCCGTTTACCGTGAAGGCTGGACAGCACGCCAAGGGTAGACAGGTTGGTCGCCGGCCCGGTGATCAGAAAGGCGATGCCGGCGCCGGGACTCAGTCCCGCGGCGAGCAGGGCGGCGACGAGCGGAGTGGCCGACGCGGCACAAACGTACGTTGGGAAACCGAGCGCGGCGAACAGCACAACGGCCAACGGCGAAGGAAGTTCGGCCAGCCAGCCGCTTTCGAGCCACGGCGCAACAAGCGCGGCCACGCCCAGGCCGAGGACAATCCACGGTGCGGTGTGGTCCACGATTTCCCCGGCGCCGCTGACCAGTGCCGCGCGCATGCGCGTGCCGACGCTGCTTGTCGTCGGCGCCTCGTCCTGTGACTCCGCGCTGGTAGTGTGTGCACTCAGCCTGCCGCCAACCCACCAGCCCACAAGCAGCGCTGCGACAGCGGCGGTGACGAGGCGCAGTATGGTGACGTCGGGTCCGAGCAGCGGAATAGAGAGCAGCACCGCGTCGAGGCCCAACTCCGGCGTAGCGACAAGGAAGGCCATCGCTGCCGCCGGCGGGGCGCCCTTTGCAACCAGCGTGCGATACAGCGGCACAACGCCACAGGAACAGATCGGAAAAGGCAGGCCCACCAGCATGCCCCGGCCTGCCTGTGTGAGCGGCCGCCCCTTGCCGAGCCAGCGGATTGATGCGGATGGCAGAAACGCAGACAGCAGGCCGGCGAAAAGGTACGCCACCAGCAACGCCGGGGCGCTCTCGGCCGACAGCACGAGCAGGCGCGTGAGGAAGGGTACCGGCCCGTCCTCTGCGTCTGCTTCGGGCAATACCGCAACGACGAGCAGGAGCCCAAGCGCTGTGAGCGCTCCCCAGCCCTCGGCACGGTCCTTGCGCTGCGTGTGATGAGCGTGAGCAGGGTGTAAGACGACATGGACAAGCGCCCCGCCAACCACCGCCTGGTACATCTCGACGAGGCTGGCCCCGTCGTGAACGTGCGCAAGTTCGCTGCCGAAGTAAAAGCCGGCCGCGGTGGCCACCATCAGCGCCAGCAGCGATGCCACGCCGCCGCGGTTGCCGACGACGGATGAGGTGAGCCACCAGACTGCAACACCCACGGGCAGCCGATGCAGGATTACAGCGAGCGCAAGCGGGGTGTCGGCCCCCCCTGGATCCACGGTGGCAAGCGCCGCGCCGTCGAAGGCTGCATGCACCGCCAGTCCCGAGACGCCGAGCAAGAGCCCCCAGCGGTCGACGGTGCCGCGGATATCCCGCGTGAGTCTCTCCAGGATGATAGGCAGCAGGAAGCCGAAGATAAGGCAAACGAGCACGGCCACGTTGCGCTCCTCAACGGCGTGAGGAACAAAATGCAGAAAGATCAGCCCAGTGATCGCAACGACGACGAAACCGTCCAGCGCATCGCCCAGGGCGGGCCGTTCGCGTAGCCGGTTGAGTATGACCGGTCCCATGGCGAGAGCGGCCAGCGCAATCAGTAGGTAGCTCATCGGTGGGCGGGCGCGCCAGGCGCGCAAAGTTCAAGGTCAGGCGAGCGGACGATAATACCGCAGCCGTTCGCCCCGGAACTACCCCGAAGAAGCGGCCCCGGAGCCGGGGCCGCGGCAGGCGGTCAGGCCAGGTTTAGCGGTCCGTGATTGTCGCAGTGGCCGTCGTGCGGGTGGTGAAGATGTCCATCCACGAGGTAGTCGACATGGTCGCCATGCGGTACGGCGGGATGGCCACAGTCCGGCCCGTGCACGTGGTCAGCGTCGTGGCCCTTGCAATCATGGGCGGCGCAACCGTCCGGGTTTGTGTCGGAGACGGCGATTACGTGCTCGTCGTAGTGGTCGTCATGGGCGCAGTGCAGATGCCCGTCGTGAAGGTAGCCAACGTGGCCGTCATGCTGAACGGCGACGTGCTCGCAGTCCGGGCCATGTGTGTGGTCGTGGTTTTCGTGGATTTTGTGGGCCAAGGTCGGTACCTCCAGAGTGTCAGGAATCGATGCTTACGTTCGGGTCTGCGTGATCAAGTGTGTTCAGTACCAGCGTCTCCACGTGGCAATCCGCCAGTCGGTAGAACATGTCACGTCCCTCGCGCCGGCGTTTGAGCAGGTTCTCCGTCAGAAGGATTCGCAGGCGCTGTGACGTGGTGGACATCTCCGCATTCGTCAGTTCCGCGATCTCTGAAACCTGCAGTTCCCCGCCAAGTAACAGATCGAGGATGCGAAGTCGCTCAGGGTCACCGGCGGCGCGCAGCATGCCCGCCGCCCGGTCAATGACCAGCTGCGGCGTCCGGGGACGCTGCGGTTTTGACGATGCCGACAATACGTCACCACTTGCTTATTTCATCATTTCAAGAAACGATCATATAAAACGCGTTGCTCGAACGCAAGGCGCGTCTATCCGGCGAGAAAATCAGCGGGGAAAGGCGGTGGCCAGGAGCCCCGACAAAACGGGCTGGCTGCGGTGTTGGCTGGCTAGCTTGCGCAGTCGATGGATCGGCAGATGCGAAAATTGCGGTAGTGCGCGTACACCAGTACGACTGCGGACAGCAGCGTCACGCCACGCTCGACGGCTTCGCCGCCGATTTCGTGCAGCACGGTCGCGGCAAGCAGCATGCCTCCGAGCCCGACGGCGGCGAGCGCCATTACCCAGCGGTCCTTGTGGCGCAGGCAGCCGATGCCGAACGCGACGAGCGCCGCCGGCAGAATTACCCAGAGAATTGCGTTGTGAAACAGCTCGTCATCCAGAACGGCCGCCGGCAGCACCGTTCCCAGGACAAGCAACGACGGCACGAAGATGCAGTGAATTGCACATGCCGTCGACGCGGCGATGCCAAGCCAGTCGGCGAGCGTCCTTACCTGGCTGGCCGTCTTCCCTGCGGGTTTTTCCATAGTGCTCTGCACTCGCTGTTGCCCTGTGTCACTCAGCAGGCTGCACGGCAATCACAATCGAGTAGCCGAAGCTGAAGCCGTCCGTGTTGTCCGCTTCGGGCGTCTCGCCCTCGGTGTTCGTTGCCAGCAGGTAGCGGCCCGGTTCGGGCAGCTCAAAGTCGCAGTAGCCGCTTGCGTCCGTGGAGCATGTGTCGGTTGCGTCATGTCCCTCGCTCGAATCGGCGAAGACGCGCACTTCCTGGTCGGCAACGGCTTTGCCTGAAGCAAGCACCCTTACCTTGAAGGCCTTGCCTGCGTAGAGGTCATTCGGGTGCTGATCAAAAACGATTTCCAGCGGGTCCCCCGTGCCTGCGACCGCCGCCTTGCTCATCGCTTCCAGCGTTACGTAGGACACCGACTTGCTGAAATACCTTCTCGACCGAACCACTTCCTTGCCGGGAAAGTCCGCCCGGGTGCCGGGTTGCCATGTGTCTTCGCCGTCAATTTTTAGCAGCGTCCACGCCATCATGTCTTCCACAGCTTCCAGGCGATAGGTGCCTGCGTCGGTCAGTTCAATCTCACCGACGGCCCGCGTCTTGCCAAGAAACATGTGCGGGAAGCTGCGCTTGAGGCCGTCCGGCCCGACGATCCACCAGGTGTAGTAGCTGCTGGGGCCGGAGCTCGGCAGAAAGCGCTGGTCGCCAAACGTGTGATCGAAGCTGAGCCAGGCCTTTTCACCGGACTGCATGACGAAGTTAGGCGCGAGCCACTGCTGGTGCGCCTGGCTTGGCGCGGTGAAGGCGACAAGCCCGATGATGGTGGTCGCGATGTGGAGAGTCAGCCGTGTTATCGAAATCTGCATTGCGATTCTCCTTACCTGGTTGGGTATCTGCGCTTCCGGGGCAAGACTGCACCGGCAGTGTGAGGCCGGCTGCCTGGCCCGAAGCAAGAGTAGGGCGCCGGCTAGTGCGTTGTTTTGGTTTTTTCGCCGACTTCCTCGTCGGCGCAGCTGCCGCACAACCCCTGGATCTCGACGATGGCGTTTTTGGGCTGGAAGCCGCGTTGAGAGGCCACTTCGATCAGGGCGTCTTCGACCTGCTTGGACTCCACTTCGTCAGCGCTACCGCATGACGAGCACAGCAGATACTGGCTCTCGTGATCCTGCTTGGGGTGGTCGCAGGGCAGGTACGACTGGGTGGACTCAAGGCGATGGACGAGTCCTACGCGCATCAGAAAATCCAGGTGCCTGTAAACCGTGAGCGGCGCGATCTTGCGCTTCTGGCGGCTCTCGAGCAGCGCGATGAGTTCGTAGGCTGACAACGGCTGGCCACTGGCGACCAGCTCGGAGTAGGCGGCGAGGCGGGCCGGTGTGAGCCGCTCGCCGGCGGCCTCACAACGCACCTCGGCAAGCTTGCGCCATTTGCTGGCGATCGACGCTGCTGCTGGGCTGGTGCTCAAACCAAGGCTTCCTTATTCACGGCGAGCATTCTACCACTTCGACGGCACCAGCGGTGCGCTATCCCGGCGCTTTGCCTCACGCGAAAGCGGCCGGCCTGGCCGGGCCGAGACCAACGTTGCCCGGGTGCTGAGTGGAGTGTTTACTCGGCTCTTTACGAGATGATATAACGTATCATAACACCGATTCGAAACAGGGAACATTCAAGATGAACCGCACGAGAAACATCCTCGGCGCCGTGTGCGCGCCGGCGGTATTCTGCACCGTCTTTTCAGCCAGCGCTCTCGCACAGCATCAGGACATTGACGTCGGCCTCGAGGACGCGCGCGTTGTGGTGGAGAACGGCTTGCTCACGCCGGACGAAGCGCACCTGTTTGCCGCGCCCTTCGGCGAGCTGTGCTGCGGCCCGTTCGGCACCGACGATCCTGGCTTCAACAGCCAGACCGGTCCCTTCATGAACCCCGGTGAGGTGCTGGGGTGCGAGGCCAGTGGCGAACTCATGTACTGGGATGGGTCCACATGGTCCGCGGACGTTCCCGATGCGGAACGGATTATCGTGACCGACGTACTCGACCAGCAAACCATTTACAGCGCCGACGGTGTGTCCAGTCCTGCCGGCTGCCTGGTTGATGCTGCAAACAGCGCAGGCGGGGTGCACACGCACATCAACTTCGAGGTGGAGAACAGCGGCGGCACGGGTAACCCTGCCGATGGCGCATATCTCATCGAGTTCGCGCTGTTCGGCCTTGCCAACGACCTGGTGACGCAGATCTATGATCATTCGCCGCCCGTACGCATCGCCTTCAGCGTCGGCCTGACAGATACCGAACTCGACGAGGCTCTCGACGCCTTGGTGACACCGCCCGCCGACACCGACGGCGATGCCGTGTTCGACAGCATCGACAACTGCACGTTGATTGCCAACGCTGAACAGCTCGACACCGACGGCGACGGCATCGGCAACCGCTGCGACCCTGACATCGCAACGCCGAACGACTGCGTCGTGAACTTCGCCGACCTTGGCGAGTTAAAGGCCGCCTTCTTCTCCAGCGCCGGTTCGCCGAACTGGAACCCGGACGCTGACCTCAGCGCGGACGGCGCCGTTAACTTCGAGGATCTCGGTATCCAGAAGGGCTTCTTCTTCGCACCGCCGGGACCGAGCGCGGCCGGTTGTAACTAAGCAGGCAACGCCGGCGGCGCTCACGCCC
>JBCAXP010000178.1:0-9148 GCA_038533995.1 Pseudomonadota bacterium
GTCTGTGTCTGCGTCTGCGTCTGCGTCTGCGTCTGCGTCTGCGTCTGCGTCTGCGTCTGCGTCGCCGCCATCGGTGTCGCGCGACTCTTCCTGCTCGCGCGTCTCGTCCTGGGGCGTCTCCGCGTCGTCCGCAACGAGTGCCTCCAGGCTCTGCTCGCCGTCGTCGTCAGGACTGTCGTCATCGGGCGGGTGCCCGGTATCCGGGTCAAAGGGTGCCGCCTCGGCGATATCGAAGGCGCCGGTCGCCTCATCGTGAAGCACCGTGCTGCGGATCTGTTCGGCGCCGGCGGCGCTTGCATCGTCTGCCTTTTGCGCGCGGTCAGGCGGTTCGTTGCTGAGGTTGAGAAGTGCGTTGAAGGTTGCACCGCAGTTGCCGCAGCGCACCTCGCCGGCGGCCATGGCCAGGTCTTCCGGTTGAATGCGGAAGGCCGTCTTGCATTGTGTGCAGCGCGTATACACTAGGCCCGGGCCTCACGCCGGCCGTACAGGAGCGCCCAGTCGCCGTTGAGGCGCGGCGGTTCGAAGGCAAACCAGCGGCTGTAAGCCTCCAGCAGCGAGTCGGCCTGCGTGGCAAGCAGCCCGGACAGCACCAGGTCGCCATCGTCGCGAACCATGTTTGCGAGCGACGGGGCGAGCTCGAGCAGCGGGCCGGCGAGAATGTTGGCTAATACCACGTCGAACGTGTCGTTACCGGCTTCGGCGGTTGTCTCGATGCGATCAGACAGGTCGTTGACGCGCGCGTTCTCTCTGGTGGCGGTCAGAGCCTGCGGGTCGATGTCGAGCGCTACAGCGCGGCCGGCACCGAGCCGCAGTGCGGCCAGCGCAAGGATGCCGGAGCCGCAGCCGTAATCCATGATTGTTTCGCCCCGCCAGTCGCGGCCGGCCACCCACTCGAGGCACAGCGCCGTCGTCTCGTGGGTGCCAGTGCCGAATGCGAGGCCCGGGTCCATTACGATCGATGCCTTGCCCGCATCGTTGTCACTTTCGGGCAGGGCCATGCCGGCCGGCGCGACCCACAGCCTGTCAGCAAAGCACATTGGTTTGTAGTCTCGCAGCCATTCGCGGCTCCAGTCGCGGTCGGCCAGGGTTTTCCACGAGCAGGTGCTGGCCAGCGCGCCGGGCGGCAGCGCGCCCAGGCTGGCCTCAACGGCGGACGTGTCGACCTTTGAATCGAACAGTGCGACCAGGGTTAGCCTCTCCCACAGTGGCGTGCTGCCGGGCGGCGGCTCCAGCACAGGCGTTGCCGGGTTTTCGTTAAAGGTGACGGCCGCCGCGCCGGCGGCGTCGAGCAGCTCGCTCGCGGCGTCAGCGTGGCCACCGTCTATGTCGACAATCAGCTCCAGCCAGTGCATTGCCTACTTCATTGACGCCACCCGGTGCGCCCGTCAGCGTGCCAGGAGCGCTTTCTCGAGATAGTGAATATCGGTGCCGCCCTTGATGAACTGCGCGTCATCGAGGATACGCTCATGCAGCGGTGTATTCGTCTTGATGCCTTGCACCACCAGTTCGCTGAGCGCCATTCGCAGACGCGCCATGGCGATGTCGCGAGTGGCGCCATGGGCAATGACTTTCGCAATCATGGAATCGTAAAACGGCGGTACGCTGTAGCCGCTGTACACATGCGACTCGACCCGAATGCCAGGCCCGCCCGGCGCGTGCCATTGGGTCACGGGTCCGGGGGACGGCATGAAGGTCTCAGGGTCTTCGGCGTTGATGCGGCATTCGATCGCGTGGCCCGTTATGCGGATATCGTCCTGAGTAATTGAGAGCTTCTCACCGGCCGCGATGCGCAATTGCTCGCGCACAATGTCGACGCCGGTAATCATCTCGGTGACGGGATGTTCAACCTGCACGCGCGTGTTCATCTCGATGAAGAAGAACTCGCCGTCCTGGTAAAGAAACTCAAAGGTGCCGGCGCCCCGGTAATTGATGCGCTTGCAGGCTTCGACGCACACTGCGCCAATCTGTGCACGTAAGTCTGCACTCAGGCCCGGCGCGGGCGCTTCCTCGACGACCTTCTGGTGGCGCCGCTGCATCGAGCAGTCGCGCTCGGCGAGGTGCACCGCATTGCCGTGTGTGTCGCACAACACCTGGATCTCGATGTGCCGCGGATGTTCCAGGTAGCGCTCCATGTACACCACGCTGTTGCCGAAGGCGGCTGCCGCTTCCTGCCGCGTGAGCTCAATGGACTCGATAAGCGCGGATTCGTCGGCAACGACACGCATGCCGCGACCGCCGCCGCCGCCAGACGCCTTGACGATGAGCGGGTAGCCCACTTCGCGGGCAGTGGCCAGGTTTTCCTCGTCGTCGTCTCCCAGCGGGCCGTCGGAACCCGGTACGCAGGGCACGCCGGCCTCGCGCATCGCGCGAATGGCCGATACCTTGTCGCCCATGAGGCGGATGGTGTCTGCCAGCGGGCCGACAAAGGTAAAGCCGCTTTTCTCCACGCTGTCAGCAAAGTCGGCGTTCTCGGCGAGAAAACCGTAGCCGGGGTGGATGGCAACAGAATCGGTGACCTCGGCCGCGCTAATAATCGCCGGAATGTTCAGGTAACTTTCAGAGGACGGCGCCGGGCCGATGCAGACCGATTCGTCGGCGAGCAGTACGTGGGTAAGGTTTCTGTCGGCGGTGGAGTGCACCGCCACCGTGCGAATGCCCATTTCCCGGCAGGCGCGCAGAATGCGCAGCGCAATCTCGCCGCGATTGGCAATGACAAGCTTCTCAAGCATCTGAAGTCTTCCGCTAGGCGATGATGAACAGGGGTTGATCGAATTCCACCGGCTGACCGTTTTCTGCCAGCACGGCAACGACGCGACCGGACTTGTCGGCTTCGATCTGGTTCATCATCTTCATGGCTTCGATGATGCACAGCGTGTCGCCGGCCTTGACCTCGCTGCCAACGGCGGCAAACGGAGGCGCACCCGGGCGCGGCGACGAGTAAAACGTGCCGACCATCGGTGCCAGGAGGCGGTGCCCATCGGGCTGACCGTCGTCTTCGGCAATGGGCGCGGGAGCCGCGTCGCTGCGAGGTGCGGCTTCAGCGGCAATCACCTGCGGCGGTGCACTGTGCACCACGGTCGGCGCCACGCCGCCACCGGCGGGATACCGGCTGATGCGTACGCCGTCGTCACCTTCGTTGATTTCAATTTCCGCGATTCCGGATTCCTCCAGGAGCTCGATGAGTTTTTTTACTTTGCGAATATCCACCGCTTAAGTTCCTTGAAAGATGGTTTAACGAGACTTTGCCTCCACGGCATCGATGGCGGCGCTGAGTGCGAACTCGTAGCCACGCGTGCCGAGCCCGGTGATCGTGCCGGCGGCGATGTCGGAGAAGTAAGAGTGATGTCGAAACGCTTCGCGCGCGTGCACCTGGGAGATGTGAACTTCGATAAAGGGTAAGTCCACCCCGAGGATCGCATCGCGCAAGGCGATGCTGGTGTGCGTGAAGGCGCCGGGGTTGATTATGAGAAAGTCGACGTTGCTGGCCGGCGCCGAATGAACGGCGTCGATCAGTGCGTGTTCGGCGTTGCTCTGAAGCGCGGTGAGCGTGTGTCCCGCCGCCTCAGCAGCGTCCTTCAGGCGCTGTTCCACGTCTTCAAGACGGTCCGATCCGTAGACTCCCGGCTCACGGGTGCCCAGCAGGTTCAGGTTCGGGCCATTGAGGACCAGGAAGTGCGCCATGGTTCGCCTTTGCGCTGTGCCAATTCCGCGACGATGGCGCCGAGTTTACAGCTTTTAACGGCGAGTTCCTACCTTTGTGCTCCTTTGGAGAAGCCAGGCTCGAGCCCGTTAAGCATTTCGAGGGCCTGCTCGCGGTGAAGTTCGCCGAGGTAGACGTGAGCCACCTGGCCGGCACGGTCTACGATGGCGGTGAGCGGCAGGGCGGTGACGGCGGCGCCGTAGGCCTCCGCTGCGTCGATAGCCTCCTGCTCACCGACGAGCACCGGGTAGTTGATACCGACTTCTTTCATGTACTCGCTGACGGGCGCCGCTTCATCGATGGCAATGCCGACCACCTGGAACCCGCTGTCGCCAAATTCCGTCTGAAGGGCGGTGAGCATGGGGATCTCGCGCCGGCAGGGTGCACACCAGGTGGCCCAGAAGTTCACCAGCACAAGGTCCCCGTCCCACTCAGCGAGCGAGCGCGGCTGGCCGGTGTGATCGTTGAGCGTCATGGCAGGGCGCAGGCGACCCTCTTCAACCGGTTTTGCCCCGGCTGTGAGGCCGGCGGCTTCAGCAGCGGTCTCGGCGGCCGCCGCGGCTTCGCTGGCAGCCATGGCGTTGCTGGCATTCGCCGGTGCGTCCGCCGCGCCGCCTGACAGATGGCTGCGGGCCAGGTAACCGCCGGTTATCGCCGTTACCAGAAGCACGGCGGTGAGTGCAGAGCGAATCATGCCGTTGTTTTTGCCATTGCCAGAGCCGCCGCTCACCGGCTCGCCGTGCCAGCCATGGCCGGCGCTGCGAATGCGGCCTGCGCGTGATCTTTGAACTGCTCCGCGGGTACAAAGCCCACGAGGCGGTAGGCTTCCCGCTCGACGCCGTCGGCGCCGTAGAACGCGATGGTCGGCGGTCCGAAAATTCCAAAGGCCTTCAGCAGCGCCTGGTCATCGTCATTGTTTTCCGTGACGTCGGCCTGCAGGAGAATGGCGTTTTCAAGGACTGGCCGCACGGCGTCGTCGTTGAAGGTGTACTTCTCCATTTCCTTACAAGACACGCACCAGTCGGCGTAGAAGTCGAGCATCACAGGCCGGCCAGCCGCCGCGGCGCTTGCGACTTCGCGCTCAAGGTCGGCCACCGTGCGCACAAGCCGGAACTCAACGTGCTCTTCCTCGCCGCCGCCGGTCAGCTTCGCAAGCGGCTGCAGCGGGTCGCCGGCGCCGGTGGTTGCACCGACGACAAGGACCGCGGCGTACAGGCTTAGACCAATACCGGCAGCCTTGCCGAGCTTGCGGCCGTTGCCAGCGTTCTCGGGCAGCGGCGAGAAGGCATTGAGAAACACAACGCCGGTGACGAGCGCAAGCGCTGCCCACAGCAGCAGCGTGACCGGACCGGGCACGATGCGGCTCAGCATCCAGACCGCTACGGCAAGCAGCATGATGCCCATGGCGTTCTTCACGGCGTTCATCCAGGCGCCGGCGCGCGGCAGCAGGTGCCCGGCAGAGGCGCCAACGGCGAGCAGCGGTGCGCCCATCCCGAGGCTAAGCGCGAACAGCGCAGCACCGCCGCGAACTGGGTCGCCGGATTGGCCGATAAAGATCAGAGCACCGGCAAGCGGGGCCGCGACGCAGGGACCCACGATGAGGGCTGAAAGCACGCCCATGATGCCAACGCCAAACCAGGTGCCGCCCTTTTGCTGATTGCTGATGGAGTTCAGCCGGTTCTGTATCGATGCCGGCATTTGCAGCTGATACACATCGAACATGGCAAGCGCCAGCACAACGAAGACGGCACTGAAGGTAATCAGCACACCCGGGTGCTGGAACATGGCCTGCAGGTTCTGGCCCAGCATCGCGGTAACGACGCCGGCAATGGTGTAGGTAAGCGACATGCCGAGCACGTACACGGCCGACAGGCTGAAGCCCCGCATTGCCGACACGTCTTTGCCCTGGCCGGTGATGATGCCGGACAGGATGGGCACCATCGGGAGCACGCATGGCGTGAACGCAAGGCCAAGGCCCGAAAGGAAGAAGATAAAGAGTACGAGCGCCGGCGAGCCGTCGCGAATCAGATTCGCCAGCCGGTTCTGCTCGGAGATTGGCGGGGCCGCGGCCTGCAGCGTCTCCCGCGGTTTGTCATCCGCCGAGACGGCCGCCATGATCAGGATGTCCTGGCGCGTGATCGGCGGGTAGCAGATGCCGTCCTCGGCGCAGCCCTGGTAGTTGGCGGTAATTTCAAAGTCGCCCGGCTGCGGGCTGGCCCGCGACAGCGGAATGAGTACCTCGACGTCGCCGTAGTACACCTCTGTTTCGCCAAAGAACTCGTCGGTCTTTGGCTTGCCCGGCGGCAGCATGGGCATTCCGAGCTGCACCGAGTTGCTGTCGGTAGCGAAAGAAAACTTGTCTTTATAGAGGTAGTAGCCGTCGGCGATCTGGAAGGTCACCCGGGCGGTGTAGCCGTCGGCCATGCCGGTGCGGAACACGAAGGCCTCGTCCGGGGGCAGGAACTCGCCCTCGGTGCTGCCGAACTCCGGCCCGTCTGCCATCAGGTCAAGCAGGCTGCCGCCAGCGGGAGGCTCGGCCGCGGCGCGGATCGAGGCGGGAATCGCGACGGTGTGCTCCCACGTCTGGGGCGGGTAGCACAGGCCGTAGTCGGCGCAGCCCTGGGATTTGAGGCGGAGGTTGATCTCGGCCGGGGGGAGGGCGCCGAGCGCCACCGGAATTCGAACCTCCAGCTCCTGGTTGCGGAAGGTCTCCATCTCGCCGAAGAACTCGTCTTCCTTCATCGTGCCGGCGGGATGCTGCAGGTCTCCGAAGGTCACGTCCGGCGTGTCGCTGACGACCCCCAGACGCTTGGCATACATGTAGTAGCCTTCTTTAATATCCCACTGCACCACCAGCTCGGCGCCACCGGCCTGCTCGCGCAGTTCGGCGGTGTACTTGAACACCTCCTGGGGCGGGAGTACGTCCGGGGCGGCAAGGGCCACGCGCGCTGTCGTAACAGCAAGCGCGGCAATCAGCGCGGCGACAGTTTTCATGGGCAGCAGGTAACCTGTTGTAAAGCGTGAATTATGACCGGGCCGAAGCCTGTTTGCGCAGCCAGTCGAGGTAGCCCGCCGACCCGCCGTTGATAGGGACTGCGACCACTTCCGGAAGTTCATAAGGATGCACCGTTTCGATGCGTGCCTGCAGCGCCGGTAAAGCAGCCTGGGTGGTCTTGATGACGAGCAGGACTTCGCTGTCCTCCTGCACCGCTCCGTCCCATATATAAGTAGACGTTACCCCGGGCACGCGGTTCACACACGCTGCCAGGTGCTCCTCCACCAGCACGCGGGCGATGCTCCGGGCGCACTCTTCGTCCGGGCAGGCACAGTAAACCACGCAGGTAGCGGCGTCCATCAGGGCTGCAACGATAGCCGCGCAGTTTCCATTTGTCACGGAACTGGCGCCATTTACCAGAAGGGCTTGATTTTGGCGCTTTCGGCCTTATGATTAGCACTCGTCGCGGGCGAGTGCTAACAATCCCCGCCCATCAATACCCAGTTACGAACAACGTTAACTGCATGTTTTTCCAAAACATCCAGTCAATCAGGAGACCCGATTATGAAGATGCGTCCGCTGCATGACCGCGTGATTGTCAAGCGCATGGAAGAAGAAACCACCTCGCCTGGCGGCATCGTAATTCCCGACACCGCTACCGAAAAGCCCAGCAAGGGCGAGATCCTGGCCGTGGGCAACGGCAAGCTCCTGGACAACGGCGACCTGCGCGCCCTCGACCTGAAAGTTGGCGACACGGTTCTCTTCGGCAAGTACAGCGGCACCGAAGTGAAGGTCGACGGCGAAGACCTGCTGGTCATGCGCGAAGACGACGTGATGGCCGTTTTCGAGGGCTAAGGCCCTTCGCAACCGCCACTCACACCTGATTTTTCAAGAATTTAGATATTGAAGGAGTAGTCAACCATGGCTGCAAAAGAACTTAAGTTTGGCGACGAAGCCCGTCAGCGCATGTTCCACGGCGTTAACACGCTGGCCAACGCCGTCCGCGTGACCCTCGGCCCGAAAGGCCGCAACGTGGTCCTCGACAAGAGCTTCGGCGCCCCGACCGTCACGAAAGACGGCGTGTCCGTTGCCAAAGAGATCGAACTGAAAGACAAGTTCGAGAACATGGGCGCCCAGATGGTGAAGGAAGTTGCTTCCCAGACGTCCGACATCGCCGGTGACGGCACCACCACCGCCACCGTGCTGGCCCAGGCCATCATTCGCGAAGGCCTGAAGTCGGTTGCCGCCGGCATGAACCCGATGGACCTCAAGCGCGGCATCGACAAGGGCGCCGCCGCCACCGTCGCCGCCCTGCAGAACCTGTCGATGCCTTGCACCGACGACAAGGCGATTGCTCAGGTCGGCTCGATCTCGGCCAACTCCGACACGGAAATCGGCAACAACATCGCCGAAGCCATGCAGAAGGTCGGTAAAGAAGGCGTCATCACCGTCGAGGAAGGCTCGGCGCTGGAAAACGAGCTGGACGTCGTTGAAGGCATGCAGTTCGACCGCGGCTACCTTTCGCCGTACTTCATCAACGACCAGCAGGCACAGACGGCCGATCTCGACAGCCCGTTCATCCTGCTCTTCGACAAGAAGATCTCCAACATCCGCGACCTGCTGCCGCTGCTGGAAGGCGTGGCCAAGTCCAGCCGTCCGCTGCTGATCATCGCCGAAGACGTGGAAGGCGAAGCCCTTGCCACCCTCGTGGTGAACACGATCCGCGGCATCGTCAAGGTTGCTGCTGTGAAGGCACCGGGCTTCGGCGACCGTCGCAAAGCCATGCTGCAGGACATCGCCACCCTGACGGGCGGCACGGTGATCTCCGAGGAAGTCGGCCTGAGCCTCGAGAAGGCCACGCTGGAAGATCTCGGCACCGCCAAGAAAGTGCAGATCAGCAAGGAAAACACTACGATCATTGACGGCGGCGGCAACGCTGGCGAAATCAAGGGTCGTGTGGACCAGATCCGCGCCCAGATCGAAGAGTCGACCTCCGACTACGACAAGGAAAAGCTGCAGGAGCGTGTGGCCAAGCTGGCTGGCGGCGTGGCCGTCATCAAGGTTGGTGCCGCAACTGAAGTCGAGATGAAAGAAAAGAAAGCCCGCGTCGAAGACGCGCTGCACGCTACCCGCGCAGCCGTTGAAGAAGGCGTGGTGCCTGGCGGTGGTGTTGCACTGCTGCGCGTCATCGACGGCATCAAGAACGTGACCGGCGACAACGCCGAGCAGGAAGTCGGTATCAACATCCTGCGCAAGGCCATCGAAGAGCCGCTGCGTCGCATCGTGGCCAACGCCGGCGCCGACTCCTCTGTCATTCTCGACAAGGTTGCCAACGGCACCGACAACTTCGGCTACAACGCGGCCACCGGCGAGTACGGTGACATGATCGAGATGGGTATTCTCGACCCGACCAAGGTCACCCGCACCGCGCTGCAGAACGCCTGCTCCGTTGC
>JBCAXP010000179.1:0-9091 GCA_038533995.1 Pseudomonadota bacterium
CGATGGCGGTGGTCGAGTTTGACAACACGGCACAGGACAGCGAATCAGCAGCGCTGGCGCTGCTTAGCCGCAAGCCGCTTCATGAGCCGCTTCCGGACCGTAGCGATCAATCGGGTCGCGGCATTCGCCAGCTGTACGCGCTGTCTGACAGCGCCGGCGGTGACCTGATCTACCGGGTAGACCCGCAGTACCCGAGCAGCGCCCGCACGCGAGGCATGGAAGGCACGGTAACGGTCGATTTTGCTGTCAACGAATTGGGCTCGGTGCAGGACATCCAGATTGTCGGCACCGGTATCCCGCCGGGCTTCCAGCGCTCGGTGAAGCAGGCTGTGGCGCTCTGGAAGTACTCGCCGCTGCGGCGTGACGGACTGCCGGTGACTCACCGCCAGACGCAGACCTTCTCCTTCCGGCTGTTGACGCCGCTGCGTATTGCGCAGGGGCACAGCTGCATCCCGCACAGCAACGACACCTGGGCCTGTCGCACCCTCGAAGGCAGCCCGAATTAACGTAATCAATTGCATTTAATAATTTACATAAGCAATTGATTTTTATCAATTAGCGACGACTTTCTTTACACGTTCCCCGCGGGCCTTCGCTAAGTGCCTGTCTGGCGGGCAATGTCCCGCATGGCACGATAATTGCTCTGTATCCCGTACACACGGTAGTGACGATTCAGGATACGAAAATGAAAAAACTAATCGCAATCGCGGGCATGGTTTCAGCCCTCGCATTCTCCGGCAGCGCCGCTGCCGTAGTTATTGAGAGCTGGAACCTCACGAACAAGAGCCCCGGCGCACTCGGCGCTGACTACGGCCTGCGTCTCAACCAGATGAACACGCAGGGTCTGGGCGGGGGTTCGTCCAACAGCATGATTTTCGACTTCGAGCGCGGCGGTCATGGCGTTCAGATGCATCTCATCGATGCCGGCGGCGGTGCGCTGGAATTGCACCTGTCCGGCACCGCGTACGGCGCGCTGTTCGACAACAGCACGGCAGACGGGTACGGCAGCGACTTTGCCGGCACCTACCAGCTCGACTTTATCTGGCGCAACGTGCAGGCGAACGTTGGCGGCTTCGACCTGGTGGCTGACTTTGGCCTTGGCCGCAACGCGCGTGGTTCGGGCTCGGGCACCGTGCTCGGCATGGATGCCGGTACTGCGTTTCGCGGTGCGAGCGTGCTGAGCCTGTTCGACTGGTCCGGCAGCTACACGCACACCATGGACGTGCTGGCCAGCAACAACCCCGACGCTTCGGGCTGGCTGACCTTCGGCAACGGCCACAACGGTGACTACGGCTTCAACATGGTCGCCGTTGTGCCGGAACCCGGTTCGCTGCTGCTGATGGGCGCTGGCCTGCTCGGCTTCGCCGCGTCCCGCCGCAAGCACGGCTAGAACGCTGTAACCACGGGCGGCCGGCCATGGTGGCCGGCCCCCTGTGAACCAAGTACCATCGGCGAGTCATGGAACGCAGACTCGCCGCCATTCTCTCCGCCGACGTCGTCGGCTACACCGCCATGCTGGCGCGTGACGAAAGCGGCACGCTCGCCGCTCTCGAGGCAAGCAGATCACTGATGTCGGGCCTGGTGCGTCAGCACAGCGGCCGCATTGTAGATGCCGTGGGCGACAACGTGCTCGCGGAGTTTGCGAGCGCCGTCGACGCAGTCCAGTGCGCGCTCAACGTCCAGGAGCAAATCAACGCACGCGCCGCGGCTGACGGGTCACCTGACGCAAAAGGCCCGGCCATGCGCTTCCGCATTGGCATCACCGTGGGCGACATCGTGGTTATGGGGGACCGCATCGCCGGCGACGGCGTCAACCTGGCCGCCCGTATCGAGTCCCAGGCCGAGCCGGGTGGTGTGGCCGTGTCCGGTGCGGTGCTCGAACAGGTGGAGGGCAAGCTGCCCGTCCGCTTCGACGACAAGGGCGACTTCACGCTCAAGAACGTGCAGCGGCCGGTGCACATCTACTTTGTCAGCCAGGGTGAGGAGGAGGCGTCATCGGCGCAGCCGGCTGCGGTGAGCGACGACGTGCACGTACCCGGCTTCGGGGGGCGTGGCGCCATTGCGGTGCTGCCGTTCCGGAATTCCGGCGGCAGCACGGACGACGAGTACTTCGTCGACGGCCTTACTGATGACCTTGTCACGATGCTCGGCAGCCTGCGCGAGTACCCGGTAATTTCCCGCAACAGCACGTTTGCCTACAAGGGCAAGGTCGTCGATCCCCGGCAGGTCGGGCAGGACCTTCAGGCGCACTACATCGTTACCGGCAGCGTTCGCAGGGCCGGCGACCGGCTGCGCGTGAATGCCGAGCTGGTGCATACGCATGACGGCCGGGAAATCTGGTCGGGCCGCTACGATCGGGAAATGCGCGACGTGTTCGAACTGCAGGACGAAATCACCGTGGCAATTGCGGCGGCGGTGGCGCCGGCGCTGTCGCATAGTGAAAGGCTGCATGCCATTCGCCGTCCGCCACAGAATCTCGACGCATGGGAATGTGTGCACCGGGGTATGTGGCACCTGTTCCGCTACACGCTCAAGGGAACGAAGAAGGCTCGCAAGTGGGCCCTCCAGGCGCTGTCGCTGCAGCATGATTCCGTAAGCGCTCACTGCCTGGTGGCGTTCAGCTGGATGAACGAGGTGATCTATCACTGGGTGAAGGAGCGGGAAGAGCCGCTGCAGGAAGCGATGCGCTCTGCCGAGCGGGCCTTTGCCATCGACAGCCAGGACGCACTGGCTCTGTGCGCACTGGGCTTTGCCTATTCGCTGATGGGTAACAACGAGCGCGCGAAGTCACTGCTGGAGCGGGCGGTGGTACACAACCCCAGTTCGGCGCTCGCATGGTGGGGCCTTGGCACGGCGATGTCGGCATCGGCGCGACCGGATGACGGCATTCCCCTGGTGGAAAAGGCCATGCGCCTGTCGCCGCAGGATCCGCTGTTGCACGAGTTCAACTACACGATTGCGTCGGCGCACTTCCAAGCCAGGCGGTATCCGCAGGCGGTGGAGTTTGCCCGCAGGAGCCTTGAGCTCAAGCCGGAACAGCCCGGTGCGCTGCAGGTGCTGGCCGCGGCTCTCGCGCTGGAAGGCAACGCGGAGGAGGCACGCACGGCCGTTGCGCAGCTGGTGAAGCTGACCCCGGAGCTGTCCGAGGAGAGGTTGCGGGAATACCTGAACGAGGCCTCAGTCGAGCATCGCCTCGAGGGCCTGCGGCTGGCCGGCTGGCGCGGTTAGCGTCGGTCTTTTGGCATGTCTTTCCTGCAGCATCGCGGCATCCGGTATGCCGGTGGTCTTCTGCTGTTGATCGTAATTATTGGTACCGCCGTCGTCGTGCGGGTTAACACGACCCTGCCTTTTCTTGACCAGGCTCGAATTTATCACTGGTTATGGCACGACGGATGGACTGATCTTGCCAATGCGCTCTGGGAGGAACCCGGCTTCGATCGGGTCTACAGGGTTTACGACGGCGAAGATTATAGGATAGAGGCCTACAGTGACGAGCGCTGGCCGGAAAGGGTTGAGCTCACATCCGCCCAGGTAGCCAGATACGATGAGCTCTTCGGCGTCAGCCGGTTCGGGATTATCGCTCGTGAACCCTACGGATTGTATGTAGACGCTGGTTCTGCCGATCGGTTTGAACGGACGATCATGGTCACTCTGGTTTCGCCAAGGAAGGGCTATCAAAACGATGCAGAATGCGATGGCCAGTACAAGCTGGAGCATGAAGGGTCATGTCAGGTAGCACTTGGTCCGGATTGGCTCGTGCACTATTGGTGGTACCTCCAAATTGAGGTGACTCAGGCGAAGTGCGCAGGTATCTGGGAGGAGTACGAGCCTGCGGGATCAACCAGTGACGAGTATGAAGGGTATCGAATCGGCTTCGGTGAGACTGAGCGTCGGTGGACAATCGAAGAGTTGGGCGAGAGGGATTTTGAGCGGTGGGCGGCTGTCGGACGAGAGGAACTGCGCCTGGCCCGCTCAAGCGGAAACCAGGATGAAGTGGATTCCGTACTTTCATCTTGCCAATTCTAGGAGCGTTGTCCCCCATTGCTTCGGCAATGACGGTTCTCAGGAACCGATAATGCCGCCGTCTTTCTTTGTGATTACGACCGTGCAGTCACGCGGCACGGTGAGCCCGTCTGTCGGCGCCGGGAAGTTAGTCGCTGCCGGGTCGCCGGAGCCCGGATGCTGCACGTTGACCCAGATCGTCCTGCAGTCCGGCGAGGCCGTACAGCCCGTCAGTTCGTCGTGGGCCACGCCAGTGAACAGGCGATTTGGCGTTGGCTTCTCCGCGGTCAGATCGAAAACGATGAGCTGGTTTTGAAGACCGTCCTGCTGCCCGCCGTCCGTGGCGACGAACAGGCGGCCGAACGGATCGGCAAGGGCGGCATCCGGATCCGAGAAGACACCCTCGGTGCCGCGCGTGGATGACGCGATCAGGTAGATATCCCAGCGGAAGCTCCGGCTGCTCACGGCACTGTCGCTGGTGCGAATAATGTGGCCGTCGTTATTCGGCGTTTCCGGGTTTGCCGCATTTGGCTCCGTGCGTTCGACGTTGTTGGTCAGCGTCCAGTACACCATGTTGTTCTGGCCGATGGTTGTCCACTCGGGCCGGTCCATCGGGGTTGCGCCGACGATATCGGCCGCCAGGCGCGTGTTCACCAGTAGCTCGGCCTCGCTCCCGAACGCGTCTCGCAGCAGCGGATTGCGGCGGGACAGCTCGAGCCAGCGGCCCGTTCCGTCATCGTTGAAGCGCGCCACGTAGAGCGTGCCCTCATCGAGCGGGCTGCGGCCAAGACGCTGCGCCAGCTTGTAAGGCAGGCGGGAGACGAATTTGTAGCAGTAGTCAAAGACCTGGTCGTCGCCCATGTAGCAGGCAATGCGGCCGCTTGGGCCCACGTTGATCGCGATGGCTTCGTGCTTGAAACGACCCAGGGCGGTGCGCTTCACAGGCTTGCGGGCACCGTCGCGCGGATCGATCTCGACGATCCAGCCGAAGCGGTTGTGCTCGTTTGCGTAGTCGGGGTTGCCGAGGTCGAAACGCTCGTCGAAGCTGTGCCAGCCGTAGCCGGCACCGTCCGCGTCGAAGCCGTACCGGGCCTGCGACTTGCTGGGCACGAAATCCGGATCGGTCCAGCCGAAGTAGTCGTTGAAGTTTTCCTCGCAGGTAAGGTACGTGCCCCACGGCGTGGTGCCTGAACCGCAATTGGCCATCGTGCCCCTGGGCTCGTTGCCTGCCGCGTTTTCAAGAAAGGCGGAGCCTGCCGCGGGACCGGAAAATGCCATCGGCGTATTCGCAGTGATACGCCGGCTGTCTGGACTGGCGGCAACCTGCCAGGCGCCGTCGCTGTCCCTCTCGATGCGCACGACCGACGCGCCGTGTGCGGCCTGCGACAGGCGCACGTCTTCCAGAGACTCTGGAGCGGTCTTGCCGATCAGGTGCGTATTTCTGCCAAATTCGTGGTTTACGCAGAGCATGCCAGCGGTGCTTGACAGGTCGTCGTCGCCGTCGCCGAAAAACGCCATGCCATCGTGACCGATACCCACCTGCAGTTCCTGCTCAGCCGCCGTGGGCCGCTTGTCCGGATTGCCGTTGTAGGCCGGACCGCCAGGCTGAATCGGGGTACCCCAGGGAATGAGCACCTGGTACTGATAGTCGCTCGAGATCACCGGGACCTTGCCGCCGTCGCTCTGGGCGGCGTGCTGCGCAATGGTGACCGGCGCAAAGCTGATGAGTGGACCGCCGACGGCTTGCGTCACGGCCCCTGCCAGCGAGCCGGCAGCGTCCAGCGCAAGTGAGGGTTTCGGCGCAAGAAAGCCGGTGGCCGCCGCGGCAAGACCGCCGCGCATGAGGTCGCGGCGGCTCACGGTGGCACGCAATACGTCCCGGAAAGATCGGTTGCCCGAGCCGTTGGAGGGGGTGTTTTCCTTGTCGTCGTTAATGGCGTGCTGGTCCTCAATGGTGTGCGAACAGACACAATAACGGTGTGAGACCGGTATGCAAACTTGGCCCGGATTATGAGGTGAATTGGGCAGTAAGAAGCAGCTTCTGTGGGAGCGGCTTTAGCCGCGATTCCGACGCCCCGCCGCTGAAGGTCATGTCGCACGCAGTGCGCGGGTACGCCACGACAACATGATGGCGTCGAAACGCTCGAGCCAGTCACTGTTGTCATGCTGACCGCGAAGGTAGGGAGTGAAGCGCAGATCCATGAGATCGTATAGCCACCCCATGCATGGCTGCCATGGACTCTGCTGATTGGCGCAAACACGCTCGAGTCTGGCCATCGCTTCAAAGGGTGCGTTCGTGTCACCGGCCCTCGCTTTGACGTGCGCAAGCCGTACTATCGCCTCTGGACTGTCCAGCAATTCCAGTTGCTCAATGGACCGCAATGCGTCGCCTTTCTTCCCGAGACCGTCCTGCGCCATGGCGAGAATCGTGAGTCTCTGCAACGGCTCCTTCAGCGCGTTACCAACGGCCAGCGCATCGGAGTAGCGACGTTGTTGCACCAGTACGAGCGCTCGTTCAAAAGCCATTTCGAAGTGCGGCGCGACAGCAACCAGCCTGTCCATGACTTCCGTTGCTTCGTGCGTGCGTCCCGAAAAAAGTAAGAGATGCGAAAGGTTGACGAGATAGGATGCTGACAATGGATCGCGCGCAATTGCCCGGTTGTAGTAGTCCACCGTGCTTTCGAGATCTCCGTGGCGCCGCGATTTGGTGGCCCGGATCATCAGTACGAGAGGGTCGTCGGGGGCGAGGTCGATCGCCCGTGCCCGGTGGTGAGCGGCGCGCTCATCGTCGCCGACAACTTCAAAATGCCACGTGAGCCTGGCGTGCGCGACGGCTAGCTGCTCATCGATCGCCAGTGCTTGCAGCAGCGCGTTGCGCTGCTGCGCCTCGCTCTCGGCGAGCGTGAGTTCGCCAGTTTCCCAATAGCGAACGTCGGCAATGCCGGCCAAACCGACCCAGGCTCGCGCGAGTCGTGGGTCCACGGCGAGCGCGTTACGATACTCAGCCTCGGCGCGCGCGACATCGCCGTCCGCGCGTCGGTGATGGAAGAAACGGCCGCGAAGGAAGTGCGCGTACGCTTCCGGGTCGCCCGGGCTGGAGGCGGCGCGCTGGTCACCCCGGCGCAGCTCGAGCACGCTCCGCACATCAGATGCGATGGCGCGCACCATGTCTTGAATGAACGCCGGAGGGCGGGTGTATGTCCGCGTCCAGAGCGAACGCATGGTGTACTTGTCGTCGAGCACCGCTGTCACGCGAAGCGTACCTTCTGATTTTTCCACTGTGCCGTGCAATACGTAGCGCGCACCGAGCAGTGTCGCTATCTCATCCGTATTGGAGTGCGTGTCCGCAGCCTTGCGCACACTGTCGGCAGCGATGAGCCGCAGTTCTGGTGAGTCGGTCAGGTTGTGCACCACTTCGGATGCGATACCGGGGCCAAGCGACGGCGATGGCGATGCCGCGCTGTTCGCCTCAAAGGGAAGCACGGCCAGTGACAGATCCTCTGCCGCAGCCACCTTTGGTTGGCTCACATCGCCGATGGTGAACGCGACAACGCTGGCTATGATAACCAGTGCCGCCGTTGCCGCTACGTACAGTCGCCGCCGACTTGCCCGCGGCGCAGGCGGCGCGACAGGTTTCGGCACGGTGAGCAGCTTGTAGCCGGCGCCGCGCACCACGCCGACGTAGCGCGGATTCTGTGCGCTGTCACCGAGCGCCTGGCGCAGCAGCTTAACGCGCTGCGTCATGGTTTCGGGGCTAACGACGCGTCCATGCCACACGTGCGCGGCGAGTTGCTCGTGGCTGACGACTGCGGGCGCAGCGTCGGCCAGTGTGGTGAGCAGGCGAAAAGACAAGGGCGGCAGGTCGATAACCTCATCGCCGCGCATCACAGTCATCTGGGCGGGGTCTATCACCAGGTCGGCGATGGCGTACTGTCCGTTGCCGTGCCCGCATGCTGTCATTGCTTGCCTTCGCTCGATTGTTGCGGAGTCGGGGAAAAGTGTCCGTATCCGGAACGATGAATGCAAATCCACGAACTCTCCATCGTATTGCCCCGTAGGGCAGGGGCGAATTTTCTACCGTGCGATGCCAGGGTGGCGCAGGTGTGCCGCCTTGCCACCTCAGCATGCATACGTAGACGGACATGCACAGAGCGAAGGGCGTGTTGCGAAGCACCATGAAGGCCCTGTCGCAGACGGTGGAAAGGCGCTCTTTGCTATAGTGAAAGGCAAAGCCGCACGACAACGCTGCAATTACGCAGGCCCCTGGCCTGCGGCAGCGGCGCCCGTGGTGACCGACAACGTCACGCAGGCGAACAATAAAAACGGGAACAAAGATGCACGACACCAGCGCCGCCCGGGTATGTGCCGCACTTGTCGCCACCGGCCTGCTTGCGGTCACAAGCATTACCCATGCGACCACGGACCGGCCGCCGCCGGGCTCGTTCCAGTCTCCCTGGCTGCCCACCGTCATCCCGCTCTTCTGGGACGAGACCGCGGTGCGCAAAGTGCTGCACACCTTTGCCTACGGGGGAATGGCAACAGACGCTCAGATAGCCGTTTGGGCCAGTATGGACCCACGCTTCGCCATTCGTCAGATGTTAACGACGGATACGCACAACCTGCGGCTTGCACCGCCAGCACCCGGCGACACCGATGACATGGCAAACCGTGATGGCACGCTGGGCGGACTGGTCGCCTACTGGTCGTCGGGCGACGCCTCCGTGCCGGTGCTTGACCCCGACTACCACCAGTACCCCAGCCGAGCGTGGCTGTCGGCGGCGTCGCTGCGCGGCCTCAACCCGGTGCGCCAGAAGCTCGGGCTGTGGGAAACCAACTACCACATGGTAACGAACCAGCGGAAGGGCGTTGCCCCAGGGCAGCTCTACCATTACTACGACGAGGTGCTCGATGCCCTCGCGACCGGCACGCCCTACCAGGACGTAATGTCCATTGGCGCAACCTCAGCGGCCATTGCCCTGCAGTACAACCACCACGAGAACGTCTACCTCGACGACGTGTGCTACTGCAATGAAGACTTTGCACGCGAGTTCCATCAACTGTTCTTCGGCATTCTTGGCCGCGCCGACAG
>JBCAXP010000180.1:0-9008 GCA_038533995.1 Pseudomonadota bacterium
AATTACTACCCGGACGAGTGGCTCACGTTTTACATGCACGTACGGTTGGGCGAGTACGGCGGTGATTCCCACGACACCCACGTAACGCTGTGGGCCGCCCGCGAGAGCGACTCCGAATACACGATGGTGATTGACCGGGCCGACATCGACCTTGGCAGCGGTCCTAACCACGACGCCATCTGGCTGCTGCCGTTCAACACGGATCGCAGCGCCGATCCGACGCGGCAGGATACCTACACGCTCTACGACGAGCTGATTGTGTCGGCCAACCCGATTCCTGTGCCGACCACTGGCCTGAGCTTCGGTTTTTTCGCCAGCGAAACGCAGGTGGAGGCGGGCAGTACCGTTTCCTTAAGCTGGAACGGTGACGTTGCCAACACCTGTATCGCGTCCGGCGACTGGTCGGGCAACAAGGCTGGCGCAGGCACGGAGGTGGTCGGTCCGCTCACCGCGAACAGCCAGTTTGTGCTGCAGTGCTTCGGCGCTGAAGGCAACTCCACGCGCACGGCGGTCGTCACGGTAGTGCCCGCGGACCTCGAGCCGCCGTCGCTCGAACAGGCCACGGCCGTTCGCGATCCGAACGCGGTGAAGGTCACGTTCTCCGAAGGTGTCGGCCAGGCCGGCGCCGAGTCGCTGGCGAACTACACCGTTACGCCGGCCGTGACGCTGACGTCAGCCATCCGCGAGTCGGGCAGCGACAGCGTTGTGCGTCTTGCCACCAGCACGCTGGTTCGGGACACGCAGTACACGGTGACGGTCAACAACGTTACCGATCAGTCGAACGCGCAAAACGCGATTGCCCCGGGCTCGCAGCTGCGCTTTGAGTACTTCCCCAGCCTCGCCGGCAGCAACACGCAGCCGCCGACCTACCAGTGGTCTGTGCTCGCGGAGGGTGCGCCGGTTTACGTCGACCGCCCGTTCACCTACGCCAACGTGCCGCCACAATACCTGGGCTTCGACTATCTTGTCACCGCCAACAACGACAAGAATGGCACCGGCGATGCCTTCCTCACGTTCGAGCTGAACGAGGCGGCAACGGTGCTGATCGGTCATGACCGACGCATCGCGAGCAAGCCGGCGTGGCTCGACGACTGGGCAGACAGCGGCACCGATATTCTGACGTCGGACGCAACCTTTGACGTTTTCCGGCGTGAGTTCGAGGCCGGTACCGTGACCCTCGGCGGCAACGAAGGCAACGGCAACAGCATGTACTTCGTACTGACGGGGCCGGTTGCCCCGCCGGCGAATTCGTTGCCGCGAGCGGACTTTGACGCGGCGACCACGCAGGCAAACGTTGCTGTCGCTATCGACGTGCTGGCCAATGACAGCGGCCTGGCGGATGCACCGGTGTCTGTAAGGCTGACGAACGTGCCGGCCAACGGCAAGGCCTTCGTGCGAAACAATCGCATCGTCTATACCCCGGCTGCGGGTTACACAGGCCTCGACCGCCTGGGTTACCGCGTCACCGATGCCAATGGCGATAGCGACGAGGCCGTTGCAACGATCACCGTGAGCGGTGGCGCAGCGCCTGCCAGCAGAAAATCGGAAACGTCCGCAGTTGCACGGATGATCATCAACGGCGGCGGTGGCGCCGCCCACCCCGGTGTGCTGCTGCTGGCCCTGCTGGTGTTTCTCAGGCGCGCAAGGCCAGCGGCAGCCGCAGGTCTTGCGCTTGCTACGCTGCTGGCGGTGCCCGCCAACGCCAGCCCGCTCTCGGAAGCGGCCGCTGCAATGAGCCCTGGAACGTTCGTGGAGCTTCCGACCGAGGGCCTGTCACGCGACATGATGACCCAGAACGGCTGTGGCAGCCCGATTACCTCATACTCGGACAACGCAGTGTGGGACGCGGCCAGCCGGCGCTTCCTGTTCGTGGGCGGTCCGCACGGCTGTCCGCACGCGTTCGTTGAGTTCCGGGAAGTGACCAATACGTGGTCGAACCTGGCTCCGCTGGAAGACAGCGCGACGCACGCGTACGACCACACGACGATCGACCCCGCTGGCCGTACCCTGTACTTCCGCAAGCACAGTGGCGGTGGGTTCCACGCCTACGATCTCATCTCGGCCGACTGGACGCTGGACGCGCTGCCCACGCCGCCGTCCTCGTTTACCCAGGTGTCCGGTGGGCTTGAGTTCTTTCCGGACATCGGCCGGCTGGTGCACATCAACTACGGCGGCGCCGGCGAAATCGACGTGTTTACAGGGGCTGCCTGGAACCGGCTCGGGAGCGTGGCCATGGGCGAGCGCGCTGCGTTCATCGAGTACAACCCGGTGCACGGGCTCGTGCTCTTTGGTGGCGGCGTCCGTGGCAACGGGCCCACCACGGTTAACCGCGAGCTGCACGTGTTCGATTCCGGGGGCAACCTGGTGCAGCGTGCAGATGCCCCCATCGGCCTCGCGATCACCAAGTCGATTGTGACCGCTGATCCGGTGTCCGGAAAATACCTGGTGTTTGGCAATAGCGGTGTCTTCTACGAGTACGACGTGATCGCCGACGCCTGGCGCAACCTGGACATCACCGTGCCGTTTCTCGAGACGGTCTTTGAGCCTGACAGCCCGGTGTTCGGAACCGTTGCGGCGCCGGTGTCCACGCACGGCGTCGTGATGTTCCTGCAGTACCTGGGCTCCGGCTCGAAGGTGTGGCTGTACAAGCATGAGGACAGCGGCCCGCCGGACACCACGCCGCCGAGCGTCCCGGCAAACATCAGTGGCAGCGCCGACAGCGATACGAGCATTACGCTGACGTGGGCCGACGCGGTGGATGCACAGTCCGGCGTGTTCTCGTACGAAGTTCACAGGAACGGTGCGCTCATTGGCAGCGCCGCTGACACGACGTACACCGACACCGGCCTCGCCGATGCCACGGCCTACAGCTATCGAGTCGCGGCCGTGAACGGGTCCGGCGTGGTTGGCGCCTTGAGCCCCGCGCGCGTCGTGTCGACGCTGGCGGACGTGCAGCCGCCCGCCATCGTCGGAGCAGAAGCCTTCGGCGATGCCGGTTCGGTAACGGTAACCTTCAGCGAGCCCGTGGCTGCGCAGACGGCGGCCGACCCGGCCAACTACGCAATCAACGGCGGCGTGTCGGTGTTCGGTGCGCAAGCCGGTGCCGGTCCCCGGGAGATCGTTCTTGCGACGTCGACGCTGAACCGCTCGCAGAGCTATACGCTCACCGTGAGCAACGTTACCGACCAGGCCACCACGCCAAACTGGATCATGCCGGGTAGCCAGGTGGCGTTCGAGTTCTTGCCAAGCCTGGCGGGCGACAACGTCGTGCCGGAAGCGTACGCGTGGGGCCGGCTGTCGGCCGGAGAGCCTGCGTACATTGACCGGGCGTACTTCTACACCAACGTGCCGGCGAGCTATGCGGGCCTGGATTATCTTCTCACTGCCAACAACGACAAGGGCGGCGTCGGAGACGCGTTTGTGACGTTTGACCTGCCGGAGCCGGCCACCCTTTACGTGGCCCACGATGTGCGCGCCACCGCGGTACCTGCCTGGCTTGGTAGCTGGACGGCCACCGGCGATACCATCACTACCGACGACACCACCTTCGACGTGTTTGCCCGCGAGTATTCCGCCGGTCCTGTGAGCCTCGGTGGCAACGAGGGCAGCAGCCCAAGCATGTACACCGTGATTATCGGGCCGGGCAGCGCACCGCCGGACAATGCCCAGCCGAAGGCCAGCAATGATTCGGCCACTACGCGCGAAGCCAGGCCGGTGGGCATCGATGTACTGGCTAACGACAGCGGCCTTGAGGATGAGGGCCTCGTCGTGTCTGTCGCTACGGCTCCGGCCCATGGCGCGGCCTTCGTCCTTGGTGGTCGGTTGATCGGCTACATGCCAGAGCCGGGCTTCACGGGCTTCGACACGCTGTCCTACCGGGTCACAGACGGTGACGGCGACAGCTCGGTTGCCACGGTGACCATCAAAGTCTTCGGCACAGGGCGCAAAGACGGCCGCTGATCGGCGGCCTTTAGTGGTGCGACTTGAGCGTTCGCTGCACGATGCCGGCGATGTCGGCAATCGTGTGGTCGACGTGAATGTTGCGCCGGTCGAGCAGGTGCACGCCGTCGTGCTGCAGCAGCGTGTGCACGTGGGGTTCCTGGTCACCGGACAGCGTGCGGTAGCTCTCCTGGAATACCGGCACCATGGGTTTGCCAAACTCCATGGCCAGCCTCACTTCCTCGCGCACCCAGCTTGAGTCGAGCGTGTCATCAGCCAGCAGGCAAACAAAAACGTCGCAGTTGGCAATCGCCTCGGACAGGCGGTCCGGGAACAGCACCGCGCTGTCGCGCCGCTCGGTGTCGACGAAGACATCGATGCGGTGCTGGGTGCGTAATTCGCGGGCGAACAGCACGGCCCAGCCAGCGCTCGCCTCGCGGCGGTAGCTCAGGAAGATCTTTGGCAGGTCGCTGGCACGCCGGTTGGTTTTGATCGCGGCGACGAGGGCCTGCCCGAAGGCGCCGACCGACGGGTAGCGGGCAGCCGGGTCGCTGTCCATGGCGCGCGCGAGCACGCCGGACGCAGCGGGCGGCACTTTTACCCGGTCGTTGTGCACAGCCTGTCGATGCACGGGCTCCGCGCCGCGCTGAAAGTTGCGCTTGCGAATATGCGGTTCGGCCTGGCCCTCGTGCGGCAACGCTCCCGAGAGCACACGGTAAAAAAGGCAAGCGAGCGAGTACTGGTCGGAGGCCGGTGTGCAGGGTTTGCCGTCCCACTGTTCCGGCGCCATGAAGGCCGGCGAGCCGAGCATGTTTGTGCCGGTCGCCATCTCCGCGTCGCTGCCCTGGGCGAAGTCACTCAGGTAGGGGCGGTCCTGCTCGTCGAACAGGATCGCGCCGGGTTTGAGGCCAGCATGCACGACGCCGCAGCCATGTGCGTAATCAAGAGCCTCGGACAGCGCCGAGACCCAGTCGAGCATCTGGTCCATCGTTGGCGGCTCTTGTTTGTCAGCTGGTTTGTCAGCTGGTTTGTCAGCTCGCTTGCCCGATGCTTCACCGAGGCGATTGTCGAGATTGCCACCCTGCATTTCATTCATGCACAGGTATGGCAGTGTGACAGTTTTTCCCTCCAGGGTCGCAGTGGCTTCACCGCGGTCAATCACCTTGCGAATACCAGGGTGGTTCAGCCGTGCGGCGATGTCGGCCTCCCGCTCGTAGGCCTGCCGGTAGTCGGCGAGCGCCGCGAGGCCTGGCGAGAACACCTTGACCGCGACCGTGCGCGGCAGCCGCGCGTCGCGCGCAATGTAGGTTGTGGCTTTCAGGCTGCTGTACACCTCGCGCTCGAGCAGGTAGCGCCCGTCGAGCTGATGGCCGCACAGGTCACCCAGCGGTGCGATGTCGGCGACAAAGCGCACTGCGGAGGCGTCGGACAAGGTCAGCACGTCGCCGATCATCAGGGGCAGCGGCTGGCCACCGGCCAGGCGCACGCCGTTTACGAAGGCACCGTTGGAGCTGCCGCAGTCGCGTACGCGAAAGGCGCCGTCTTCCCGCTCGATCTGCACGTGCTTCCGCGAGATTTGCCGGTCCGTTGCCAGCGTGAAGTCACACTGCTCGTCGCGGCCGATCACAAACGCAAAGCGATCCAGTGGAATCCGCTGGCCCACCGCGCGCGGGTCTTCGCTGGCAATAAGCGTGAGCGCCACGGGCACCTGGGACAGGGCAGACGCGGTGGCCACGTCGCCGATGTTGACGATCATCGTATGGGCGCCGCCGTCGCTGATCGGCTGCGGCGGTGGCGGCGCGGGTGCGGGCGTCGGCCTGATCATCGTCATGTCTGAGGCCACCGGGGCCGCAGTGGCTGGAGGCGTTGACGGGGGCACCGTAGCGTCCGCGATTCCCGGAGCCGTGATTGACCCGCGGTGAGTCGGGCTCCGGTCGGTTGCAGGCGGCGTAGCGGACTCTCGCGCGGGCGCGGAATCGCGTGGGCCCGCCTGCTCAGCCTTTGTGCCGATGTAGGGAAACTTCAGCAGGGCTTTCGCAAAGCGCTCTGCAAGCGAAGGGCCTGAAGATGCCTTCGCCTTTCCGGGCGGCCGGTCCGTCGACCGCCGTGCGGGGTAGGGCAGGTCACGGCCATAGGCTTCGGCAAGAAAATGGTTGGCCGAATTGAAGCGGTCTGCCGGCACCTTGGCCAGCAGTCGCAAGACCGCGGCACTGAGCGCCGCGGGTGTGTCAGGTCGGGCATCGGCGAGCGGCGCGGGGTCTTCGTTGACGTGCCGCATGGCGACGCGCACGAAGTCATCGCCGGAAAACGGTGGTTGCCCGGTAATCAGTTCGTAGGCAACAACGCCGAGCGAATAAAGGTCCGCACGAAAGTCGACAGGTTCGCCTTTGATGATTTCCGGGGCGCCGTACTTCGGCGTGCCAACGAACGCGCCGGTCTGCGTCATGCTTTGCGTACTGGCGGCGGACTTGGCAACGCCAAAGTCCATCAGCAGCACCCGCCGGTCCGGCGTGAGCACGACGTTGCCCGGCTTGATGTCGCGGTGGATCAGGCCGTTCTCGTGGGCGTGATCAAGGGCGCTTCCGAGCTGGGTAAGAATCTGTTCGACGAGGTCGAAGGGCAGCGGCGCTGACTCAGCTATAAGGGCATCGAGGTTTTGTCCCTCGACGAGCGGCATGGCGATGAAAATCATCTCGCCGGTTTCGCCAAAGTCGAACACCGAAACGATGTTCGGATGGCTCAGGCTTGCCGCGAGGCGCGCCTCGGTCATGAAGCGCTCACGAATCTCGGGGTCGCCAACGAGGTGCGCCGGCAATAGTTTGATGGCGAGCGTGCGGTCGAGCAGCGGGTCGTGTGCCCGGTATACCTCTCCCATGCCGCCCCGGCCAATGAGGTCCTTAAGCTCGTAGCGACGATCCTGGATTGTCTGGCCGGACATGCTCACGGCTCAAAGGTGCTCCGATTTACCTCGACACCCCGAACTATAGAACATTTCGGGCCTCAGCCGGCAGGCTGGCGTACGCCCTCTTGCGACGGCCGTCCGGCCCGCGGAGTGGAGGCAAACGCGGTGCCCAGGCCAATTACCGCCAGCGGAAGAAACGGCTCGAACGGCCAGAACGGCACCCACAGTTCAAAGTTGGCGGACCACGCCGGGGTTGTCAGAAACGTTGTGACGGCATCCTGCCACTGGAGGCCGGATACCGCCGCGGCGAGCCCTGCGGCAATGAGGAGAGCGCCGATTGCCTTTGCACTTGCGGAAACCGAGGCGTCAGGATCGGTGCGCCGCGCGCTTCTCAATCGCTTTGCGCCCCACGCAGCGATGCGCAGGGCGAAGGCGAGGAAGCCGCCCCAGTAGAACAGGTAGTCGATCGGTTCCGGATTCTCGTAGTAGTACAGATTCCACCAGTAGACGCTGAACGGGTAGGCCCAGAGAAAATAGACGCCGCTGGTGTGCAACAGCCGCCACTGGCGCGCACTTAAGGTTTTGCGGGCGGCGCGGAATGACGTCACGACCATGGCGGCAAGAAACAGGTAACCGGTGCTGCCTTCCAGCTCGTCCCGCAGGTAGTAGATCTCATCGAAGTAGTAGGGGCGATGGAGGGTAGACACCATGAAGATGAAGAGCCCTTGCCAGGCCATGGCGACCGCGAAGGTCAGGCCCACGAACTTGCGATTGCGCAGCAGCCATGCCGGCAGAGGTCCCGGGAACAGCGCCTGCAGTGCCGACGTCGCAATCACGACGTAGATCAGCGGCACCGCCCAGCGTACCGAGTAGCTGATCATGTGGGACACGCCCTCGGCTGTTGCGAGATCTGTGCCGAGCATTTCGAATACCATCACGACTGACATGGGCACGCTCAGCAACCAGAACAACGGCCAGCCATTGATGGCGCCGTGCTTCAGGGCAGTGCGAGCGTGGTAGTCTTCCGGCATGATGCGCGTACTCGTTAACGGATTGCAGCGCACGCTGCTGGTTGCACTTGCGCTGACACCGTGGCTGCTGTCGATGTATACCTTCTACTGGCTGGACGCCAGTGGCACGTGGACTCGCGACACCCCACACCGCGGCAAACTGTCTGTCGTGCTGCTCGCATTCGGCATGGTCCTGTCATTTCTTCTAAGCGGCTACCTGGCGCGCCGTCACCGCCGTTAGCCTTTCTGCAGTTCGCCAACGGCTCGGTACGCCTGGTCGATGGCCGCGTGCGTGTACGCATCGGCAGCGGCGTCCGCGTTTGCCATGACAATATTGCCGAAGGGCTGACGGGCAATCTCATGGGGTGCCTCTCCCTCAGGCCAGTCGTCGTCCCACAGGTCGAGGTAGTCGTACGCGTAGCCGTGCGGCCAGCGGTTTACAGTAATCGCCAGCACGTCGCGCTTTACGTCAAAGCCGGCTGGCCCGAGCAGACCGTGAAGTACCGTGCGAACCTCCCGTTCATAGTCTTCAAACTTGAGTGACAGCATGATGGCGCGTGAGGCCCGGTGCTGGTCCTTGACGTGGTGCACCTCGGGCGGCGGCGAAATCGAGCCCCAGAACACCAGCGGTACCGGGCCGTCGTGGTCGTTTATGTCGTGCGTGTAGCCACCGTTGTTGATGCCCTTGAACATGAACAGCCGGGCATGCATCCGGCCGGGGCAGGTCACTGCATCAATGCCGAGTTTGTCCAGCGCGCGCGAATTGCGAATGAGTACGTTGGTCAGCAATAGCGGGCGCTTGACCTGGTAGCTGAGCGCCTCGCGCTGGGTCTCCGGCAGCGTCGGGCAAAGGTGCGGAATGATCGCGTGGTAGCACGCGAGCACGCAGTGCTTCGCCTGCACCCGGTACACCGTTCCGTCCTGCACGTAGTCAACGGCACTGCCGTCTGCGGTGTTCTGTGCATGAATGGCCGTGGCGTTCAGGCGCAGCCGCACGGGCGAGTCCGGTCGGTCGAGCGCGTCGTAGTCGAACTGCGCCATCGCCACGTTGTCTGCCGTCACGTTGTCCGCGACGCCGGGAATGAGTGACGCGACCTGCAGGCGCGCAAAACTCGCGTTGCCATCGGGCCACATCGCGACCGGGTAGTCCCAGCCGT
>JBCAXP010000181.1:0-8943 GCA_038533995.1 Pseudomonadota bacterium
GTACCACCCACCGCGCCCTCGGTAATCGTGAAGACGAAGTTGCCCTCGGCGACGATCATGTGGAGCTTTGAGAAAGAGAAGGCACTACCGGCCTTTTGCATGTTGGCGAACGCCTCACCCAGCTTTTCCAGGCCATCTGCAACCATCGGGTTGTGCTGCTGGTAGGCGCCGGGCTCGGCGATAATGTAGTCCCCGGCCTTTTCGAGCCTTCCACCAAGAAAGACGTCATCGACAAACCCCTGCACCACTGCCTTGTTGGCGGCTGTTTTGTCGACGTCTGTTATCTCTGTTGGTCCGTCGGTCATGCTCCGCCCGGAGGCCGTAGTCTCTGGCGGCACCTGCAGGTTGTCCCAATGTTCCGCAACCTTGCCATCTTCCACGCGAAAAATATCGAATGACACGAGCGTCGGCGCCCCGAAGAGGCCTGCATTCTCAAGCGTGTTGTGAAGGACAACGAGGTCGCCTTCACTTATGACCCGGTGGACCGTCGTCTTGAAACCGACTTCCCGCAACAGCGGTACCACGTCCCGGATGGCGGCGGCGCCGGTCGGAACCCCAGGATTGTGCTGGATGTAGTCCTCGTTAAGGAGTGCAGCGAGCGCCTCCGTGTCAAATTTGAAAAACAGTGCGTCGGCAACAGCCAGTGCAACATCTTTAGGTGCCATGGTTCGCCCTTTAACTAGTCGGTGAAGATCAGGCGGTCAGTCCGCCATCGATAATGATGCGAGCGCCGGTGATGAAGCCGGCCTCGGGGCCTGCCAGAAAGGCGGCCAAAGCGGCGCACTCGTCGGGATGGCCGTAACGGCCGAGGGACACGTTCTGCTTCAGCTGTTCGGCAAGGTCGCTGCCGTCAGGGTTCATGTCGGTATCGAATGGCCCCGGCACGATGGCGTTGATCGTGATGCCCTTTGGTCCGAGGTCGCGTGACCAGCCCTGGACAAAGGCATTCAGCGCCGCCTTGCTGGCGCCGTACAGGCCAAGACCGGGCGCGAAGAAATCGTTGGCAATAGTCGCGCTAATAGTGATGATGCGACCGCCTTCGCCCATTGTTCGGCCGGCGGCCTGGATGACTTCCATCGATGCACGAACGTTGATGGCGAACACCGCCTCGTAGTCATCGAGACTGAGCTCGTCGAGTGGTTTGCTGATGTTGATGCCGGCGTTGGATACCAGGATGTCCAGCCCGCCGTGTTGCTCGGCTGCGAAACGGACGGCTTCTGCGCTTGCGCCAGGTTCACGGGCATCCGCCCTGACTGCCAGCGCGACGTTGCCCTTCTCGCGAATTGACTCGACAATCTGAACGGCGGTGTCATCGGAGCCCGCATAGGTCAGGACGACCCTGGCGCCGTCCGCCGCCAGCCGGGTCGCAATTGCCGCACCGATTCCGCGGTTGCCGCCCGTGACGAGGGCGGCCTTTCCTTCCAGCAGTCTGTTCACTTCTGGTTCCTCGGCGAATAAAGGGGACCTGGCAACAACAACCCGTGTTGTTGGAAAGAGATGGTATTATTTCTGCACTAGGTGTCAATTACGCACTTACGAGTAACCAGGTATGCTCGGGCATACCATGTGCGCAATTGCCACCAGCTTTTCCGCCAGTTAGCGAAAGGAAAGAAGGATGTTACCGATCACCAAAACTTCAAAAATTGAGGCGGCAACCTGCCCGATCCGAAGCGTAATGATGTACTTCACTGGCAAATGGCAGGTTCTGGTATTGCTTGCATTGGAAGACGGCGTGTTGCGCTTTGGTGAGCTCAAGCGCACGGTCGGCGACATTACGCAACGCGTGCTTACCGAGAATTTGAGAAGCCTCGAGCGCGAGGGCTACCTGACGCGCACAGTCGAGCCCGGCCCGCCGGTCGCGGTTTACTACGAGCTAACCACGATGGGCGCATCTCTCGTGGAGATCATCAAACCGGTTGTCTTCTGGTCGAACGACAATATGACGAAAGTGAAGCGTGCCCGCAGTCGCTACGAGGCTCGCATGAACAAGAGCTGACCCTTGACCAAGTGACTGCGCTCTGCAACGTCGCCGTTGTCCGTCCAGTCTGATGGAATAAATGCGTGGCCTGATCCGTATATTTTTTTGCGACCTTTTGATGACGACGAGCATCATCCCTTTTCGTGCATTTCGCCTGTCGATCAAAGGCGCACCTACGCTAGACTAAACAGCTTCGCTACCAATCCACGGATGTTGACTATGAAAAAGACGCTTTTCACCACCTTGGCCCTTGCTCCAGCCCTGTTTTTCGCGGGTTCCGCCGCCGCCGCCGACCTCGACGAAGTGCTCGAGTGCAGCTTCGAGACGCTGGGCGGCCTCGACAACATCAAGGCTATCGAGTCGGCGCGCATGACCGGCACCATGACCATGGGCCCGATGCAGGCCCCTTTCGTCATCGAGTACCAGCAGCCGAACCGCGTACGCCTGGAGTTCGAGATGCAGGGAATGACCGCAGTGCAGGCTTATGACGGCAAAACCGGCTGGGCGATCATGCCTTTCCTCGGTAAGACCACGCCGGAAGAAATGGCCGACGACCAGCTCAAGTCCATCAAGGAAATGGCCGAATTCGAAGGGCCGTTTGTTGACTGGAAAGAAAAGGGCCACACCGTCGAACTGGTCGGCACCGAGGACATCGAGGGCACCGAGGCCTACGCTGTGAAGGTGGTGCGCGCCGACACCGAGGACGAGTCCACGTTTTACCTCGACACGGAGTACTGCCTGCCTTTCCTGAACAAGGGTATGCGGGAAATCCAGGGGAACGAGATGGCGTATTCGCAGGCCATCGGTGATTACAAGGAAGTCGGCAAGGTCATCCTGGCGCACTCCATGATCTCGACGATTGGCGAGGGTGCGACGCCGGCGCAGCAGGCGATCACCATCGAGAAAGCCGAGCTCAACGTGAGCGACCTCAGCGAAGATCGATTCACGATGCCCGAGGTTGAAGCCGAGGAAGCGGCGGCGGTCGAGTAGAGCATGAACATCCGCTCTACGGCCTGTGTGGCAGGCAGCCTCGCCGCCTTGGCGCTCGGCACGGGCGCGCAAGGCGCCATTGAAATCGACTCCTCCACGTTTGGGGGCTTAAGCGCGCGCAGCATCGGGCCCGCCGTGATGAGCGGACGAATCGCAGCGCTCGACGGCGTGGTCGGGGATGACGGCGTGACACTCTACGTCGGCACGGCCAGCGGCGGCGTGTGGAAATCCGACGACGGCGGCATCGTCTACCTGCCGGTTTTCGACGAGCATCAGCAATCCATCGGCGCCGTGCGCATCGACCCGAGCAATCCTCAGACGGTCTGGGTCGGCACTGGCGAGAGCTGGGTGCGCAACACGGTCTCGCCGGGTGACGGTGTGTACCGGTCCACGAACGGCGGGGACAAGTGGGAGCACCTGGGACTGAAGGACAGCGACCACATTGCCGAGCTGCTCGTGCATCCGGACGACGGCAACGTGGTCTACGTGTGTGCGCTCGGCCATCTGTGGGCGCCCGGCGGCGATCGCGGCGTGTTTCGCACGAAAGACGGCGGCGAGACCTGGGAGAACGTGCTTCACATCGACGAAGGCACGAGTTGTTCGGACCTCGCGATGACGCCAGACGGCAACACGCTCTACGCAGGGATGTGGAGCGTACGCCGCTACCCGGATTTCTTCGAATCCGGCGGCGAGACCTCCGGCCTGTATCGCAGCACCGATGGCGGCGACTCCTGGCAGGAGCTCACAGATGGCCTGCCCGAGTCTGAAAAAGGACGCATTGCCGTTACCGTGGCGGCCTCCGAGCCGACGCGCGTCTACGCGGTGATTGAGAGCGAGAACACTGCGCTGTACCGCTCGGACGACGGCGGCGACAGCTGGGTCGAAAAGGACGACTCGGGCAACATCCAGATGCGGCCGTTCTACTTCGGCGAACTTGTTGTCGACCCCAGCGATCCCGATCGCGTGTACCGGCCCAGCTTCACCATGAGCGTCAGCGACGACGGCGGTGAAACGTTCTCCGGCATGTTCGGCGCCGGCTTCAGCGTGGCAATTCACCCGGACCACCACGCCCTGTGGATCAACCCGAAGAACCCGCGACAGGTCGTCCTGGGCACGGATGGCGGCGTGTACCTTTCCGAGGACCGCGGCTTCCACTGGCGGCACGTCGCCAACCTGCCGGTCAGCCAGTTTTACCATGTCGCGGTGGATTCACGCTGGCCCTACAACGTCTACGGCGGCCTCCAGGACAACGGTTCCTGGATGGGCCCGTCGCAGGCCGCTAGCGGCATCCAGAACAAGGACTGGCAGAACATTGGCTTTGGCGACGGCTTCTGGTCGTTCCCGGACTTAAACGACGACCGCTACCTGTTCACGGAGTACCAGGGGGGCCAGCTCAAGCGCGTCGATCGGGAAACGCAGGAGATCAAGCGCATTCAGCCGGCGCCTGAAGAGGGCCAGGACAAGCTGCGTTTCAACTGGAACACGCCGCTTCACCTTAGCGCCAGCAAACCCGGCACGGTGTACTACGGCGCCCAGTACCTGTTCCGCAGCAAGGATCGCGGCGAGTCCTGGGAGGCGATCTCGCCGGACCTCACCACGAACGACCCGCAGGGCCAGCGCCAGGAGCAATCCGGCGGCCTGACTATCGACAACTCAACGGCCGAAAACTACACGACGATTTATTCGATCAGCGAGTCGCCACTGGATCACCGTACGATCTGGGTAGGCACGGACGACGGCAACGTGCAGCTGACGCGAAACGGCGGCCGCGACTGGACCAACGTGGTCGGCAACATCGCGGGCATTCTTAAGGGCACGTGGGTGTCGCGCGTGGAAGCGAGCCCGCACGACAAGGGCACCGCGTTTGTGACTTTCGACGGCCACCGCCGCGGCGACATGGCCACCTACGTCTACCGCACGACAGACTACGGCAACACGTGGACGCCTATCGCCAGCGAGGCCATCGAGGGCTACGCCTGGGTAATCAAGCAGGACCTGGTCAATCCGGACCTGCTGTTTCTCGGCACCGAGGAAGGGCTCTACATCACCCTGGACGGTGGCCAGAACTGGGCGCGCTTCTCGGAAAACCTGCCGAAGGTGGCAGTGCATGACCTCGTTATCCATCCGACGGAGCACGACCTGGTTATCGGCACGCACGGCCGCGGCGTCTTCATCATCGATGACATCACACCGCTTCGTGGCATAACGCAGGACATCATCGACGCGAACGTAGCGATTCTGCCGACGCGGCCGGCGCCGATGGTGCTGACGACACAGCTGCAGACGTTCGGTGCGCACGATTCCTTCGTTGGCCCTAATCCGCCGCAGGCGGCCACCATCGTTTACCACCTGAAGAAGCGGCACCTCTTCGGCGACCTCAAAGTGGAGATCTTTGACGACGACGATCGCCTCATCGCCACCCTGCCCGGCGGCAAACGTCGCGGCCTCAATCGCGTCGAGTGGCCGATGCGCTTCAAAGCGCCGAAGTTCCCGCCGTCGACCAGCCTGGTGCCAGGCTTCCTCGGACCACGAGTGCCGGAGGGCGAATACCGGGCCGTGCTGACGAAGGGTAAGGAGACGCTGGAGACCACGGTGCAGCTCGTCGCGGATCCGCGTACGCCGCACTCGAAGCGCGACCGCACGGCGCAACAGGCGCTGGCGCTCGAACTCTACGACATGATCAACAACCTGACCTTCCTCACGGACAACCTCATTGAGGTTCGCGACCAGGCACAGGCGCGCGTCGACGCCATGGCCGACGGCGGCGACACCGCGCTGAGCGGCGAGCTGAAAGCCTACGCCGACGCGCTCGAGGACTTGCGTACTTCGCTGTCCGTCACCGAGGGCGGCATGATCACCGGGCAGGAGAAGCTGCGAGAGCGCCTTGGCACGCTCTACGGCAACGTCACCAGCTACGACGGTCGGCCGACCAACACGCAGTTTGATCGCCGTGACACGCTGGGTGGTGAGCTGACTGACGCGCTGGCCAGCAGTGAACCACTGCTCGGTGAACAGCTGGCCGCGATCAACGCGCGCCTCGGCGCGACAGGCATGGATGCGCTAACTGCGCTCGATCGCGATGCGTGGAACGAGGAAGAAGGCGTGGCAAGCTTCAACACCGCGGTAATGAATCAGCGGGCTTTGCGCGCGCTGTTGCCGCAGGCGTTGTGGGGCATCGAGTAGTGAAGCGTCTGGCACTACTGGCCTTCGCTGCCGTTGGTGCCTTGTCGGCGCAGAGCGCAGTCGCGGCCGGCCTGGTATGGCTCACCGCCTCGCAGAGCGAGGTGCAGGTTGGCGATGTCGTCGAGATACAGTACTGGTGGGACTTCCGCCCCACTGGGGTATTTGGCGGCGGCGTAGACATCTTCTTCGATCCGACCGTGCTGGAGTTTGCGACGGTCGAGTTCGACACCAGCGGCGCACTCGAACCGGGGTTCAGCACCGTGTTGTATCCGACGGAACCACCGGCCGGCGATTCGGCGGTAACGGTGGCCGCGGGCAATTTCGCCGGAGTGTGGGGGCCGCTGCAGGTTGCAACGCTGAGCTTCTTAGCGACCAGCGCAGGGTTGGTCGACATTACCGTAGCCACGACGGCCGTTGATGTGGTGGGCGGCTTTTGCGATTTGCCCAATTGCGACCGCATCGAACCGGACTACTCCGGTACGACGGTGCACGTCAGGCCCGTGCCGATTCCGCCAATGCTGTGGCCGTTTGCTCTTGCGCTGGCAGCCTTGGCGCGGTGCCGATCGCTGCCAGCGCCATAGAACTCGTCAGCGAGCTCCGGCGAGCCGCCGCCGCGTCCCGATGAGCGCACCCAGCGACCCAAGCAGCAGCCAGAGGGCGGCGGGCACCGGCACCACCGCGTGAACCGCATCGAACTCTTCGGTCGCACCGCCGAAAATGGCGGCCGAAATATACAGGCTGGCAACGTCGCTTTGGGCGTCATACTCGACGAGGTCACCCCGGCCGAAGGTCAGCCCGCCGAGCGTCACGGTACCGCCTGTGTCCTCGTTGAACGCGCTCAGCAGTAGATTGCCATTAGGCAGCATGCTGACTGACCGCAACAGAATGTCGTCGCTGCCTTCGAAGAGTGATTCTGAAAAGAACAGCGATGCAGTTTGAGAGACAGGGTCAAACTCTACGATGTCGCCGTTGAGAAAACTCTGCGAGTCAAGATTGAAGTCTGACCGGTTGGCGATCAGGAAGTTGCCGTTCGACAGCATGTGAAACCCATTGATGTCCACGTCGCTGCCGGTCGTGATGATTCCGTCAAAATCGTAGAACAGGCTTAGAGTATCTGTAACCGGATCGTACTCAACGATCTGGTCGTCCTGAAACGGGTAGTTGGCGCTACCCGACTGCGTCGAGAACAACAGGTTGCCGTTCGACCTGACGTACAGGGCATTCATGTCGGGCAGGCCGCCGTCGTTGATCACGTCGTCCAGGTACAGCACCGTACCGAGACCGGTTACGGTGTCGTAGCGCACAACGTCACCGTCCGTAAACTGCGTGGAACCGGGTCCGCCGGGCCCGTCTACCGCGGCGGGCTGCGTCGTTGAAAAAAGGACGGACTGACCAGCAGCCGGCAACGCCAGACCAAAAAGAAAGCTGATGGAAAGCAGGCGGAGGAGTAGCGATTTGCGCATTGAAATGCCCTCTTTTTTATTTGTTTAGAATTTTTTCAGGGTGTATTTTTTTGTTGAGTATAGAAGGCGACGAAACGCTTCGCCAGCGGCAGGAATAGACTCAGACTATGTCTACCCAGCGAGCACGTCGTACGCGTCGCGGGCAGTCGAGCGGCAAGCCTGCGGTGCGCAATACTGTCGCCTGGTGTGCCCGATTCGAACGGCGATCGACAGGTCAGGCTATCTGAAGTCGCGCAGTGTCAGCCCGCGCACCCCTGAAACCACTGCGTTAGCGGGTGTGCCGAGCCGATTGTCGATGCGAGTCTTGCAGCAGTGCGCTTCTTCTTAATGCCGTTAAGGATCAGCACCGCAGGCTGTGGCGACTCGGAGGAATGTACTCGCAGCGAGCGGACGTAGCGCGTCGGCACGTACTCCACCTCAGTTACCGATGCTGTTGGAAACGACACGCGTTGCCCGTCGGTAGCTCTGCCTGAGATCGTCTTCGCGTTCACGTCGAGAGCGCGATCGCTTCCAACGAGAACGAACAGGTAGGCGACCAGCAGAATGGTAGACGCAACGGCGAGGAGCGCGATCGTTTCCTCAGCAGTCCAGTACTTGACCATATTGTCCAGCGGGTCGTGCCCGAGCAGCACTTCCTTCAGCATGACAACAATACTGATGAAGCCGAAAAGCAACAGAAAGCCCAGCAACGCCGACCAATAGGAGGGTTCGATGGTCACGGTCCTGGAAGTGTCAGACATGGCAAGATGGAATCCAGCTAAGTAACAAAGAAGCGTGTGTGCGCTTTTCGGCTCTCAGTACCGCGAAGGCCACTGCGGGGAGCGTACCCTAAACCAGTGTACGGGCGCCGAAATCAGCTATCCGGCATCACGTTAGCGACTTTGAACGGCCTGCGCGATGGCAACGCGATGGTTTCTTCAGACTGACCGATGCTGAGGTGCGCAACGGCCTCGTTAAACCGGGACAGCCTGAACAACGCCACACACGGCTGCGCTCCCGACCGCGGGAAACACCCGTCGATCATTCCGCGCGTGAGCACCAGCGCCGGCATCGTCGGAATACGCGGCCCGTGACCGTCGCGCGCAATCAATGTCCACCGTCGCGAGACAGGCGTGCCGCCCTGGTCCAGCCCATCGACGACAACGCGCATTGCCCCGGCGTCCGTGCCAAAAGCCTCGAACTTCCGCGCAAGCGCCGCAATCCACGGCGAATGCACCGACCAGTTGCGCACCACGCCGGCACGTGCGACGCCCGCCATCACCCACATCGCCAGGTGCAATGCGCCAAGCTCCAGTCCTGCTCCGAAACGCACGTCTCGCACGTGCTCGT
>JBCAXP010000182.1:0-8936 GCA_038533995.1 Pseudomonadota bacterium
TCGGGTTCCAGTTGCCGGCACCCGGCGTTGAGAAGAACGCGGCCTTCAAGAGGCCGAGGTCAGCGAAGTTGACCTGGCAGTTGTTGTCCAGATCTGCGTCGCAGGCGTTGCCGATGCCGTCCGCGTCGGTGTCGAGCTGGGACGCGTTTGGTGCAAACACGCAGTTGTCGGAACCGTCCAGGAAACCGTCGGCGTCGAAGTCGTCAACGGCACAGTCGAACTGGGACGTCGCAACGAACACCGCCGTGGTCCGCGCCGGTACCGAGAAACCACCCGTTGTGTGAGTAGCGGTGCGCACTACCGGATCCGCAGAGTTCGCCAGTACCGGATGCAGCACGAAGTTCTCGTTTGCAAACAGCGGCAGCGACACGCTGTCGTCGGACGCGTTGATCACCGACACCACGGTGCCGGTCTCCGGTGTGTAGGTGTCACTGGCGCAGCCGTCGATGCGCTGAACGATTACGCCCGGCACCTGCGAGGGGCCGGTGTTGTGATAGCTCACGCGGTCCATCACTTCCTGCGCGCTCGGCAGACGGAACAGACTGCTGCTGGCGCGAATCTCGAGCAACTCGAGCGTGGCGTCCAGGCCAGACAGAATTTCCGGCGTGCCTGGATCGGCTTCCGGAATGGTCAGCACATCACGAATCGTGTCGATGCTGTTGGAGTTCTCGTCGTTGCGCGGCTCGCCGACCGCAAAGTTGTTGTCGGCATACGTGAAGTCCAGCTTGTTGAACCAGTCACCAGAGTCGAAGCTGTTGCGGTCCATGGACTTGGAACGCAGAATCTCCTGCCCGGCGTGCACGAACGGGATGCCCTGCCCCAGCAGCACGATGCTGCTCGACACGTTGTGCGAGCGCACGCGCACGTCGGTTGCCGTGTCCACGGGATGCTTGTACTGGCCGATGTCCCACAGGGTTTCATTATCGTGCGCGGCGACGTAGTTGATGATCTCCTGCGGATCCGCCGTGTAACCGGCCTGCTGGCCGTTGTAGTCGATGGAGCTGCCTGGCAGCACCGCACCACTCTGCGTTTCCAGCAGGTAGTCGGCGAGGTTGCCGGTCATGCCGATACGAATCCAGTCGCCACTTCTGAGCAGCGTATTGAGCTCGGCGCCGCTGCCGGAGTTGAGCGCGTTCGGATCGTAGAACAGCCCCGACGTGAAGCCCTGCGTAACGATGTGAGCCGCGCCCGAGTCGAACGGCCCGCCGCCCCGCACGCCGTCGCGCAGGCGGTCGTTGAAGGTACCGATGCCGCTGCCGTTCATGTTGGCCTGCGTGGCCTGCACGAAGCGACGGTCATTGGCGACGTCGCCAAAGTTCCAGCCCTCGCCGTAGACGTAGACCGTATCGCCATCCACGCCGTCGGCGGGCACGGTGAGCGCCTTAACTGCGTCGTCGATCTTCACCATGGTCGACAGCGAGTGAAAGCCCATCAGGTCGAAGCGGAAGCCGTCGACCTTGTACTCACGTGCCCACAGCACGATCGAGTCGACAACGAACTTCTCGAACATCTTGTGCTCGGACGCGGTGTCCTGGCAGCACGAGTCGCCCAGAACAAGGCCGCTGCCCTGGTTACGGCGGTGGTAGTAACCCGGCACCACCTTGTCAAACACCGAGGTGTCTGCAACCACGCCGGAGGCATTCGTGTGGTTGTAAACCACATCCATGATGGCCCTGAGGCCGATGCCCGACAGGCCCGAGACCATGCGGCGGAACTCGAGAATGCGCGCAGTGCCATCCGGGTCGGTGGAGTAACTGCCTTCCGGCACGCTGAAGTGGTACGGATCGTAGCCCCAGTTGAAACCGTCGAGGTCACGCATCCAGTTGACGATCTGCTGCTGGAGGGCGTCGGTGCCAGGCAGCGACTGCATGATCTCGAGAATCGTCATGCCCGGAAAATCGATGCACAGCTGCGACGAGGCCGGCGAGGCAGCACACAGCGCTTCAACCGGATCATCCAGTTCCACCCGCGAAGCACGATCCTCGTTCACCGTGGCGATGTCGAAGGTCGGCAGCAGGTGCACGTGCGTCATGCCGGAAGCGGCCAGCGTTTCGAGGTGGTTGCGCGCCGCCGTGCCGGGCACATCAAACGCGGTGTACCTGCCGCGGTCTGACGCCGGTACGCTGGCATCGAACGCGCTGAAGTCGCGAATGTGCAATTCGTACAGGGAGATATCTTCCGGGTTGGGCAGCGCCGGTTTGACCAGCGAATCCCAGCCGGCCGGCTTGAGGTCGGCATCGTCGAGGTTGACGATCTGGCTCTTCGTCAGACGTGAAGGGTTGCTGCCCATCGACAGGCTGACCGAGTACGGATCGGTGACGACGTTGTCCAGGATGCCACCGGCTGATGGCACGTAGACGTTAACCGTGTACGTGTAGTACTTGCGATTCCAGCTCGCATCGCCCGTGACGGACCAGATGCCGGTAACCGCGTTGTAGTTCATCGGCACGTCGGAAGACGGCGTGTCGTCTTCCGGCGCGTCGTAGATGTTCAGCGTTACGTTGTTAGCTGTCGGTGCCCACACGCTTAACGTCGGCACGCTGCCCGCGAACGTAGGCCCAAGCTGCGCCGACGCCGCCGGTGCTGCGTACAGATCGTCGAGCATGAACGGGAACTGGATCTCGGTGGCCTCGATCTGGTCACCGTTGCCGTCGAGGGCCACTGCCAGGACCTGGCCGCGCGCCATGTTGGCCGCATCGGCGACCGCCGCGGGCGGCAGTGCCCATGCCGGGAAGGAATCCAGATGCATGGCATCCGGTAGGTTCGGGTTGGTGCCCGGCGTCAGCTGGTAAATTGCGTCCTGGCCAACAAGCTGCGACCCGGCCACGCTGATGGATCCGTCGGCCGAATAGTGCAGCTCAATAGTGGCCGGCGAACCCAGCGGGTTCCACAGCAGCGTGTCGGCGGTAACCCAGTGCGCGGACGCGCCGGTGATCTGGATCGCGTTCGGATCGGGCGGTGTGGTGAACACCTGGTTGATGCCGGAAAGCACGAACAGCATGTTGCCGTCCTGCGTGATGTTGATCTGCTGGTCGGGACCCGGATCCTTGTCCGGCCCGTTATGGATGATCAAACCCAGCGGCTCCGGAAAGGCAGCAGCAGGCCCCGGGTCGGAGCTGTACGGCGGGTTGGTGTTCTGTGGCAGCGCGATGCGGTAGACCGCTCCCAGTTCGCTGTCGATAGACTCCGGGAAGTACTCGCCACCAGTGAAGTTGGTCCAGTCCTCGGTGGCCGGATCCCACAGGTGCAGGCCCCAGCCGGTGTAGTTTCCGTCGGGACGGATGTAATGCAGGATGACTTCGTCAAGCCCCGGCACCGTCGCGTCGTCACCAGGCAACGCCGGTAGCCGGCCGATGTACGGCAGCGGGCTGCCGGAGAACGTGTAGACTTCGCCGTCCGTTTGCAGGTCGCCACTGTCAACCGTAATCGCACCAGACGGATCGGCAACGCCGTCGACAAGCACCGTGTAGGTAAACTCGCCGCCAATCTCGATTTCAAACTCGACGAAACAGCCAAACGCGCTCGTGGTGGTGGCGCCACAAGGCAGGTTTACCGGCCCACCGCCGCCGGCAAGGTCACCCGACACGTCGACGGTCACCAGGCTGTAGTCACTGTCGGGACGCGTGTAGAACACGCTGATGTCGGTCGGAGTGCTCTCGGCAATGTAGAAAATGTCGTCCATCGCCGTTATGCCGCCGCCCGGCGCGCTGTCGAGCTCGATGCGCTTGATGCCAGGGTTATTGCCGACGTTGAGCTGAACACCCTCGAACGCGTCGGCGTAAGCTTCGGTTCGAATCAGCGCGTCCTCGTCGTTGTAAATGCGAAGTTCGCCGCCGGCGCCGAACTCACTGCGCACCTGGAAAAAGACGCCGCGTGCGGCCACTTCGAACGTGACCACGCCCTGCGAGCCCTCGTTGATCAACCACGCGCGCGTGCCACTCGTAACAAGTGCAGGATTGGCGGGTACGCCCGCGTCGCCACCAGTGAAGGTCGCGGTCAGCGGCGGTGGACCGATGGTGAATTCGCCGATTGCGTCGAATTCAAAATCGCTGCTGATGGTGTCGGCGTTCGCGACGCTGCCAGCAAGCAGCAGCAGGGCAAAGGCGGTTCGTCTCATGTCCGGGTCCTCGTGCGGTTCATCCAGTGAGCCGTGCTCTGGAAAAGAAGGGTGCGGAAATCAGGAAGGCCTAAGAAAAAACCCGCGGCAGTGACAGCCGCCGCGGGTCTTTTTTCCTCGGGTCCCGACCCGATCAAGTGGCGAACCGGGCGGTGTGCCCGGTCAGCCACGATGGCCTGTTAGTTAACGGGCGTGAACGTCACGTCAACCGCTGCAGGCGGGATATTGCCGTCGGTCTGCATCTGGAACTCGTAGCAGCCGGTGGCCGGCACGTCGATGGTGCCGTTTGCCGGGAAGGCGCAACCGAACAGCGGCGCGTTGGTCGCCGTGTTCTCCACCAGGTTCGTGTCGGTGCAGTACTCGATGCTCCAGCCCTCGTCGGCGATCTTCCACTCGAACGAGCCACTGTTGACCTCGAAGCGGGCAACGTAGAGGCCGCCTGTCTGGTCGGAGAAGCCGTTGATGTTCGGATCCGCGCCCCAGTCGTTGACCAGGCCGCCGCGCATGAACATCGGCAGGCCGGCAAAGTCTGCGTTTGCGCCCAGTGCGTCAGGAGCCACGCAATCGCCGCAGGCACCCAGACCCGGGCCAGGCGCACCGAAGAAGTCTCCTTTCATCACGCCGAGATCGGCGAAATTGACCTGGCCGTCGCCGGTGAGGTCAGCGTCTGCGTCGTCGGTAAAGAACACCGACTTCAGGATGCCAAGGTCCGAAAAGCTGATCTGGCAGTCGTTGTCCAGGTCGGCATCGCAGGCGTTGCCGAAGCCGTCGCCGTTCGAGTCGATCTGGTCAGGGTTCGGCCTGTCGGTGCAGTTATCGAGGTCGTTGTTGACGCCGTCAAGGTCGCTGTCGGCGCGCGACTGGATAGCCTCGAGCTGCAGTTCGGACTCGATCGCATCGCCGGCCCAGGCGGGCGACGCCGAGGAGATGATGCGAAGCTGGATAACGTCCGACATCACTTCGTCAAAGCTGGACAGGCCGGGCGCCTTGCACAGGTTGCCACTGACTTCCGTCATGGTGGACTCGTCCAGGATGAAGCGCGCAAACACGAGGCCGTCCGGGCCCGGCGTTGCCGGTGCAAGAACGATCGGGTCGGTCGACACAAAACAGCTCAGCGCGTTGGTGATGCCGATGCGCAGGTTGATCGTTTCAGTGGCGCTGGCGTTTGCGGCCTGCATCTGCACGACGTTGACGCCGGCGGCGATGTAGTCGCCCGTCCACTGGGTTTCGTTGAAGATCACCTGGCGTGAACCTGGGCCAAAGCCGCCCGCAGACGGTGCGGACAGGCAGCAGGTTTCCAATTCGCCGCAGAGCAGCTCGCCGACAGGCGGATTCGGGCTTCCACCGCCCTCGATCCAGTTGTCCTCGCCGCACATCATCGGTCCGGCTTCGAAATCGTCCAGGATGCCAAGCTGGATTTGTGCTGTGGCAGCGGCGGCGTACAGGAATGCCGGTACCGCGAGCAAGGATAAATAACGGCGACCTTTCATGGTGTTTCTCCAGGTGACTCTTGTTAACGGTCTCCGGCTGCCAGACGGGCGTTCCGGTACCCCCAATTCATTACCTGCGGGCTCCCCCGCAGTGTGCAGCGCTTTCAGTAACGCTTTTGTTTTTGCACGTTTTTCAAAAGTCTAATTGACAGCGAAGCGCAGCGTCAAATGCATACGATTGCATAAATTTCGGCACTCATTGAGTGCGTTGCAAAAGCCCCCGTTTCGGTGACTTCGCGGCCGGCGGCATTACGTTTAACCGCTGGTTGACAGCCACATTACGTAAACTCGTGACACTGCCGTCAGGCCAAACGACCTGCACGGCCGCAACCCGTCGTGCCGCGCCGACGCCCACGTGCACGAGCGGCTCGCTCAGGCCCAGATAGGTGCCGCCGCCTGCCATCCACACGTGCTGGATGTTCCGCTGCGAGCGAATGCGAATGCGTGCACCGATGCCGCCAGGCGCAAGGTCAGGGCGATTGCTCGTGTCCAGTGTGAGCTGGAGCCAGCGCGCGTCTGCTGGCGTGGGCTGCGCGTTGTTGATCAACTCATTGCGATACAGCTTGAGGGCGTCCTTGTTCGAGAGAATCACAACGTCGAGATCGCCGTCACGGTCGTAGTCCAGCGTCACAAGCCCCCTGCCCTGCAGGTCGTGCTGAAGGCCCGCCTCCCAGGCGATGTCACTAAAGCCCAGGGCACCGTCGTGATTGAACAGGTAGGACGGCTCGTTGCGGAAATCCTCGCCGGTGACGCTGTCTGCGGTGGGCCAGCCATTCGTCATCAGCACGTCCGTCGTGCCGTTGTTGTCATAATCCCGCGCTTCGATGCCCCAGCCCCAGCCGCCGTCGGCAAGGCCGAGCTTGCCCGCGGCGTTTTCAAACACGTCACTGCCGCGATTGAGGTACACGCCGTTGCCCCACGTGGGACTTTCAAACTGGAACGTCGGCCAGATCGCGGTCATCAGCCAGTCGAGCCGGCCGTCGCCATCGATGTCGGCCACCGCCGAGCCCATCGCATTGTGCGCCTTGCCGATGCTCCAGTTGGGATCCGTCGCCAACACCGGCGGCTCGCCAGTGCCCGGGTCGAGCTCGATGAACGTGCCGTCGCGCTGGTTGCGGTAGTAACGAGAGGTGCCGAAGTCGCCCGGTACCAGCAGTTCCGGGTACCGGTCGTGGTTCATGTCGGCGAAGATGGCGCCGAAGGCGTGCGTACTGAGCTGCATGACCCCCGCAGCCTCTGTGACGTCTTCGAAGGTGCCGTCGCCGCGATTGCGGAACAGGCGCGAGCCCAGCGCGCCGTCGGCACCAACCGCGTGCCAGCCGCTCACGAAAAGGTCGAGGTGGCCGTCGAGGTCGTAATCGCCAAAGGCCGCACCGAAGCCGTCCGGGTGATCCGCGGTGCGGGCAACGCCTGCCGCCTCGGCCACATTTACAAAGGTGCCGCCGTCATTGCGGTAGAGGCGGTGGCGACCGGGTTCGGGCAGCACCTGGTCCACGGTTCCCAGGCTCGTCACGAACAGGTCATGGTCACCGTCGCCGTCGTAGTCTGCCACCGTTGCACCAGTGCCCCTGTGCAGCGTCGCAAGCCCCCAGGCCTCGGCTTCGTCCACGAACGTGCCGTCCCGTTGATTGATGAACAGCGCATCCGCCCTCACCCCGCCGCCGATGACGAACAGGTCGGGAAAGCCGTCGGCATTGAAGTCACCGACCGCGGCGGCGCCGGTCATGGGCCCGGCCCGGTGGTCTACGACCTGTTCGTGCAGGAAGCTGACGCCGGCAGCGTCGGTCTGATCAGTGAACGTGGCGGAAGACGCCTGTGCAAGGCACGGCGTGCCTGCCATGAGACATAAGAAGGTAAAGCGAAATTGCATGGGGCGCGCAGTCTTTTGTTGTACGTATCTGGCTTTTTATTAATGCCAGAACGTGTTGTAGCGCGCAAGCGGGGCTACCGCTTAAGTAACGCCGCCGTGAGCAGCGTCCTGTTGGGTTACCGGGTTACTCCGGCGTGTCGGCGGGAAGCGGCTCCATGGGCGCGGTGAACTGCTTGCACAGCCAGATCACGTACGGATCCCAGCCTGCAAATTCGCCGTCGTTCGCCGACTGAGTGAGTTCGAATTCGTCCGTTTCCTGCCTGACCATTCACGCGTCTCCTGCAAATTCCATGGGATCACTTGGCTCACAGGAAATAGTGCGCCAGTTCACAGTCTGGCTCGTTGATCCAGTTCACAGTTTCGCGAGTGTTTCCAACCGATCAAGCAGGCAGCTTATGTCGTCACCCGTCGTCATCGGGTTCATCATCGTCACCCGCAGCCACGTCGAGCCACCGAAGCGCGTCTGCACGATGTACTGCGGACCCTGTTCCAGAAGCCGGGCGCGCAGGGCTTCGTTGTGCTCATCCAGCGCAGCGCCGGCGATGCCGTCGGGGCGGTGCCGGAAGCACACGATGTTTGCCTCCGGCGGCACCGCCAGCTGCCACTGACCGCGGCTGTCGACCGCAGTGGCAAATTCCCGCGCAAGCCCGAAGAGTCGATCAACCAGGTCGCCCCACAGTGCTTCGCCGTGCACATCGAGCAGCGCCTTGATACGCAGCGACAGCGACCGCTTGGTGCACTCGAACGTTCGCTTGCCCATGTCCCACCACTGCCGCTCATCGGCCGCAAACAGGTAGTCCGCCTTCTGCGCAAACGCGGCAAAGCTGTCGCCTTCGCGCTGGTAGAACAGGCCGGTGCACAGCGTTGGCAGGCCCATGAGCTTGTGGAAGTCCATCGTGACGGAATCGGCACGGCCCAGGCCCGCAACGCACTCACGGTGGGTCGCGGAAAACGCGGCAGGCGCCCCGTGCGCACCATCCACGTGGAACCACAAATTATGCGCGCTGGCGAAGTCGGCGATGCCGTTCAGATTATCGTAAGCACCGACCGACGTCGTGCATGCGCTGCCTACGATCGCTATGACCTTTCTGCCCTTCGCCCGCGCCCGCTCGAGGCAACCAGGCAGCTCTTCGATCTTCATGCGGTGGGATGAGTCTGCGGGTACGGCGATAACGCCGTCGGCGCCCCAGCCCATGATGCGCACAATGCGATCCACGCAGTAGTGCGCCTGCTCCGAGACCAGCAGGGCAAGCGGTTCGGTAGCACCGTCGTTCCAGACATCCCCGCCCGCCCTTGTCGCGCGGGCTGCCAGCAGTGCGACGGCATTGGCCATCGTGCCGCCATGGCACAGGATGCCCCCGCGCTCGGGTCCCAGCCCGAGCGTGCCGCCCAGCCTGTGCACAACCGCGCGTTCGAGCGGCACGCTGGCCGGCCCCATCTCGTACACGGCGCTGCCGTT
>JBCAXP010000183.1:0-8921 GCA_038533995.1 Pseudomonadota bacterium
GCGTTTGCCGCGGAAGCGCCCCTGCTGATCGCAGACGAACCGGTGGCCGCCCTCGACCCACGCCACCAGCATCGCCTGCTCGGAACACGAAACTCGCGTCATCGACGAGGGTTGCGCCGTCGTGCACAACGGAAAGACCATTGACTACCAGGTCAGTCAACGACGGATCGCCTGTTCATCGCAATCCAGACGAACGCCGGCGCGCCGACCAGCGCCGCGACCACGCCAAGCTTCAGTTCGTTGTCCGTCGGCAGGAGCCGCACGCCGATGTCGGCAATGACAAGGATGAGCCCGGCCAGAATGGCCGATGGCAGCAACGAGCGCGCCGGGTCGTGATTGACCCACGGCCGGACGATATGCGGTGCGACAATGCCAACGAAGCCGATGGCCCCGGCGAGCGCGACCGCGCCGCCGGTGGCAAGGCCGGCGCCGAGCACCACGAGCAGGCGCTGGCGGCGCAGGTTCAGGCCAATGCCGCTTGCCGCCTCGTCGCCGAGCGTGAGTGCCGACAGACCGCGTCGCGATGCGAAGAGAATCGCGCAGCCGCCCGCAAGAAACGGCGCGGCGAACAGCAGGTCGTCGAAGCTACGGTTGGCGACCGAGCCGAGCATCCAGTTGATCATGTCCGAGAGCGAAAACGGGTTGGGCGCCAGGTTCATCATCAGGCTCATCATGGCGCCGGCAAAGCTCGCAAGGCCAACGCCGATCAAGATGAGCGTGACTACGGATTGGGTGCGGATCGCGGCGAGCGCGATCAGGGTGGTTGCCAGCAGAGCGCCCGTGATCGCCCCGATGGGCAGCGCCCACGGGTTGATGGCCACAAGGCCGTAGTACAACGCGAACGTTGCCGTCAGGGAGGCGGTTGCGGACACGCCGAGCACGCCGGGTTCAGCGAGTGGGTTGCGTAACAGGCCTTGCAGTGCTGCGCCGCTGACGCCCAGCGCCGCGCCGACGCAAAAGGCGGTCAGTGCCCGCGGCAGGCGAATGGCCCAGACGACAATACGGTCGCCCGCATCCGCGCTGCCCGCGAAGGCCGCCACGACCCGCGACACCTCGAGCGGCGTGGAGCCCAGAAGGCAGGCGGCCAGCACGGCAAGCGCCGAGGCCAGCAGGAGTCCGGGGGTCAGCAGACGGGTCATAGGCCAGAACCGGCGGCCAGTGCTTCGACGGCGTCCATCAGGAACCAGCCGCTGCAGGCGGTCCATGCGCCCTTCAGCATGACGGTTTCCCTGTCACGAAGCTGATCGCGTGCTACTGGGTGGCGCATGGGACTCCAGGCATCGGGATGGTTGGTGTGCGTGTCGAAGAACGCCGCGGCAACGAGGTCTGGACTCTCGTACGCAAGACGCTCAAGCGGAATAGGCTGCCAGCCGGCTTGCGCCTGGAAGTTTTGCAGCCCTGCCGCGACGAGCATTTCGTGCACCAGGGAACCGGGCCCCGTCGTGACGCCGGAGGGCGTCATGTAGAGCGCAGCTCGCTCGCGGGCGGAGGAGGCCACGCGTTCAAGCCGAGCGCGCATGTTGGTGACCACTTGAGCGCCGCGGGCCGGTTCGCCCATGCCTGCAGCCAGCGATTCGATGATGTCGAAGACGCCCGGGATATCGGATGCCCAGCTGACGTTCAGCACCGGCACGCCGGCGCGCTCGAAAAACGCCGCCGCGTTTGGTCCGCCGCCGTAGGCACGGACCACCAGGTCGGGCTTAAGCACGAGCACGTCTTCGGCCACCGGTCGCACCTTCGGTAGCCCTCGGGCCGCGTCGCGCATGTAGGAGAAGTCTTCCGTTGCGACCGGCGAGACGGCCAGTATGCGCTCCCGGTCAACGAGCTTGAGCACGTACTGGTCGGCGCAAAGGTCGAGGCTAACGATGCGCATTGGCCGCTGCGCCGACGCCTCCGGCGGCGGCAACTGCTCGCCGCCGCAGCCGGCGACGAGCAGCACAAGCGGCAGCACGAGCCTCGCTAGCGGCATTGGGTTAGTAGCGCAGCCGGAAGCCGAGCGAACCGGACAGGTCGGGCGTGCCGTAACCCAGGATTTGCTGGTACTCCTCGTCGAAGAGGTTCTCAATCCGCCCGTACACTTCGAAGCGTTCGGATACTGCGTAGCGGCCGGTGACGTCGACGCGCAGCCAGCTGTCGAGCGTCGTGGCATCGGTGTTCGTCTCGCTGCCGTTGTAGCGAACGAGCAGGGCGCCTGAGAGCGGACCGTTTGAGTCGTAAGACAGCGTCAGGTCGCCGGAGTGCTCAGGCAAACGCACCCGTGGGTTTCCGTCGCCGTCCTCGGCGTCGATGTAGGCGTAGTCGAGGGCCAGGTTCAGGCTGTCGGTCAGAGCCAACGAGCCAACCAGTTCGAGGCCGGTTGATTCCACCTCGGCGACGTTGAGGTAACCGCCAATGGCAAAGTCGAAGTCGATAAGGTTTTCCGTGTCCTGCCGGAAGACCGTGGCACCGAGCTGAACACGGCCGTTGCCGGACAGCCATTCGGCGCCGATGTCGAACGCCTCAGAGGTTTCCGGCTGCAGGTCTGCGTTGGGCGCCTCGGCGCCGCAACAGAAAAACGTGGTCTGGAAAATGGTAGGCGCCTTGAAGCCCTCGCCCCAGCTCGCGCGGAACGACAGGTTGTTGTTCACCGGGAAGGCGGCGGCGAACCGGGTAGTTGTTTCCGAGCCGAAGCGCTCGTGGTCGTCGTAACGAAGCCCCGCGGTAATCGTCATGTTGCCCACTGGCCTTAGCTCGTACAGCGCGAACAGGCTGTCGATGGACGTGTCGTCGTCGTTGGCCGTCGTTTCCTCGCGCTCCGCGCCGAAGGCGATGCGGTTACGTTCGTTCGCCTGCAGCGTGCCCTGGTAGCGGTAGAGCTGTCGCTCGCCTTCTGCGTCAAAGCTCGGTGCGCCGTCGGTGAAGTTCTCGCGCTGAATATCGGAGTAGCCAACGAGGAACAGGTTGTCGAACCGTCCGTCCATGAGCGGCAGTGTCAGGGACAGGTTGGCTGCCGTGTCGGTGGTCTCGCTGAGTTCGTCGCCGTCGGCGACACTTCCCTGGGCGGTAAAGTCGAAGCTGTCAAACTCCGTCTCGGCGTCGGTCCAGAGTACGTCAGCGCTCAGCCTGGCGTTGCCGGGCAGGTTGAGGCCGCCCTTGGCCGAGAGCGTCAGCGAGTCGAAGCCGTCGTCCTCGTCGTTGCCATTGGCCTCGTCGGCCTTGGAGATGCCATCGCTCGAGACGGTGACTGCTGCAAGCCGAAAGTCGCCGGTTTCGCCGGCGTTCGAGATCGAGGCGCCCCCGCGCAGCGTGCTAAAGGATCCGAACTCGGCAAACGCCTCGCCGCCGAGGCCCTCGCCTGGGTTCTTGGTCGTGATCGACACGACGCCGCCGATGGCGTCAGTGCCCCACAGCGTGGACTGTGGCCCCTTGAGGACCTCGATGCGTTCGATGTTCTCGGTGTCCAGACGCGAAAAGTTGAAGCCGCCGCCGGGCGAACTGGGGTCGTTGACCGGAATGCCGTCAATGAGCACGAGGGTTTGTTCACTGCTGGCGCCGCGGATGCGCACGGTGGCCTGGCCGCCAAACCCGCCGTTCTGGTTGATGGTGACGCCCGGGGCGTGAGCGATCGCGTCGAGCGCGTAGATAAAGCCAAGCTGCTCGATTTCCTCCGCCGTGACGATTGAAATGCTCGAGCCGGATTCCGTCGCGGTCTGGCCGAGGCGCGTGGCAGTTACGACAATGTTGTCGTCGATGCTTTCGGGCTCAAGCGCCCGCGTCTGGGCGAAGGCGGTGCCGGCAATGGCCGGAAAAGCGGCGACGGCGATAGCTGCAATTGCAACTCGCATGATGGATCTCCACTGGCACCCTAGCCGCCCAAATCGTGGGTGCCAAGAAAACGACTTAAGATCGGCCTGCGTGGAATGGACCACGGGGCGGCTGACCGCATTGGCATGTCGTTTCTTCAGAGAAGGAGCCGCGTGGAACGCTGGACTTCACTGCCCGCTGGAACTATCCCGGCCCCACGGACGAACGACGCGATGGCAGGTATCCTGGCTTGCCGATCGTCGCTCGGGGCCGCCTTCCCGGAGCATTCCCCATGAAGCTCCAGTGGCGTCGGGCCCGTTACTCCCGGCTTACAGTTGCGGGTACAGCCACGGTTTTGCACCGTGTTCCCTTTTGGCCGCCCGAGGGCGGCACCATCTGCGCGGTAGCTTGACCCTCCGGAAGGAGGATGTCAATTGACGTTGACGTCACCTGTCAGCGTGTCGCTTCTTCCTTGCGATGCCAATGCCAGCCATGCCAAGGGCCATCAACGCCAGCACGCCGGGTTCAGGCACGTCCACTGCCTGGGCAATGGCAAACGTGTAGGGACCGTTGGGCGGGGACGCGGCACAAACCGGGCTTGCCCGATTGTTGTTCTGATTCCAGTAGACGCCCGCATAGGACTCGCCGATACCGGCGCACGGCCCCGTTGTGTCCGTCGTCGTGTACCAGAAAAACGGTGAGTAGATGCCGAGATTGGGCGTTCCGAAAAGCGTGTTGGTGAGCGTCGCGAACTCCTCGGCAAGGGCGACGTCTCCCCACCAGACCTGCATCTCGAAGACATCTTCATAGGACGAAAAGTCTGTCACCACCGTGGTGACCTCGTAGTCCCCGACGGAGGTGCTGATGAGAACGGCGTGCGCGCTTGTGGGCAGGCAGACGGTTGCTGCCAGCGCGGGCAGAAACTTCTTGGCGAGTTTTGAGATTGATTCCATGAGATGGGCTCCCTTGCTGTTGTTTTGTAAATTCCCCGTTGCTAGCTAATGCGCAGTCGGTAGAGAAACACCCTCAAGAAATTTCAGGGGGCTTTTGTTGGGCCATTTCTGGGAGTTCGACGAGGCATCGGCGCCGTTACGCGATTTTGTGACGGATGTCACAGTTTCCGGCAGCGACTTGCTGCAGTTTGCATTAAGTAAAGTCGGCCACTCGACGCGCGGCAGAGGCGCGATTTATAGTTCGTTGCGCAGCCCGGGTTTGCTGCGTGCCACCCGTCCATTTGCCGTCCGTCCGAACCAGGGGGAAGTCCGCTGAAATCCGCGAAGAGTACTCAACACCTGGCGATTGCATTGATGCTGTCGCTTGGCATCGTGGTTTTCCTGGCCGCCTACGTGGCAATCAGCAACGTCGTCGCGGAGCAAAGCCGGGTGCAACAGCAGGCGATAACGCCTGTGTACCAACTCGTGCGCGATGAATTGCTCAAACCCCTGTACATCGCTGAGACCTTCGCCAGCTCCGTCGATTTCACGGCGTTAATGGACTCTCCCGACTTTGACGAGGACAAACTCCTCACGCGCCTGCGTGATATGGAGCGGGATCTCGGCCTTGTGTTCTTCGTGGCCAGCGAGTTGAAGCGCAAGCAGTACATGTCGACCGGCCAGACCCTGAACCTGGTGGCAGGTGAGGTGTCGTGGTACTTCGAGGCGAAAGCGCGCGATAACGACTTCATGGCCGACCTTGGCCAGGTCGGCGACGTGCATCTGTTCTTTGACGTCAAGGTCTATGGCAACAACGAGGAGTTCCTCGGCTACGTTGGCGTCGGCAAACGCATCCAGCAGTTTCTCGATACCTTCAATCAGTACAAATCTCGTTACGGCTACGATTTTCTGTTCGTAAACGAAAAAAACCAGATCATCTTGTCGTCATTGCCTGACCTGGTGGTGACTGATGCCTACGTCCCCACCCTGGAGTCGCTGAACTGGTTCGACGAGGAAACAACCTCGCAGCGCCGCTACGACAGTGAAATCCTGGAGCTGGAAGACGGCGAGTACCTGATCTCGGAGATCGGCATCGAGGAGCTGGACTGGCGACTCTTGCTCCTTGCGCCGCTCGAGGCGAGGCAGGCGCAGGTCACCAGGTCATTCCTTGCCAACGCTTTTGCCGCCGCGCTGTTTGTCTTGCTGGCGGCCGCCATAGGCGTCTTTATGGTGCTGTACAAGCGAAGCATCGACCGCAAGGCCGAAGAGGACGTGCTGACCGGGCTGCCGAACCGTGCCGGCCTGGAGCGGCGCTTCGGCCAGCTGCAGAAGGCCGGCGTGGAGCTGTGCGCCATCATTATCGATCTCGATCATTTCAAAATGGTCAACGATGTCCATGGGCATGACGCCGGCGACCGGGTGCTCAAGGCAGCCGCCACCATTTTCAAGCGCGGCTTGCGCGAGGCCGACATCGTGGGCCGCTGGGGCGGTGAGGAGTTCGTGATGCTGATTCCTGCCAGGTCCATCGAACTCGGCCGCACGATTGCCGAGCGGGCTCGCCACAGCCTGGAGTGCCTGAGTATCGAAACTCAGAGAGACAGCGTTTCCGTCACGGCAAGCTTCGGTATCGCCTTTGGCTCGTCCAGCTCCGAAGCGCTGGCGGAGATTGTCGGCCGGGCCGACAGGGCCCTTTACCAGGCGAAGGGCGAGGGTCGAAACCTGGTCAGGCTGACCCAGGCGGCGTAAGCCACCGTTAAAAGGGTTTGACGGCCTGGGCGTTGCCGCTCAGTCACTCCCGCCGCTTCGCTGCCTGTACCGGTGCCCGATCCACGCTGGCCATCCGAAGAGCCACAGGGCCACGAGTCCGCCTGACGCCTGCAGGATGTTTGCCCGGGATTCGCCGGAACGGGCCACCTGAAACCAGACCCAGTCGGCCTTACTCTTGCCGACCAGGGCTGTCTCGTAAAGGTGGTCGTGCACGACGCCGGCGATATCGACGCGCGACCACGCAACAATGGCGCGGGCCGCTGCCGGGATGGAGCTGTAGTCGGTCTCGAAGCCTTCCGGCACGGTGTATCGCTTGCCCTGAATGATGACGCCGAGCGGCTTTAGCAGCTTTCGCGTTCCGTCGGGAAGCCTGCAGGTGGTTAGACCTTCGTCACTGCTTACCGTGGAATCCGCGCCGGGTAGCCGGTCGAGAAACCAGTAGCTCGGGTACAGAGCCGTGAACACCACAAGCAGCCACCAGCCGTCGCCGGTATCGATCAGCTGGATTCCCGCGAACAGCCAGATCGCAAAGAAGGCGAGGCCAAGCAGAAGGAGGGCTGCCACTTTTATGAAATGCAGCACTGTCGACTCGCTGGCGTTCTTCTGGTCTCGCTGCCGCTGCCGTGCGCCTGGCTTTCAGTCTTGCGACAGGGCGTCGAAAATGCGGCTACGTATTTCCTCAACCGGTCCGATGCCGGCGACTTTGTGATACGCGGGTGCGGCGCTGTCGTCGGTGTTGGCCCACGCGGAGTAGTACGTGATCAGCGGTTTGGTCTGGTCGTGGTACACGTCCAGGCGCTTGCGCACGGTGGCTTCCTGGTCATCGTCGCGCTGGATCAGGTCCTCGCCGGTTTCGTCATCCTTACCCTCAACGCGCGGTGGATTGAACACAACGTGGTAGGTTCGTCCGGATGCAAGGTGCACACGGCGGCCTGACATGCGCTTCACGATTTCATCATCGTCGACGTCGATCTCAACAACTGCGTCGATCGGTATGCCGGCGTCCTTCAGGGAGTCTGCCTGTGGAATGGTGCGCGGGAAACCGTCAAACAGGTAGCCGTTCTTGCAGTCGTCCTCCCGGATGCGCGCCTTCACCATGCCCACGATGATGTCGTCAGAGACAAGGCCCCCTTCGTCCATGATCTTCTTCGCGGCAACGCCAAGCTCGCTGCCAGCCTTTACGTGGGCGCGCAGCATGTCGCCGGTGGATATCTGCGGGATCCCGTATTTGCTGGTGATGAACCCGGCTTGTGTGCCCTTGCCGGCTCCAGGGCCGCCCAGAAGGATGATTCTCATTGTCTACTCCGCTTAACATTCCATCTGCTGTCATGCAGCAAACGCGTGCCGGCCACAGGGCGGCTTCGCAACAAGCGGGCCATTGTCCGCTAAATCTGCCCGGCACGCAGGCATTATGGCCAGCATAGCGGGACAGCGCGCATTTTGGCATAACACCAAAGTAGTGTGCCTGCGCCTAGAAGCGGATTTCTATCGCTCCGCTGCCCTCGAAAAACGTGGCGCTTCGCACGCTGCCGCCGCGCTCGACGTTGACCAGGTTCGTCTGCTCCGGCCACACGTCTCGCAGTGCGTGGTGGCTTACGGTCATCGCGGTCAGGCTGTCCGGCATCGGAGCCTCGGCGTAGACCCACAGGAACTGGTGCTCGATTTCATTTCCGACGGGCTTAAGGGCGATGGCAGCGCCGTCCTGGTCAACGAGTGCGAAGCGGCCGTGCACGTAGCGTTCGAAGCGACCGCGATCCGCGGCGTTGCCGAGCAGATCCGGTGACCCGCCAAGCAGTTCCCGACTGGCGTGCTCGGCGTCATGCAGCAGGAAGCGATGCATGACCTCAATGTTGCCGGTGCGCGCGTTGAACACCACCCGCGTCACGGACTCCTTCTGTTGATGCGCCGCGGCCGGCATCGCGAGTATGCCAGCCAGGAGTACGAGCGCCAGGCGAAGCAACAGCGTCATTCCTCGTCTCCGGTTTCAAGCTCGGTCTTGCTGTCCTGCATGATGTCCCGGTACTCCATGCCTTCCTTGTCGGGGTCCTTGAAGATTTCGATTCGCGACGGAACGATGCGGCGAGGGAAGTGATTGTTTTCTACATCCGTGTCGGCTGTTTGCCAGTGACGATCAATCTCGACCTGGGACAGTTCCTTCTCCGTGACAATCAGCTTTTTGACGGTGCGCGCGTTTCGGCGCCAGATCTCGGCCGGAATCACCAGTTCCTGTTCCGCGCCGTTCTCAAACGTGAGATGGAGCAGTATCGGCATCACGAGGCCGCCGTGGTTGTTGAACTCCATCACGTAGTAGTTCTTGTCCTCATTAAGGGCACGTTCCATCGCCTCACGCTCCCAGTCCTCCAGTTCGGCAAGAAACTCCTGGTACTCGTTGCGCTCCTTGTTTGTCACCGTGAACTGGTCGTTGTCGTCGTAGAAATC
>JBCAXP010000184.1:0-8889 GCA_038533995.1 Pseudomonadota bacterium
TGGACCTGTTTTTCGACTGCGCACCCTTCGAAGACAAGAAGCGCTGCCATTTCCATCGCTTCATGCGCCAGGTGCACGACGAACTCAAAACCCTCAAGGAAACGCGTGACCCGCTGCGCATCGTCGCCGACCGTCTCGCCCAGGAGAACAGGGTGATTTGCTTCGACGAGTTCTTCGTGAGCGACATCGCCGACGCGATGATTCTCGGCACGCTTTTCGGGGAGCTGTTTCGCCGCGGCGTCTCCCTGGTCGCCACGTCCAATGTAGCGCCAACGGACCTCTACCGCGACGGACTGCAGCGGCAGCGCTTCGTGCCCGCCATCCTGCTGCTGGAGCAACACACCGACGTCGTGCATGTCGGAGGCGACACCGACTACCGTTTGCGCCTGCTCGAGCAAGCGGAAATCTACCACTGCCCCGCCGGCGAGGCGGCCGACACCAGCCTGCAGCGTTACTTCGAACAGATCGCCCCGCCGGTAACGCGGCGCTCCAAGCCGCTCATCATCGAGGGCCGGGAACTGACCACACACTGCCGCGCCGACGGCGTTGTCTGGTTTTCCTTTGAGGTGCTGGTAAACGGACCGCGCAGCGTCGCCGACTACATCGAGATTGCGCGCGGCTTCCACACGGTGCTTCTGTCGGACGTGCCGCAGATGAGCGCCGAAGACGACGACGCAGCGCGGCGCTTCATCAACCTGGTGGACGAGTTCTATGACCGGCGCGTGAAGCTGATTCTCTCAGCATCTGTGCCGATGGAGGCGCTGTACACCGGCCGTCGCCTCTCCTTCGAGTTTGAGCGCACACAAAGCCGCCTGGTGGAGATGCAGTCCCGGCAGTACCTGTCGCTCGCGCATATCCCCTAGCGTATGGCCAGCACTGGCCGCACGGCGGCGTACTGGCGTATTCTCAAGGGCCCGCCGGGAAAGGATTAGTCGCATGCACCGCCTCCCAACCGCCAGCCGCGAGCGAAGCCCAGCGCTTAACGGGTTGCCGCGTGGCCCGAAGGCGCGCCGGTGACACCGCGCTTGAAGAGCTGGTTGCTCGGCGCCGCGCTGGTCGCCGTCGTGGCCGTTTCGATGACGCCAGCACTGGACAACAAGAGCGCGGAGCTGGCGGACGCTGCGTTGAAGCGCGCGCTGGTGACCTTTGCGCTGGCGCGAACGCTCAACGGCGTCATCTCCGTGGCACAGGGAACCGAGGTGGCCGTGGAGCCGGCCGGTGTGGGCGTCATCGTCGCCGCCGGCGAACTGCTTGACCCCATCAACGACCTCATCGAGCGCTTCTCGTGGATCATGCTCGCCGCCAGCACGTCGCTCGGTGTGCAGAAGGTGCTTCTCTCAATCAGCGCGTGGTGGGGCCTGACGGCCTCGCTCGCAATAGCGGCGCTTGCCTGGCTGGTGGTGCGCTGGCGCCCGACCACCCTGCCCGACTGGGCAGAGCCCGCCGCCCGGCGCACGCTTGTCGTGCTGCTGTTCGCGCGCTTTACGATCCCGCTGCTGGTGGTAATCAATCATTTCGCAGTGCAGCTTTTTCTCGCCGACGAACAGGCCCGCGCGGCCGCGGCGCTGGAGCAAACCAGCGAAGAAATCCGCCGCCTGAATGACGACCCGGAACCTGCACAGGAAAATCCTGGTCTTGCGCAGCGCCTGTCAGACATGTTCGACTCCGGAATGGCCATGCTCGATATGGAAGCCAGCGTCGAGAAGCTGCGCAGCACGCTCAGCAGCGTCACCGAGCGCATCGTTGAGCTGATCGTGCTGTTTACACTGGAGACAGTATTGTTTCCGCTGTTTTTTCTATGGCTGTTCCTGCGAGTGCTGAAGATCGCGACACGCGAATAGAGCGCTCCAGTTCGACACGCCATTAACGAATTCTGCCGAAGCCAGCGAGCCACAGAGACAGACAATGACCACTAAAGACATCCACGCTCTCATCGACGCCATCCCGAAGGCCGAGTTGCATATCCATATCGAGGGCTCGCTCGAACCCGAACTCATGTTTGAGCTCGCCGCACGCAACGGCATTGGCCTTGAATACGACTCCGTTGAGGCGTTGCGCGCCGCGTATGACTTTGACAGCCTGCAGTCGTTTCTCGATATCTACTACGCCGGGGCTGCCGCGCTCATCCACAAGAAGGATTTCTACGAGATGACGATGGCCTACCTGCGACGCGCAGCTGCCGACAACGTTCGTCACACCGAGTTGTTCTTTGACCCCCAGACCCATACCGAGCGCGGCATTGCCTTCGAGACCGTCATCGACGGCATCAGCGAAGCACTGGCCGACGGCGAGCGAGAACTGGGTGTGTCGAGCGAGCTCATCGTCTGCTTTCTGCGCCACCTGAGCGAGGCCGACGCCGAGGCCACCCTGGACCAGGCCCTTGAGCACCGCGACCGGCTGGTCGGCGTTGGCCTGGACTCCTCCGAGCGCGGCCACCCGCCGGAGAAGTTCGCCCGCGTGTTCAAGCGTGCGCGCGACGCCGGGCTCCTGCCGGTTGCCCATGCCGGCGAGGAAGGCCCGCCGGAGTACATCCACCAGGCGCTCGATCTGCTTGAGGTCCGCCGCATCGATCACGGCGTGCGCGCAGAGGAAGACCCGGCGCTCATGGCACGGCTGGCGGAATCCGGCATGCCGCTCACCGTGTGCCCGCTATCAAACGTGCGGCTGGCGGTGTTCGAGCGCCTCGAACAGCACAACCTCAAGCGAATGCTCGACGCCGGCCTGACGGTAACCGTCAACTCCGATGATCCGGCGTATTTTGGCGGCTACATGAACGCCAATTTTCACGCGGTCGCCGATGCGCTCGACCTGGCGCCCGCCGACGTCGTGACGCTTGCACGCAACTCCATCACCGCGAGCTTCGCAAGCGCAGACCGAAAACAGACGATGCTGGACGAGCTGTCAGCAGTCGCCGACCGTTTCGGGACCGCCAGTACCTGATCCGGGTTGACGACCAAATTTTTCTTAAGCGCGCGTGAAAGAATCGGCGTTAGCCTGGGACTATTCTGAAAGACAAGGCGACACTTAGCGGGTACCCGTTCTGCAGGATGACAGTGACTACCGGCGTCTGCTGGACGCCCACAGCGGGATGATCTGGCGTATTGCCGGCAGCTACGAGGCCGACGAGGAACTGCGCCGTGACCTGCACCAGGAGATTCTCCTGGCAGTGTGGCGTGCCCTGCCAAAATTCCGCCAGGATGCGGGAGAGCGAACGTACATCGCTCGCATTGCCCACAACCGTGCGGTGTCGCACGTGGCCCGCGAGGCGAAGCGCCCGCGCGTCGTCGAAATCGATCCGGCGCACCCCGCAGACTCGGCCACCCCGGAGAGCGAGGCTCTCGATCGCGATCGCGCGGCAAGGCTGCAGCTTGCCATTCGCTCCCTGCCCATGGCCTTGCGCCAGCCGGTCACCCTGGCGCTGGAGGGCTTCAGGCCGCGGGAAATCGCCGATGTACTCGGCGTTAACGCCAATACCGTGTCCATTCGGCTGACCCGCGCGAAGAAGGCGCTAAAGACAGCGCTGGAGGAAGCACCGTGACGCACGAGCCCGACCTCGATCTCGACAGCCTGCGCGATGCCTGGCAGACAGACACCGGACCGGCGTGGGCAGACCTTCGCCGCGACCTCGAGGCAGCCTTGCGCCGCGCACGCCTCAGCTTCGCTATCGAGGCGCTAATCGCGACGCTCGGAGTTACCGTCGGCGTGGTGGTCCTTGTGGGAGGCGACTGGGCCTTGGGCTCAGCTGCGCTCCTGTTTTCTGCGTTCGGCGGCGGCGCCGCGGTCTACGCAAACTGGCAGGCATGGCGTGTGCCAGTCGACACCGTTACAGCCGAGCTGCACAACATGACCGTGGCAGCGCGGCAGCGACGGAAAGCGGCCTGGGCAGGCATCGCGGTGTGCTCCGCGGCGCTCCTGTTTCTCGCGTCTGTTATCGCGTTCGCGCCCCCCGACTTTTCATCGCCAACGAACCGGTTGCTGGTCGCCGGTGCGGTTGTGTTCGTCGCTGTTAGCGTTATTTTCTCAGCGAGAATGCTCGCACACTCCATAGCGCGCGAGGATCGCATCAGGGAATTAAAGGAACGGTACTCAGACGGGGACTCCACCTCATAAGGCTCGCCCGCACCTTTCCGGCCGGCGGCGAAAGAATCCATTGCCGCGTGAGACTACCTCACTACTCACAACGCAAACGGAGTCTACCCATGAAGAAAACCATCCTTATCGCTCTCGGTTCGGTGGTCGCGCTCGCTTGGCTGAGCCTCGGCGTCGGTCTCGCTATTGAAGTCACGCGAGAGTCCTGGCTTGTCTGGGTTACAAGCGTGGCCGTCATTACTGAAGTCGCCATCTGGTGCGCCGCCGCCACTATGGGCCTCGCCGTGTTCGAAGCCCGCAAGAAGGCGTGGCGCTGGCTGACGCGGCCATTTCGCATCGCTGGATAGCCGCCACCCTGCTGTCTTGGTGGTGCACCGCCAGATGCGTACTGCCTTTCCCGGCACTACTCTTCCAATACCTGCCTGACACTGGCTTACCTGCCTTGAGTTTTGCCTTAACGCGTGACGCTACAACCCACAGTTCCTCAAGAGCGCTACGAAGTCCTGGATGCACTGCGCGGCTTTGCGCTGTTCGGCATTCTGCTGGCGAACCTGTACAGTTTTTTCGGCTACAACGCACTATCGCCTGAACAGATTGTCTCACTGCCGCTGCCCGATCGCGGCGTGCTTTTCTTCATCGACTGGTTTATCGAAAGCAAGTTCTTCGGACTCTTCTCAATCCTGTTCGGTATCGGCTTCGGGCTGCAGGCCGCCCGCATGGCAGACAAGCCGGCTTACTTCCGGTCGTACTGGTATCGCAGAATGTTCATTTTGCTGGCGATCGGCCTGGTACACATGGTCTGTATCTGGAACGGCGATATTCTGACCCTCTACTCCCTCCTGGGCATGTTGCTGCCGCTGTTTCTGCACCAGAGCGATCGTGCACTGCTTCGCTGGATAGTGTTTCTGCTGGCCATGCCGGTCGTCATGTTCTTTCTTCACTGGTCCACCGAAGAGTCCTCGTTCTGGGGCTTGCTGTCTCGCTACTCGCTTGAGCTGAAGGCGCAACTGGGCTTCGGCGATTTGAGCCTGCTCGAAATGCGTACCTCGGCTTCGGCGCGAGAAGTATTTTTGATCAACACTCTGAGCAGTATTCCGCGGCCGATGAGTTACCTGCTAACTGGCCGTTACCCACAGGTGTTTGGGTTGTTCCTCATCGGCCTGCTTTTGTCACGGCAACTACCTGGCCTGGTGAAGGACCGCATTGTCCTTACGCCTCTCATGGTTAGCGCCTTCACCGTTGGCCTGGCCTGCTCCTTCGCCTATGCGTGGACCAAGGCGACTACGGGCTCGTACTACTCGCTGACACCGGCCGGCGCTATTCAGGCCACGGTACTGCACGTTGGGGCACCGCTGTTGTCGCTGGGCATTGGATGGGCCTTTCTTACGGTCTGGCATGCCGCCGCCTCGGGACTCTTCAGGCACCTTGCGACCCTCGGCCGTATGGCGCTGACCAACTACCTGCTCCAGACGAGCGTGTCGGTCCTGCTGTTCTTCGGCTACGGCCTCGGCCTGATGGGTACGCTCCCCTACGCCGTACTGCCTTTGTTTGCCGTCGGCATTTTGTTGAGCCAATGGGCATTTAGCGTGCTCTGGCTCCGCCACTTCCGCCAGGGACCACTCGAGCTGGTCTGGAAGCACCTGGCGTACGTGAAGAGAAACGGCTAGCGCGGAGGCAGTACCTCGAAACGAAGGGAGTCGACGCGCGACCGTGGCCCCGTGCTCATTGCGCGCGAGTGTTCCACAAGGCGCGGCAGGCCCGTCTGGAGGTCGTAGACAAACCGTGCCTCATCCCGGATGTCGACGGTGAAGCCTTCGAGTTCCGCGGCCGCTTCTTTGCCGAGTTTGTTCGCCATGTTCTCGAGGAACGTTTTCACCGCCTCAGCGGTTTTCTCCGGATCGAGCGTCTGGCGCCAAGTCAACACCGCCGTGCCAGCGTCATCGTCGACTGACTCCAGCAGAAAAGCGGCATTGGTGGGAATCATTTCGCCCGTCAAAGGAAAAGGCAACAAGTCCTCATAAGCCTGCTCCCGGCCAACCACAAACGTGCCGCCAGAGGGGAAGCTGAACAGCACCGCGTCCTTGATCACCAGGCCCTCCATACCCTCGCCCAGCATGGCATTAACCATCGGATCGAGCGCACCGGCCACCATCTGTTCATCGACACCGCTCTCGACGACGCCCGCTCGAAGCATCGCAACCGCCTCTGCCAGGACTTCACGCACCTCGGCAGTATTCGCCAGCCCGTGCACAGTGCCATGCGTGTCGGCGATGAGATCGAGCTGCATGCCCTCCGTAAGGCGCGTTATGCCGTCCACGATCGGGTCCGAAGGCTGGGTCTCGGGCAGGTGCACCGCATTGAAGGTCCAGCGGATGATAAAGCCAGCATCCGTGGCCTCGACGACCTCCGCAGCCACATCCGTGGTCGATGTCATATCCCGGAGCACAGTGTCACCCTGAGTCTCGCGGCGCCCCTTCTCAACGGTCAGGTTGTAGCGTGTTCCAACTGACCAGTCGACCGGCAACTGCACTACGCGAACGTCGTCATCCTGCCCATGGACAGCGGTTGCGGAAAACAAAAGCGCCAGGGCAGACAGGGCAATGGTGGTCTTCATGAAATAGCGTCCCGACAGTGATGCATGCGATGAAAAGGAAATTGAGGTGTAATATGCAGCAAAAGAACAAGCGGAGGCTAGTGTCATGTCCATGAAGCGAGTAGCCGTATTCGTCGCAGCCCTGACCGCACTGTCGTTCGTGCCTGCGACCGCGCAACAGGTAACGCTTGAAGCACCGGACGAGGTGGCGGCCGGCGCGCCGTTCAAGGTGACTTTTTCAACGGATCGCTCAGCCAAGGACTACATCTACTACACCGATGTCGGCGAAGATCCCGCCAGCTACAAGCACGGCTATTTCCCCGCATCCCGCGGAAGCCCCCTGAAACTTCGGGCACTCGTTACGCCAGGTACCTACGCCGTACGCTACGTCACCGACGACAAGCCTCCGGTAATCCTTGCCGAAGAGACCGTCAGCGTCACTGATGTCACGGCCACGGTGGCGGCACCGGCCAGCGTCGTTGCAGGGAGCGAATTCAAGGTGCGCGCGACAGGCCCCATGCATCAGCGAGACTACATCGCGTTGACCGACCCGGGTGCGGATGACAACGACTATCGCTACGGCTACGTGTACACACGCAAGGCGAATGACGCCGGCGACGTAACGTTCGTGGCTCCGATCGTCCCGGGCGATTACAGCCTGCGTTACATGCTCGAGGGCAAACCGAAAGACCGCAAACTGGCGGAGACCACTTTTTCCGTTACCGACGTCACCGCTACCGTACAGCCACCCACCGAGCCGATTGAGGCTGGCGCAAAATTTGACGTCGCGTGGGAGGGTCCGGATTCAAGGCAGGACTTCATCGCGCTGACCGACAGCGACGGTGAGCCGCACTCTTACACTTACGGCTATGCGTACACCCAAAAAGGCAATCCCGCCACGCTCACTGCGCCAACCACACCGGGAACCTACCTTGTGCGCTACGTGATGCGCGGCCAGACAGCGGGCCAAAAGCATCGGGACCTTGCCGAAGCTAGCATTGTCGTGGGCAGTGTCGAGGCAACGCTTGATGCGCCAGCAACGGTTGTCGCGGGCGCAAAATTCCAGGTGGCCTTCACAAAACCAGAAGGTAGTCGCGGATACATCGCGATTGGCGATGTCGACTCGGAGGGAATCGACTACCGCTACGGCTATCAGACGGCTCGCGACAAGCCAGTGACTCTGACCGCGCCGGATAGCGCGGGCGAGTACACCATCCGGTACATACAGGAGGGTAACAAGGACGTGATTCTTGCCACAGCACCGCTCGCCGTCACGCCGGTGTCTGCCTCACTGACCGTGCCGGAATCGGTCGTCGCGCGCAGCGAATTCGCGGTTGGCTGGACTGGTCCGGACAATGACCGCGACTACATCGAACTGGAAATCGATGGCGTAGCGGAAAGCTATGCTTACACACGGCGCGGAAATCCCGTGACGCTGAAGGCGCCAGACGAACCCGGTGAGTACCCGGTGATCTACATGATGAACAAGCGGGAACTGGCGCGCGAGATGATCACCGTGACGCCGGGCGTCAGCTACGGCGAGCTGCGCGTGGTGTCCTCACGAACCAGCCGGATCGACGCCACCAGCGGTGTCCTGGTGATTCTGGATGCCTCCGGGTCCATGTGGCAAAAGCTCGACGGCCGCTTCCGGATTGAGGTCGCCCGCGAGGCGCTCGTCAACCTGGTGACAGAGACGATACCCGCCGACACACCCTTTGCGTTCCGCGCGTTCGGGCAACGAGAGGCGCGTTCATGCCGCACCGATCTTGAAATCCCCCTCGCGCCCCTGGACGCCGACGCAGCTGTAGAAGCGATCAACAACATCGAACCCCAGGAACTGTCAAAGACGCCCATCGCCGCTTCTCTGGCCCGGGTCGGGGATGACCTGGCCGGCGTGAATGGCGAGCGCGTCGTCGTGCTGGTAACTGACGGCGAGGAAACCTGCGATGGCGACCCGGAGGCGGCAATTCGCGAACTGACGGCCTCCGGCATAGACGTGCGCGTGAACATCGTTGGCTTTGCCATCGACGAATACGCACTGCAAAAGACCTTCGAGAGCTGGGCGCAGCTCGGCAACGGAACCTATCTCGATGCCCGCAAGGCAGACGAGCTGGCTGACGCCATCAGCCAGGCAGTGAACTCGCCCTTCGAGGTTCTCGATGCCGACGGCAACATCATCGCCACCGGCACGTCCAACGGAGACGCAG
>JBCAXP010000185.1:0-8888 GCA_038533995.1 Pseudomonadota bacterium
TGTCAATTTCAAAGTCCGACGAGAAAAAGTCTTCCGCGCCGAACGTGAAGTTGCCGTTATTCAGGAACAGCCAGGAGTTCGTGCTTTCGCCGTTGATCGCGAAATCCATGCGGCCGTCGTTGTTGAAATCAGCGACAGCGGAGTCCATCGCACGACCACCAGCCGTTGCAAGCGTATCGCCGATCTGACCGAGGTACGCAGGCGGCATGAAGCGGCCTTCGTCGCGTTCCCAGTACCAAAGGTTCATCGACGGGTTGGCACCGTTGCCAGACACCATGTCAAAATCGCCGTCACCGTCGAAGTCGGCAATGGCGGGCCCGCCGCGGTTGTTTGAGCCATTGTCGCCGATCTGGTCCAGCGTCGAGAAAGTGCCGTTGCTGTATGCCGTTGCCTCAAAAAGCCGTGCGCTGTCGTCCACGGCTATCACGTAGAATTCGGGGCCAATGACAACGGTGAATGACTGGGTGTCCGTCAGCAGACCTGTGTCCTCAACTTCTACAGTGACATCGCTGCGAGCCGCAACGCCGGGCGCGGGCGTCCAGCTGATAAGGCCACTGTTCGCATCAATCGTCATGCCGGCGGGCGCCTGCGTGAGGCTGTAGGTCAACGTATCGCCCACGTCGGGATCGTCGGCCAGCACCTGGTACACGTACGGCAGGTTTTCGGTGGCGCCGGTGTTGGGCGAAGACACGATAGCCGGCGCGGCGTTGCCGCCGCGTGCCGTCACCTGGAAGGTGTCGGTGCTGGTGTTGCCATCGGCGTCAGTCACCGTGAGCGTGGCCTGGTAAGTGCCAGCGTTCATGTAGCGATGCGATACCACCGCGCCGCTCGCCGTGCTGCCGTCACCGAACGTCCAGAAGTAGTCGACGATTGCGCCGTTCGGATCGGCCGACACCGAACCGTCGAGAGACACGGCTTCGCCGCGGTTGACTGCAACGTGTTCAACGCTGGAGTCAGCCAGGGGTGCCCCCGGCGGCTCGAAACGGATGTTGTCAATGAAAAGCCCGGACGGCGCGTCGGCCCGTCCCCTGTCGACGACTCGCAACACCAGCGAGAACTGCTCCAGCGCACCGGCGTACTGGCTGACGTCTGCAACCAGCGAGCGAAAACCGCTCTGGCGCATGAACGGCGCGCCTGGTACCGCCTGCAGCTGGGCGTCTGAAGCCAGCCGCAATAATTCGATTTCACCACCGGTGGACGGCTGCAGAAGCACCACGGAGAAGTGGTCGACGGATTTGCTCCGCAGGCGTTCGTTGGTCAGGAAGTTGTAGTCGATGCGAAGCGTGCCGGTATCGGCAGGTATGGAAAAGCCGTCAAACGAGAGGCTCGAAACCCGCGCCCGCCCGGGCCGGTCGCCGTCCTGCTCACGAGTGGTTATCAGTACCGCGCTGTCGCCCTCGGTCGGCCGCAGTGCTCCGTACGATGGCACCACCTGGACATCGCCACGGCTGGCTGCTTCGCCAAAGGCGCCGGGAAGCGCGCTGGACACGCTCGCAGGAGCGAACATGTCCGAGCCGCCGGCGACAAGGGTCGTAGCCAAAAGTGCGCCGGCTGACAAAAGCCGAACGCCCAGCGTCGTGGTTTTCCGGTTTAGCGGATTCGATCGAGTCATGAGTGCTCTCCTGAACCGCGCAACGATCGTTGTCGTCGAGGCAAACTTTTTCGTGCGCGGATTTGTTGTTTTGGCAGGCGTGCCGCGCAACCGGCAAACCTCCCTTTTTTCCGTCTTTTTCAATGCCACAACTGCAGCCGTCCAGTGGCTGCAGTCAGTTATTCTGGTTTTTCAGTAATTCGTGTACTGCCTGGTGATCAAACTCGCCCGGCAGCTTTTCTGGTTCGTTCATGTACAGCGCGGCGAAGCTGGGCACATCCATCCAGCCGATGTCCGGCACGAACACCAGGCCGGCATCGTGATCGATCGCCAGGCCCGTGGGTGCTTGCGGCCCCGCATAAATTTCTTCAGGGGCATCTTCTTCAGCGTCCCTCGGCAGCGGCTGCGAGTCGGCCATGGCCGGGTCGTCGGGAAGCGGCTGTGTTTTATCTGAAGTCGCGGCGCCCGGCGTCGTGTGGCCCTTTGCGGCGGTAGCCTCATCATCTGGCATACCGCACCCCCCAAGGGACGCAATCAGCATCACCGCCGCCAACCATAGCGCCGCGGCGGGGAGGTTAAAAATCAGTATTTTCCGGCGAGGGCGGGGGATAACGAACGAGCACTGCGAATGGCCGTCGCGCCAACGCGACGGCCGCGGCGCGCCTCTGGGCGCGATTGCTGCCTGCCGTTCCATTCCTGATGTGTCGTTCCGTTGTGCCGGCATCCCATTGCCGACCGCGCGTTTTTCGCGCTTTTGGTCCAATTGTATGCACAACCCGTACCGGAATTGCCCCGGTGCCGCGCGAGGGGTTCAGCGGCTGGACAAAACGCTGTTTTGAAGCGGCTTTTTCTCAATGACACGCCTCTACCGACGCTGTCTGCAGCGAAGTCCGAGGCCACGTGACACAACAACTGTAAAGTTTTTCGACATATAAATTGCACGCACCCTGGCCTGTCTGGAGTTGCCCTCGGGCGTCGCGGGCGCAACACTGACAAGCAAACACACAAGAAACCTGGATACCCGCCATGCCGGTCACGCTCCGCTCAGCTGTAAGCACCGTTCTCGCATTCATCGCAATCCCATGCAGCACAGCCTTTGCGCAGGAGGTCTGGACCGGGCCGCCGGTGACCTTTTCCAAGGCGCCCTTTGCCGACTGGACGCTGCCCGAAAACCAGGACCGCATTACCGACAACGTGTGGCTCACGCGCGCCGACCTCATGGGCGTCTTCAACATTGCGGTGGATTCGTCCTACATGGGCCCAAGTCCCACCGATACCGAGTGGGCAACAGGCTCGGCCGAAGACTACGAGTCGCTGGAGTTCCAGATCTGGGTCGACTGGGCAGAGTCGTTTCCACCCGGCACCGTGGGTGTCGACGCCGTTGTGCACCTGATCACCGACGATATCTACATCGACATCACGTTCCTTGACTGGGGCATTGGCTTTTCCGGAGGCGCAGTGGCCTGGGAACGCGCCACACCGGGTTCGGACAGCGACGATGACGGCATCGAAGACGGCAGCGACAATTGCACGCTGGTGGCAAACCCCGATCAGCGCGACACGAACGGTGATGGCTTTGGCAACGCGTGCGACCCGGATCTCGACGACGACCTGGAGGTGAGCTTCGGCGACCTTGCGTTGTTCCAGCTCGTGTTCTTCTCAGATGACGCCAACTCGGATTTCAACGGCGACGGCGCCGTGAACTTCATCGACCTTGGCGTGATGAAGAGCCTGTTTTTCCAGCCGCCAGGCCCCAGCGGTGTGGCGCCCCCACCCATGTAACATAACTGACATTACCGCCCGGTACCCTCCATCCGCTCTTGCAAGCTGCGCCCGCTGGCAGTTCTTGCCAAAGGCAGCCGGCTTGCTGACCAATCACAAAAACTGGGGGTATCACTCATGCACCATCGCTCTCGCGATCTGGCCACGATAGCGGCCGGCATCCTCGCTACCGCCGTGGTTTCCGCCACTGCAAAGGCCGACGACATCCAACGGCCCGTTTTCGAACGAGTCGCCGTATTCCCCGTGCTCGAGAACACCGATATCACCACGGTGACGGCAGCGGAAATCGTGGACGTTACGCGCAACGGCCAGACACTGGTTTACACCGACAGCGAAACCGAAAGCATCGGCTTCGTCGACATCGGCAACCCGGCATCGCCAGAAGCCGCAGGCATCATTGCCCTTGACGGCGAACCGACCTCCGTCGCGGTGCTCGGCAACCGCCTGGCACTGGCCGGCGTTAACACCTCGGTTGACCTTATCAACACCAGCGGCAAGCTGACGGTGATCAACATTCGCGCGCGGCAGATCGTCGCAGAGCTGGACCTCGGCGGGCAGCCCGACGCCGTGTCCATCAGTCCGGACGGCCGCTACGCCGCCGTCGCGATCGAGAACGAGCGCGATGAGGACCTCGGCGACGGTGAGCCACCCCAGGCACCGCCGGGTTACCTCGTCATCGTCGACCTCGACGGCCCGGCGGCTAACTGGCAGACCCGCATCGTTGAGCTGACGGGCATTGCAGACCTGTTCCCGGAGGATCCGGAGCCGGAGTACGTCGACATCAACGACGACAACATTGCCGTCGTCACGCTGCAGGAAAACAACCACATCGTGCTGGTGGATGTTGTCACCGGCGAAGTCATCAACGACTTCAGCGCTGGTACCGTTGACCTCGAGCAGATCGACATCCTCGAGAACGACCTGATTGAACCGAACAGCAACCTCGACGGTGTGCCGCGCGAGCCCGACGGCGCGGTGTGGCTCGACAACGAGCGCTTTGCCACCGCCGACGAAGGCGACCTCTTCGGCGGCAGCCGCGGCATCACGATTTTCGATGTGCACGGCAATGTTGAGTATGCGGCGGGCAACAGCCTCGAGCACCAGACCATCCGCCTCGGCCACTACCCCGAAGGCCGGTCGGAGAACAAGGGTAACGAACCGGAAAACGTGGCGTTTGCGCGCTTCGGCTTCCAGAACTACCTGTTTGCGGGCTCCGAGCGGTCCAGCGTGATCTTCGTGTACGAAGTGAGCCGCCGCTCCGGCGAACCGCAGCTGCTGCAGACGCTGCCTGCCGGCGTTGCGCCCGAAGGCCTGCTGCCGATTCCGCGCCGCGGTCTGTTCGTGGCAGCCAGCGAAGCCGATGAGCGCGAGTCGAAGTTCCGCTCGGTGCTGAACATCTATGCCCGCGTCATCGCCGAGCCCGCCTACCCGACGATCATTTCGGAAGATCGGGAAGACGGCACGCCGCTGCCGTGGGCGGCCCTGTCTGCGCTTGCCGCAACCGGCGACGACGACCTGGTGTACACCGCCCACGACAGCTTCTACGTCAAAAGCCGTCTGTACAGCGTTGACGTGAGCGAGCGCCCGGCGAAGATCACCGGCGAAATCGTGCTCACCGACACGCTCGGCGCACTGGCTGCGCAGAACGCGAGCCTCGTGAACGACGACCTGACGGTGAACATCGACATTGAAGGCCTTGCCGCACGCGAGAACGGCGGCTTCTGGGTGGCGTCGGAAGGCGTCGGCACGGTGGGTGATCCTGCCCGACCGGTCGAGGCGCTGAACCTGCTGCTCGAAGTTGCTGCGGACGGCACCATCGAGTCGGTGGTGACGCTGCCGGACTCCACCAACGGTCGCCAGGTTCGCTTTGGCTTTGAAGGCGTCACCGTGGTGGAAGATGACGGTGAGGAAGAGCTGTTCGTTGCCATCCAGCGTGAGTGGGCCGACGACCCGGACAACCAGGTGCGCATCGGCCGCTACAACGTCGAAAGCGGCGAATGGCGCTTCTACTACTACCCGCTCGACCTGCCGGAGTCCGGCAACGGCGGCTGGGTTGGCCTGTCGGAAATTACCGCCATCGACGACGATGAATTTCTCGTGGTGGAGCGCGACAACCAGGCTGGGCCCGACGCGGCAGTCAAGCGTATCTACCAGTTCTCAGTCGACGATCTCGAGCCGCTCGAAGACACCGACGTTGGCACAACGCCGTCCTTCCCGGTCGTGTCAAAGACGCTGGTGCGTGACCTGATGCCGGACCTCGAAGCCACCAACGGCCTCGTGCTCGAAAAGATCGAGGGTCTCGCGGTGCTGTCGAACGGTGATGTGCTGGTGGTCAACGACAACGACGGCGTTGATGACTCGAACGGTGAGACGCAGCTGCTCACGTTCGAGGAGCTGCTCGACGACTAGACTAAATTCGCGTTAGAAGTTCGATGTGCGGCACAAGGACGTGCCGACACGACAGTCACTCAAATTGATGCGACTTCGCTTTGTCAGACTGTGCGCGCACGGTACGAAATATCGTTACTCATCGAAGGTTCGTCCGTGTTCTACTGAATACGCTCCAAGCGCTTCGAGTGCCTCCTCGACCGCATCGTCGAGCTCAGCGGCGTCTTTTTCTGACAGATGCAGCCGCACTAATTTGCTGAGCCTCGGATTATTCGCATAGTCCCGAAGCGTGCTCGCATTAGTACTAAGAGCTCTCTCGATATCAGAGATAGCCTTGTTTGGATCTCCGGCGCGGATACCGTCCGCAATTTGCAGCAGAATCCTGGTATCTGCCGCAGTTATTGTGTGGACATTTTCAACAAATTGTACGCGGTCCGCCTTTTCGACGGTTTTCATGCCAAGAACAAATCCACCCAACCCGATGATTACGACTAAGCAAAAAAGCGAAAAAAGTTTTTGCATGGCAGCCTATTACATTTCCTCATGCTGCGAGCCTACCAAGGCAGATCATCCTACATAGGAATTCATGCCATCGTTACTCATCAAAGGCTTGGCGATGTTTTGCTGAATAGGCTTCAAGCGATTCAAGTGCTTCCTCGACCGCTCCGTCGAGGTCAGCTGCGTCTTCCTCTGACTGGTACAGCCGCACCACTTCGCTGAGCCTGGGATTGCTTTCATAGTCCCGAAGAATGCTCCGATTAGTGCTAAGAGCTAGCTCTATATCAGAAATAACCTTGTCTGGATCTCCTGCGTGGATACCGTTCGCAAGTTTCAGCAAGAACTTGGTATTTGCTGCATTAATGCCGTGGGCACTGTTGAGATGCACTGCCTTTTGCACCCTTTGAGCAGCTTTCGCGCCAATTACAAACCCGACCGATCCAGAGATTACGAAAGAGCAAAGGAGCAACAGGAGCTTTCGCATGCGGAGTCTCAAGAGAACATAAAGAACGCCAGACAGTACGGCACTTCGAAGTACATCCTACTCAAATCTTCTGCCAAGCGCTCGTTGAAACACAGTGCTGGAACAGGCTACAGACTCCTCTTTGCAGCTCTGCGAGCGCCTCCGAGAGTTCGTACACCTGAATTGGTCATCAATCACGGACCCGGGCGAAAGGAAGTTGCCAAGTATTCGACGAAGGCGCGCGAAGATGCCTTCGCATTGTGTCCAGCTGCGAGAACGGCACTGACCTGAACGGTGCCAATTGTCCAGTCAGGAAGCAGCCGTACGAGCGCACCGCTTTCCAGCTCGGTCCGGCAGCTCAGGAAAGCCGTGGACACGATTCCAAGGCCGGCGACCGCTGCCGCCGTCGTGCCCTCGTTTACGGTAAACCTCAATTTACTGTCGACCTTCACCGAGGTTTTCTTGCCGTCTTTGCTGAAGGTCCAGCCGACAGAGCTGTTGCTGGATGGCCCAAGGATGATCTGGTGATTGGCGAGTTCGGATGGCACGGTTGGAGTGCCGGCAGTTTTCAGGTACTCAGGTGACGCCGCAAGCACGCGCGGCGTGTCCGTCAGCTTTCTTGCCGTCATCGCCGAGTCCCTTAGCGGTCCCCATCGAATGGCCACGTCAATGGCCTCCTCGATGAGGTCCTGAAAGTTGTCCGTTAGAACAAGGTCGACGCGAAGCTCAGGATGCTGCGCCATGAACTGCGGCAGCCGCGGAACAATTTCTCTTACCGCGAAGCTCGTTGCCGAGCCAACTCTAAGCTGACCTTTAAGTTCACCTGTGCCGCCTACGAGGTGATTGGCCTCCTCGAGTGCCGCGAGTATCGGATCCAGCCGTGCGAGGTAATCCGCGCCGGCTTCGGTCAGCTTCAGCGCGTGGGTACTTCTCACGAATAGCGCTGCACCGAGGTTCTTCTCCAAAGCCGAAATGATGCGGGACACAGACGGTTGTGAAAGGCCAAGTTCCCGGCCCGCCACCGTGAAGCTGCCGGTCCGTGCGACGCGCACGAACAGCCGCAGTGAGGAGATACGGTCATTCATTTGCTTTTCGAATAACTATTAGAACTTTTCCTCTTCTACCAAACGAGAAGCGAATGAGCAATTATTTGGATCAACGGCAGCCGAGCAGTTCTGACCCGCGGTTCAACCCACGATCAGCAACGCCAGGCAGCATCCCTTGAAACACAAATAATAGGAAGTAACACAATGACTCTTCAGGAAAAACTCGATGCCTTCAAAGCAGACTTCGAAGCCAACCAGGCGCCGCCGGCGGCTGTGGAGGCCTTCCACCGCTCCAACCAGGAGCTGATTGACCAGGGCCAGGCCGATCGCGCTCTCAAAGCCGGCGAAATGGCGCCGGAATTCACCCTCTCGGATGCCGACGGTAAGCCGGTCTCGTCCCGCGAACTGCTCGCCCGGGGACCGCTTGTACTCACGTTCTACCGGGGCGCGTGGTGCCCCTACTGCAACCTCGAGCTGCAGGCCCTCGAAGAAGCCCTAGGCGACATTCAGGCCCGTGGCGCAACGCTGCTGGCGATTTCTCAGCAGAGCGCGAAAAACAGCCGGATGTCACAGCGGCAGAACGGCTTGAGCTTTCCGATTCTGACCGATCAGAACGGAGACCTGGCGGAGCAGTTCGGCCTGCGCTGGGACCTGCAGTCCTACCTCATCGACGTATTCAAGATGTTCAAGGTCGACCTGCCGGTCATCCATGAAGACGACAAGTGGACACTGCCGATGCCAGCTCGCTACGTCATCGACCAGGACGGTTCCATCGCATACGCCGAGGTCAACCCCGACTACACCCGCCGCCCGGAGCCGAGCGATCTGTTTCCGGTTCTCGACAAGCTCGCCCGCGCCGCGGCCTGACGTCGCCACACGTTTCGAAAGGGAGAAGCACCATGAAAATTGAAGGCAGCACAATACTCGTCACGGGCGCCAACCGCGGTATTGGCCTGGCGCTCGTCGAGAAGTCTCTGGCGAAAGGTGCAGCGAGGGTCTACGCGACCTATCGCGCCGCCGAAAATCGCCCGGTGCTTGAGGGGCTGGGTGAACGGGTTATTCCCATTCAGCTCGACCTTGGCGACACGAACACGATTGCACAGCTTGGCGATGCAGTGCC
>JBCAXP010000186.1:0-8848 GCA_038533995.1 Pseudomonadota bacterium
CCGGCAAGAACCAGTACGAGGGTCTGAAGATTGTAGCCGGCCCCGAAATCTGGTTCTTGCCGGCCATCTCGAGGCCGTAGGGTGGCTTGGCGTTCCAGATGTCCGATCCGGCGATATCCGTGGCTTCCCGGATCAAACCAAAGAAGTCACCCTCGTATTTCCAGTGATAGCGAGGCGTGTTGTAGAACGCTTCGTAATCCCAGTTTTCCGCTTCGTACGTCGCGCTGAAGTCGTAAATCTCAACGCGCTCGCGGTCGTTCAGAATTAGCTCAGTTTCTTCCGTTGCCGGCGTTCCCGGAATGGAGCCAATGGGCGGCCTTAGCCCCTGAACGGTAATTGGCAGACCGCGACGGCCGTACACGATTTCCAGCGGTTCGAGATCGGCGACGTTGCCGAGAATGTTGAGTGAGAACTGGCCGCTCAGCTTCTCGTTGGGATTGAAGCCGAAGTCCAGGAACAGCATTTGTCCGTCGGTCCACGTGAGGCCGTTTTCCAGGCCATTTTCATCGAGGCCGACCTGCGTGCCCTGCACGGCAAACACGGCAAGCGCGCTGCCGCCTGTGAAGCGCAGGATGCTGTCCTGTTCTTCCCGCGCCATCTTCAGCTGGCGCACGTCGCCCATCAACTCGTAGCGCTGCATGTCGAGGTTGTCGATCGCGGCGTTGAAGTTGCTCTTTTGCGTCGTGTAAGGGTCCATCGCAAAGATCGCAGCCAGCACATCGTAGGCCATGCGTGGCCGCGCTTCGAAGACGCCGTCTGCATTGGGCTGCCCGAGGGCGGCGATACCGAACCACTCCTCGTTCATGTTGTTCTGACCCTCGGCCCAGTCGAAAAGGTACGCCTGGTTGGACCACGACGCGTTGTTGTCCTGAATGTCGAGGTTTTCAACCTGCAGATATTTCCACCATTCGTCGCGCCACTCGAACACGAAGCCGCCAATCGCGTTGCCTTCCTCGCCGTTGCCGTAAGACTTGTTGTACATCTCCTGCCACTGGGCCTTGAGAATTTTGGCCTGGGCCGGCTGGTCTTCCTTAAATTCGCGCGCGTTGAAGGCATCGCTGCCGAACTCGAAGAAAACCACTGGGAGGTCCAGCTTTTCCTTCACGTCTCGCCACAGCGAGGTGAAGCTCGGACCGCGGTAGACGTTGCTGCCGAGAATGTCGAGGTCGGGAACGTGCTCGGCGATGAGATCGATGTACTGGATGTCGCCATTGACGATGGTGAACGGATGGTTCGGGGACAGTGCCTTGCCGCCCTTAACCACTTCGTTCCACAGGGTATAAAGGTAGACAGCCTTCGCCGTGTTGCGTTCACCTTCCGGCAGGTTTTCGATTTCGAAGCTCGACCAGGACAGGCCATAGTTGCTCTCGTTACCGAACGCGAACATCAGAACGCCTTCGACGTCCTTGTATTGCTCGACGATAGCGAGGGAGTCTCTGAGCAGAATCTCGCGAGTCCGCGGATCCGAGTAATCGGTGAACGGCACCCACTTGCCGTCGATGGTGTAACCGTAACGGCCCATCAGCGGGTTGATCACGGTCATGATGCCGTGTTCCCGGTAGACGTAGGTCACCCACTCCGGCGGCATGATGTTGAAGCTGCGCACCGCGTTGACGCCGGCCCTGGACATCAGGCCGAAGTCGTAATCGAGCACATTACGGATGAACTCGTCCGACTCGCCCCACAGGTTGTAGGTGTAGTTCTGGTTGCGCGGCGAGTAGCCCCACACCACGCCCTTCACAAAGAAGTCGCGGCCGTCCACCTGGAGCTTCCAGCCCTGTTCATCCTTAAACGTTGTCACCTTGTTGGGTGCCGCGAAACCCGTCACGGGCAGCGCAAGCGCAAACGCGGCAACAACCGTGGCGATCAAACCGCCGACGTTCCTGGAACTGCATACACCCGGCATAGCTTTTACTCCTGAACGTCCTGCTGTTAGCGGTTTCTCAACCTGTTCAGTACGCGGCCTCCTTGACGCGTCACCTCTGGAAAATCCAGCGTGTCTTTCACTCATGCGAAGTCAGCTCCCCCCGTTGCGGACTTGCCCGGCCTTTCGGCGCGGCGATTACTATCTCGATAGCTGTCTCAGCTCGACGTTATCGTAGAAGACGCTCGACCCTTCGAACATCGTCGCAATACTCGCAAAGCCGAACTGCAGGATCTGGCCTTCCAGCATCGGATCGGTCAGGTCCAGCATAATCTCGTAGCGCATCCACGTATTCGGCAGGTTGGTCGTGTCGAGTTCGACCTCGTTGGTCGTGGCGAAGCTGTTCATCGGATCCAGCGTCTTGAAGTACGCCGTGGCCGTGGTTTGCAGCTCGATGAGTCCAGCCTTGGCGTCGAAGCTCAGCACCACCGTGGTGCCGATATCGTCCGCCACAATCGTGCGCTCCTGGAACACCAGCGACTCCACGTACTGCCCGGCACCGTGTGCCGTGAAGTTGTTGTAGTCACTGAAGATCGAGAACTGCTGGGCACCCTGGCTGGCGCCACCCTGGCCGCCCTCGACCGCACAGAACCCGCCGGTGCCGTTTGGCGCAAGGAACGCGCCATAGGAGTTAATTGGCGTTGTATCCGTGGGATTCAGGTACACGTTACCAAACACCCGCCAGCCGTCGTCACTCACCGAGTTTGGCGGGAAGCCTTCGGCAATCAACATCGCCTCGAAGTCCTGCTGGTACAGCACGGTCGCCATCGGCAACGTGGGCTGAGCGCTACAGCCGTCGGTGTCGCGGCACGCCGCCTTGACGCTGATGTCATCGAGGTCGATGTCGGCGCTGCCGTTGGTTACCGCCAGCGTGAACGTATTGCTGATGGCGGCGATATCCAGGCTCATGCCCATGGCGGAGTTCGCCACGACGTCGCCGATCTTCACTGAGTAGTTGCGCCAGGTACCGTCGGCAGTTACGGGCACCGACACAACGCCGGCACCGGAAGAACTGGTGAGACCAACGTCAACCGCCGCGGCCGATCCGGAGTTGACCCGCATGCGGAACAGCAGCTCGCCGGCCGTTTCGCTGCCGGTCAGGTTGAAGATTCCGTTGCCGCTGCCCGTATCCGCACCCATCACGAAGGCAGTACCCGTGGTGGCTGGCGCCGAGATATCCAGGTTCCAGAAGGTATCGCCACCGTCCATTGCGGCCGGGTCACTGTTCACGACGGCGGCACCACCGCTGTCATCCGTGCCGATGACCAGCGTGCCGGACACCGGCGTACCCGGATTGTCCGGATCAAAGAAGTCCACCGTTGCCGGCGCATCGATGTACACATCGTACGACTCCGTGTACGGCGCCGGTTCCGCGGTCAGCTCATTGGACGCGGTACCCGTGATGCACCCTGTACCAAGCGCCGGGTCGTCGGGGTTCGCACATTCGAACACCCGTACCTCGTCAATAGCAAGCGTCTGCGGGTAAGTGCCCGAACCGGCATCGGTGCTCATCGCCAGGCCAATCAGGAGATAGAAGTCCTGATCGAACGGCGCACCGCCGGTGCCGTCGGTGTACACACCATCGTCGTCCTGGAAGTAGGCGTACCAGTTCGGCGCCGTCTGCGTCACGACGTTGACGCCATCCACGTACCAGCGGATTTCGTCGGCGTTCCACTCGACAGCGTAGGTATGAATGCCGCCATCAGGCGCAAACGGCGGGTCATAGTCGAAGTCCGTGACGGTGTCCTCGGGCTCCGGCAGACCGTAGCGGGTCGCATGGTTGAGCAGATTGCCGCTCACACCGATTTCCGGCGCGTTGACGATGTCGATCTGTCCAGACTGAGGCCAGGGACCGTACTCGCCCTCGCCCGTCATTTCGTCCGGCACCGGCAGCAGCCACAGGGAAGGCAGTGAGCCGTTGGTGCCAGGCATGCGGGCATCGATTTCGATTCTGCCGTACCGGAACTCCTGGTTACCCAGTGTGTCGACCAGGCCGGACGTGAAGCTGCCGCCGCCGCTGCGCAGTATGTCGCGCGCCTCGATCAGCAGCTCACCGCCGGCCACCGATACGCGCTCTGCCAGGTAGCTTTGCTCACCGGTGCACGGATCGGGACAGTTCGCGTCAGTCCGCGCGGTCCAGGTGGCTGCATCGAGCGAGCCGCTCTCGAAATCGTCTGACCACAGGAGACGGTAGGCAGGACCACCGAGCAGCGTGGCTGTCACCGATGCCAGCTCACTGTCGTTGCCGGCCTGGTCGCGTGCGCCGCCCGCCGCGACCTCAACGGTCAGGGCCCCCATACCGTCTGCGGTCACGTCGGCCGTGTAGACAGAGCCGTCGTCGCCCGGAGCAAAGTTCGCGGCGGAACCATTGGTCACCATGACGTCGGAAGCGTCGAAATCAACGACCTCTTCGCTGAACGTGAAAGTTGCTGCCACCGTTTCGGAGGCGACCACCTCATCCGGAATGCCGGTAATCGAAAGCGTTGGCGCAGTGATGTCGTAGGTTACGAACGTGCCGTCACTCGTGCCCGGCGTCACAACGCCCGGGCTGGTGTCCGCGTACTGGAAATCGATTTCGAAGGCGACTTCGCCCTCAGCGTCTGTACCCAGCATTGTGCGCGTCGCCTGCCAGGTGTCACCGGCCCCGGTCACCATATCTGCGGCGGCGCCAGCGATGGTCACGGTCGGCATGTTGATGGCCGCCGGAGCCGTCAGGGACACGGTGACCGTGTCGCCCTCTTTGGCGAACGCCGGGTTGGCGTTGTCGGAGGCAATGCTGACGTCGGTTAGCGGAACGCCCGCGAGATCGTCGGTAACCGTCACCGGCATCGACATGGTGTTCGGGTTGCCGGCAAGGTCAACCGCCACGCCGGCGACTACGGAGAACGACAGGTCGCCGCCGGCCGCCGAAGGCCCGATCACGACGGTGTAGTTCTGCATGTCCACGGCGGTCACGGAAATTGCTCGTCCGTTCGTCACCATCACATCGCTCACATCGTCAAAGCCGGCCACGGCCTCGCTGAACTGGAACGTTAGCGGAATCGGATCGAGCGATGTGAAAGTCGCAGGTGCATCGGTAACCACGACGGTGGGTGCCATGGTGTCCACAACCACCATGCTGCTGTCGGTTGTCGCCGTCCCCGGCGTGCCATCGTTGCCGGCAAGGTCGGCGTAGCTAATCTCGAAGGTCACAGCGCCGTTGGCATCGCCGGCGCCGATAACCCGGCTGGCCTCCCAGTTGGCATCCATACCGGTAACCGTGGCGGAGGCTCCGCCAATGGTGACCGTTGGCGGCATCAGGTTCTCGTTCGCCGCAAACGTCACCGTTACCGTGTCGCCGGCCCGTGCCATCATCGGGCTCGGGTTGTCGGAGGCAATGGACACGGACGTCAGCGTCGGCGGATCCGTGTCCGGCGGCGCGACGCCGAATTCCACGTCGTCCCACAGGTACGTCTGCGTACCCGCCGTATCGCCGTCGGTACCGATGTTGAAGAAGATGTTGAGCAGTCTGTACTCGACCGCAAAGTCGAGGGCGGGCGAACCGGCTATCGGGTTGGAGAAGTCGAAGGCCAGGTCTTCCCACGCGTTGGCCACGGTTGTGTTGGCGTCAACCTCGACAAAGATGCCTGGATCGCCAACCTGCTCCACCTTGAGGCGAACCGGGATACCGACCTCTGGCGAGTAAACCCGCACACCGATGGTGTTGTTGCCGCCATCAGCGAAGGGAATCGCCGACGCCAGGCCCGAGGGGGTGCTCATGGTGACACCGGCAAAGTCCATTGCGCCTTCTGGCTTGACCGTCTGCGCGACGTTGTTGGCCGCGTCGTCCGGGTCTGCCACGATGGTGGTCGCTGCGCCGCCGAAATCAGTCACGGTGTAGTTGGTGTTGGGGTCATCGAAGGTAATCGGCAGGTCAATGGGGTCGAGGCCCGCGTTTGGATCACTGTCGACGAGCTCGAGGTCGTCGATGTAGAACGTCCAGTTCACCGGATCCCGGTCGAAGTCACCGATTTCGCCATTGTCGAAGATCGTGGTGAGGCCACGGATTGAGCCGCTGTACGCGGGGAACTCAAAGCGCAGTTCCTCCCATCCGCTGCCGCTGTGCATGACTTCGAGTTCGTTCGGTGGGTCAGCATCGTCTTCCAGCTTGAGCAGCACCGGCACCGGCCGCTGCGACCACACCTTCATGATGAACGCACTGCCCGTGGGTACGGTCATTGGCGCCACCAGCGTAGTGCCGGCGAACGCGGCGCCGACCGTCTTGCGCATCTCTGCGACGCCGGCGCTCAGGTTGATGCCGTTCATTTGCGGGTTGTCGGTCGCAAACGCGACGCCGCCTTCGAATTCCTCGAAGATGTACGGTGCGCCGTCGGCCTCGAAGTCGAAGAACGTGCGCTCAACAATTGGCCCGTCGTCCGTAACCGGCTCGATGTCGTCAACGTAGAACGTCCAGTCGGCCGGATTCATCCCCGCATCGCCGAGCGTGCCGTTGTCGAAAATCATGGTGATGCCGCCCGGGTAGCTTCCGGCCGCGGCGGTGAAGTCGAAGGTAAGCTGTTCCCAGCCGGTACCACCGTGCATCAGGGTGCGCTCGACGCCGCCGGTTCCGTCGGTGTTTTCTTCGAGCTTGAACAACACACTCACCGGCCGCGTCGCGTACATCTTCATCGTGTACGACGTGTTCGCCGGCACTTCCTGCGGAATTTCCAGCCTGCTGCCGCCGAACGTTGCGCCGCTTTCGGCGCGGAACTTCTGGTAAGTGGCAACGCGCGGGCTGTTGTTGAAATCGCTCGGCACTGGGTTGTCCGAGACAAAACCCACACCGCCCTCAAAGTTGATGAAGGTGTACGGCTCACCGCTTTCTTCGAAGTCGATGATGCCGCCTTCGCCACCGCCGATGTCTGCCTCGCGCTGATAGACGCGGACCCAATCAACGAGCATCGTTTGCGGCCAGACTTCGTCGCCGGCCGGCGGCTGCGAGCCGCTGCCGAGCGTGCCGCCCATGGCGACGTTGAGAATCAGGAAAAACCGGCGGCGAAACTCCTCCATCGTCGCGGGATCGATGTTGGCGACAAAGTAAGTGACGCCATCAATCTTGCCGACAACGCGGGTTGCGTCCCACTCCGCCGAGTAGACGTGGAAGTCGAGGCTCAGATCCTCGTCGGTCACGAGCTTCTCGGTCTGCGTGGCATAGCCGTTCGGGAAGTTGCAGTTGTCAGGCTGCGCGGCGCACCAGTGCATCGTGAAGTGCGTCGTGTCGGGATCGGAGCCGTTGTCGAACAGCTCCATGAAGTCGATCTCGCCAGCGCGCGGCCACGGCGTTCCGGGGAAGGCGGAGCCGAGGCTCCAGAAGGCCGGCCAGGCGCCTTTGCCGGTGGGCGCCTGAATGCGCGCCTCGATGCGGCCATAGCGGAAATCAAAATTGCCCTGGGTGTTGATTCGCGCCGACGTTACGGTGTCATCCCGACTCCCGCAGGGGGGCGCGTCGCAGCGCGCCTGGATGACCAGGTTGCCGCCCTCGACGCGCACGTTGTCGGGCGAATCGGTGTAGAGCTGCCACTCGTTGTTGCCCCAGCCCTCGCCATTGGGGCCGTAACCGAGCTCGAGATTCCACTTCTCCGGGTCCGGCATGGTGCCTTCGTCGAATTCGTCCGAGAAGACGAGTACGAGCTGCTCGCCGGCATCCGGGTCCTGCGGTGTGCCTGGGATGCTCTCGGGTCCGTTACCCGTCCCGAACTCACAGGCTGTCAGCCCGAGAAGCACCACTGAGACGGCCGAGAGGCGGAACAGGCGAGGGAGAAAATTGGCTGACATAACGTAATCTCAAATGGCGATGCGCGTTTGACTACTCAGATGTGACTCGCAGCATGGCTTGCAAGATGGCTTTGTTGAAACTCTTGTTCTTGCGGCATAGCGCCATGCCGGTTTGTTTCTAACAACAATTGACAGCGCTGTCAATTTCATTGACGATGCGCGTTCAGAGCATAGTGCTCTGGAAACACCCCTGGAAGCAACCATGACGCAAGCCACGCACAACCAGACCGCGCCTGAGGACCGGATTCCGCTTGTGCAGAAGCTCGTTTACGGGCTTGGGGCTTTTGTAAACAACCTGTTGGCCGCATCTATCGGTGGCATGGTCATCGTGCTCAACCTCGGCCTTGGAATGAATCCAGCGCTGGTTGGGCTTGTTGCGTCGCTACCACGCCTCACGGACGCCATCACCGACCCGCTGATGGGCTACATTTCGGACAACACCCGCTCCAGGTGGGGCCGCCGGCGTCCCTACATCTTCTTCGGCGCCATTGCGGCCGGCATCATCTTCGCGCTGCTGTGGCAGCTGCCCGCTGGCAAGAGCGAGTCCTGGTATTTCTGGGTTTTTCTCGGCGGCTCGCTGATTTTCTACCTGGCCTACACAATGTTCGCGACGCCCTGGGTTGCGCTCGGCTACGAGATGACACCCGACTACCACGAGCGCACCCGGCTGATGGCGACCCAGAATTTCATCGGCCAGATTCCGTACATCATCGCCCCGTCATTCCTGCTTTTGATGCAGAACGAAAAGTACTTCGACAACATGGCCGACGGCGCAGCCGGACTGGCGATAATTATCGGCGCGTTCACCATCGTCGTTGGCATTCTGCCCGCGATCTTTCTCCGTGAGCGCTTCAAGGAGAGCCCGCCCACTGAGGGCGCAGAAACCAGGGCTGTGGACGGGCCCCAGCGCTCAGTGGTGCTGCAGAACATCATCGACTTTGCCCAGGGCTTCTGGATCACGGTCAAGTTCGTGCCCTTCCTCAAGCTGTGCGTGGCTACGTTCCTCGTTTTCAACGGCTTCATGCTGATTTCTTCGTTCCAGTCGTATGTGCTGATCTACTACGTATTTGGCGGCGACACCGTGGCCGGCGCGAAATGGATTTTCTGGGC
>JBCAXP010000187.1:0-8846 GCA_038533995.1 Pseudomonadota bacterium
CGCGAGCAGGCCTGGAACGCGAGCCTGTCGATGAGTTGGCCCTGCACGACCCAGACGTTGCCGCTGCGCAGACCGTCCACGACGTCCTGTGCCGGGTTGTCCGGGTTGTTGTCCACGACGTACACAAAGTTGTCCTGGTACTCGCCGGGCCAGAAGTCGTTCGTCGACTCGAAGTCCAGCGGGCCGAAGGAACCGCGGTTGTGCCAGTCGGACGAGCCGAAGAACCAGTAGTGGCGGCCTTCACTCAGCAGTGCGTCCCACATCGTGCGGATGCCCGGGCGGCTGAGCACGTTGCGCTCGATGGTGCTGCTGCACTCGACGCCGTCGGCCTGGCATTCCGGCGTGGTGGCCGGGTCAATGGGGTTGCCGTCGAAGTCCAGGCCTGGGCGGGAAATTTCAGCAGCGCCGTAGGCACCCGTTCCGCCGTAGGTGAAAAAGCCCGCCGTCGGCCGCGTGCCCGAGTAGGAACCACGGTTCGACTGAGCCTGGTGGCCCGGCTGGGTTTCCATACCGATGGCGACGTCTGGTGCGAGCGTATGCAGGTCGCGAACCTGTTCCACGTTCCAGCCGCGGTTGGAGCCCGGCACGAAGCCGCCCTGGCGCTCGATGTGCGCAGCAACCGAAAAGCTCTCACCTGGGAAGTGCGCCTCGCGCCAAAGCACTGATGCCGCCGCCTTTACATGCTGGCCGTCGTCGTCGATGTTGATGCCGTCAACCAGCGTGGAGTTGTAGTCGGCAGTGCCCTGCTCGCTGCGTCCGTCAAACAGCTCAATCAGCTTGTTGTTGTCTTCCTCGGACAGCTCGCAGGTCCAACCCTGGCCGCCGCCGCCGCTGGTGTCATCGGAGTTGCGGGCGAAGCAATATTCAAACTGCGCAATGGCGTCAGACTTCGGCACGTCGTCGTACTGGCCCGTGATGATGGAGTCGGACGAGTGCTCATGTCCGGGCACCACCCACTCCAGACCCAGGAACGCGACCTTGTCGTCGTTGCCCGGGTACTCGCGCTCTTCGACGATGCCTTCCAGATTGAATTCCTGCAGCGACTGCCAGCGCCACATATCCTGCACGGTCTGCGTTATTACAGAGCCGTCGGCGTTCGTGATATCTACGTCGCGGAAGCGTTCGTCACCCTTGATCGAACCGGGCTCGAGCGTGTTCGTCCAAAGGCCCACGAAGGCGCCGCCACCCTGGGATTGGTACAGGAAGTCTTCCACTCGGCAGTCACGCGGACCGCGTCCGGAGTGACCAACGTGGATGAACCAGTCGTGGTAGGTGAGCGCTTTACGCGTCAGGGTTCGAACCGACGTCGAGCCGTCGGAACATACCGTGTGGTTGTGGAAGTCACCGGTGCGGTATTCGCCTCCGCCGGAGGTCCTGAATACCGGATCGTTGGCGTTGGCTACAGCAGGCATAGCAATAGCGGCCGCCACGGCCGTGGACAGCAGGGTCCTTTGGTATTTCATGTGAGATCCTCTGAATAGCTAGCTGTTATTGTCTGACTGACAGCGCGCCGTTTCAAGTGGCTCTTGGCGCGCTGATGCAGCCGCGGAGTCGGGATTTACCACCGACCGCTCAACTCACCATAACGAGCGTTTGTGACGAATCGTTTAACTTTTCGTGACACTCGTTATGTCATACAGATGTCACACTGGCGGTATTAAATCCGGGTTCGTTTTTCTTAGCATTCGGGCCGTCATGTCTGCTGCAACACGGCAAGTATTGAACCAGCCGCTACTTCACTTTCTCGTACTTGGTGCGCTGCTGTTTGCCGCTGACTTTTTTCTGTCATCAAACGCCGACGACCCGCGCAGCATCGTTATCGACGATGCAAAGTACGCGGAAATCGCGGGCATCTTTTCCGACAACCAGGGCCGCGCGCCAACGGAAGAAGAGATGGCCGACCTCACCATCAAGTGGGCGCAGAACGAGGTGCTCTACCGCGAAGCTCAGCTGATGGAGCTCGACAAGGGCGACGAGATGATTCGCCAGCGGCTCATCCTCAAACTGCGCAACGTGCTCTTCAACAAGGTGGTCATGGACACGCCGACGGAAGAGAAGCTTGTCGAATGGTTCGAGGCCAACCGCGTCAGATACGACAAGCCAGCCAAGTACGATTTCGAGCAGTTCAAGGTCGCTGATGCGGACGGTGAAGCGATAGCCGTCGACCTTGCGGCGGAGCTGGGTGAAGCGCCACCAACGGGTGAGTGGGAGAACAGGCTGCGGCGCTACGCAGGGCGACCGGCCATGAACCTGCAGGGCGCCTTCGGCGAAGACGACGCTGCCGCCCTGATCGGCCGTGAAGACAACGCGTGGCAGCCCGTGACGTCGCCTGCCGGTTGGCACCTGGCACGCGTTACGGCCCGTTATCCCGGCGTGCCCGCCGATATGGCTACGGTGCGAACCCGCGTGGTGGAAGACTACAAGGCCGCTGCCACGCAGCAGGAGCTGGCGCAGTCACTCGGCGCTATTGCGCAGCGCTATGACATTCGCCTGGAGCTGACGGCGCCGCCCGAAGAGTGGGACGAAGAACGCCTCGAACAGCTTCGTGTGGCCATGGAAACCGACCGGTGACGGTTCGCGCCGTCCTCCGCCTGGCAGCGGCGCTGTGGCTCGCGGCGACGCCGCTGCTTGCATTCTCGCCCTCCGCCCTTTCACACGAAACGCCGATCGCACTGTTGGAGCTTCGCGAAGTGCAGCCCGGTGCGTACATTGCGCAGTGGACGTACTCATCCTCGGCGAACATGCAGCCGCCCACGGCGGTGTACCCGGAACAGTGCACGCTCGACCCACCGCGCCTGGAATGCGGCGACCAGGGCCTTGTCGGCAAGCTCACGCTCGAGCGGCTCGGCCTGAGCTACTCCGCCGCGGTGATTCGACTGACGCGGCTCGACAGCCCCACGCAGAGCTTCACGCTGACCGGCGCACAGCCTGAGGTTGTGCTGACGCCGGACGGACGCCTGCCGCTTGCGCAGGTGTTCGCGTCATACGTGCCGCTCGGCTTCGAGCACATTCTGCTCGGTGTCGATCACCTGCTGTTCGTGCTGGGGCTAATGCTGCTCGTGACGGGCGTGGGGCCGCTGATCAAGACAATCACGGCGTTCACCATTGCCCACAGCTTTACGCTCGCCGCGGCCACGCTCGGATGGATTGGCGTGCCGGAGGGACCGGTAAACGCCGCCATTGCGCTGAGTATCGCGGTCGTCGCTGTCGAAGTGATCAACGAACGCCGGGGACAACGAACCTGGAGCGGTCAGTACCCCTGGGCAGTCGCGTTCGGCTTCGGCCTGCTGCACGGCCTTGGTTTTGCCAGTGCGCTCACCGGCATTGGCCTGCCGCCGGAGAACGTGCCATCGGCCCTGCTGTTCTTCAACGTGGGCGTCGAGCTCGGACAGATCGCGTTTGTCCTGTTGGTCCTCGCGCTCTTGTGGGCACACCGCCGACTGCAGGCCGAGCTGCCGCAGTGGAGCACACCGATCGGAGTGTACGCCATGGGCGCGGTCGCGAGCTTCTGGCTAATCGACCGCGTTGTTCGCCTGGTCTGGCCACCGGTGGTGCTGTGAAAGCGCGCGCTTTGTCTTTTGCCATGCTCGCGCTTGCCGCGGCCGCGGCCCACGCGCACACGGAAACCGGTGTTGCCGGCGGGCTGGTCAGCGGCTTTCTGCATCCCATTTTCGGCCCCGATCACCTCGTGGCGATGGTCGCTGTCGGGCTTTGGGGCGCACAGCTTGGCGCGCCGGCCATCTGGGCACTGCCGATTACCTTTCCGCTCGTGATGGCCTTTGGCGCCGTACTCGGCGTTGCAGGGTTTCCGCTGCCGGGGGTCGAGCTCGGTGTGTCCGCCAGCGCTCTCGTGCTGGGCGCCATGGTGGCGCTGTGTGTACGCCCGCCGCTCGCCGTCGCCGGCGTGCTTGTTGCAGCCTTTGCCATCTTCCATGGCTTCGCTCACGGCACAGAGCTTCCTGCCGCCGCCAATCCGCTCGCGTACGGCGTCGGCTTTGTCACGTCCACCGGCCTTTTGCACCTGTGCGGCATTCTGCTCGGCACGCTGATTCGCTGGCCCGCCGGCATGCACGTCGTGCGCGCAAGTGGCGGCGTGGTCGCGGCCTGCGGCGCCTACTTTCTTGCGGTGAACCTTGGGGTGCTGGCGTGAGGCGGCTCTGCGCAGTCGCCCTGCTGCTTTGGCTGGCGCCAGTGCCGGCCTTCGCGCACCTGGTGTCGACGCGCTTCGGCGAGCTGTACACCGGCGTGCTGCATCCACTCACGACGCTTGCGCACCTCGTGCCCTGGCTGGCGGTTGGCCTGCTCGCCGGCCTGCAGTCTCCGCGCACGGGACGCTGGAGCATCGTTGCCTTCCCCATCGCCGTCATCGCCGGCGTTGCCGCTGCCGGGACCGTCTCACTGCCGTTCATTGAACTGGTCAACGGGCTCTCATTTATCGTTTTGGGAGCGCTCGTTGCGGCTGCGGTGCCACTGCCGCCATGGCTTTTCCTGTCGCTGGTCACGTTGTTTGGCCTGAGCCACGGCTACGCCAACAGCGCACCGGACATCCGGGATTTCCAGTCGGTGCTCTACGCTTCCGGCGTCGGGCTCACGGCGTACGTGCTGGTCACGTTAACTGCCGGTTCTGCGCAGGCACTGGCCACGGCGCAACCGTGGGGATCGATCGCGGTGCGCGCCGCTGGCAGCTGGATTGCCGCGGCCGGCACGATGTACGCCGGCTTCCTGCTCCTCGCGGGCTAGTGGCCGCCGTGGCACCAGCCACCGCCGCCGGCGCGGTGCCCTCCACCGCCTCACGGCGCGCGCTCTTCTACGCCGTAATGATGGCGTCAGGCTTCGCCGGGCTGGGCTACGAGATGGTCTGGACGCGAATGCTGGCGGTGTCCCTGGGCCACGAGATCGTTGCGGTGCTTGCGGTACTGGCGGCGTTTTTCGTTGGCCTGGCGCTCGGCGCCATTGCGCTCAGCAGGCGGGTCGCGCAATCCCGCACGCCGCATCGCTGGTACGCGGCGCTGGAACTGGGCATTGCCGTCTGGGCCGTGGCTCTTGTGTGGCTTTTACCGGCCTTCAACGCAGCAGTGCCACGCTTGATGGGCGCCGAACCAGGCCCTGTGCTGCACTGGGGCGTTGCTTTTGGCGCGACGCTGCTTCTTCTGCTGCCCGCCACCGCCGCCATGGGCGCAACGCTCCCCGCAATGGAACGGGCCTTCGAGGGCATCGCTGGTAAAGGCAAGCGGGTCGCGGGTCTGTACGCCGCCAACACCTTTGGCGCGGTCGCCGGCATTGTCGCGACCACCTTTGTGCTCGCACCCGCGCTCGGCTATGGCAACACGCTGCTGCTGTGCGCTGCCGTTAACTTTGCGTGTGCAGTACTGATGTGGCGCCTCGGCCGGCCGCTGCCCGAGTCCCAAGGCCTCGCGAACCAAAGCACACGCGCGGACCCGCGCCTGCTGCTCACGCTGTTTGTCACCGGGCTGCTCGGACTCGCGTTTGAAGTGCTGGTCGTGAGGCTCCTGAGCCAGGTACTCGAGAACACCGTGTTTACTTTCGCCGCCGTGTTGAGCGTGTATCTCACCGGCACGGCGACAGGCGCAGCGCTCTACCATCAGTGGCGCCGGCGCCAGGCAGACGACGTTGACTTTAGCGGCGGCTTGCGTGTGCTGTTGCTGGCGGCTGCCATCGCATCGCTTGCTGGCCTCGCCACGCTATGGGCAGTGCCCTCGGCTTACGACGGCCTGATGTCGGCGCTTGGACCCGGCACCGCCAGCGCGCTCGTCACCGACCTTTGCCTTGCGGCCCTCGTATTCCTGCTGCCGACGCTCGTGATGGGTGCGCTGTTCAGCCATCTCGCACAGCGGGCAGTCGGGCGTACTGGCCTCGGTATTGCCGTCGGTGCCAACACCCTTGGCGCGGCACTAGCACCGTTGCTCGCCGGCGTGGTGTTGCTACCAGCGGCAGGCGCCCGCTCGTCACTGCTTCTCGTCTCGCTGGGCTACCTGCTGCTGTTGCCACCGCCGATGACTCGTTCGCTGCGATGGGCGTCAGTGCCAGCCGCGCTAGCGCTTGGCGTGATGCTTCTGCCGTCCTTGCGCTTCTCGACGCCGCCGGAAGGTGGCCAGCTCGTCGCCTATCGCGACGGGGTGATGGCCAGCGTCGAAGTGGTGGCCGATGCCTACGAGACGCGCTTTCTCAAGGTCAACAACCACTACAGCATGGGCAGCACATCCTCCGGCTATGCCGACCACCGGCAGACGCACCTGCCGCTGCTGCTGCACCCGAATCCGCGGAGCGCGCTCTTTCTCGGCGTCGGTACCGGCATGAGCCTGAACGCCGCGCAGTATCATCCGGACCTTAAGTCCACCGCGGTGGAGCTTGTTCCCGAAGTGCTGCCGATGCTCGAGTACTTCGAGACCGATCCGACGCAGAACGACTGGTTCGAAGAGCCGCGCCTGGTGACCTCGGACGCGCGGCGCTTCGTGGTGGCGAGTGAGCAACAGTTCGACGTGATCATCGCCGACCTCTTCCACCCGTCGCGCGACGGTGCGGGTTCGCTGTACACCCGCGAGCACTTTGGTGCGGTGCGTGAGCGGCTGGCACCAGGCGGGCTGTTCTGTCAGTGGCTGCCGCTGTTCCAGATGGATCTCGAGACGCTCAAGGTAGTCACGCGAACGTTTGCGGACCAATTTCCACACGTACAGCTGCACGTGCCGCATTTCAGCCTGCTGCAGCCCATCGTTGGGCTCGTGGGCTCAACGGAGCCGTTGGAGTACGCCCCGGGCTTTCTCGAGGCGCGCGTGCCTGAGCCGCGGCTGCAGCAGCAACTGGTGGCGCTCAACCTCAACTCGGACCTCGCCCTGTTTGGCGGCTTCATCGCGGACGAGGAAGCACTCGCGAGTTTTGCCGGAAGCGGCCCCCTCAATACCGACGACCGGCCCCTCGTCACGTATCGTGCGCCGGCGTTTGCATACCGGTTGCAGGGCGAGCACGGCGAACGGCTCGTGGCGCTGGTGGAAGCGCTGCGTTCTGAGCCCGCCACCCTGCTCTCGACCGCCCAGGCAGGGTCATCGTTTGACGAGCGGTTGAACGACTACTGGCGCGCAAGGGACGGCTACCTGCGCGCCGGCCTGCAAGTGCAGCCGGGCGCAGATCTTGCCACCATGCTGGCACAGACTCGCGACCCGCTGCTGGCGGTGGTGCGCACCAGCCAGGACTTCATGCCGGCGTACCTGCCGCTGTTGAACATGGCGCAGGCGCTTGCCTCGGAGAACCCGCGCGCCGCTGCCGCCCTGCTGCGCGACATCGACGCAGCCGCGCCGGGCCGCCCGGAAGCGCGCCGCATGCTGCGGGCCCTGGCCGCCGGTCGGTAGCGCATCATGGAAGTTGGCAAAACCATCGTATCGGCCTTCGCGACGCCGGTGAGCAATTACCGGTGGCCGGACAGCGAGGGATTGAACGCAGCGCTTGCCGACACCATTCTCGAGCTTAAGCGAGGCACGCCGGGCCTTTCCAAAAGCAACGTGGGCGGCTGGCACTCAGGTATGGACTTTCTCGACAGCAAGGTCGACTGCGTGCGCGAGCTACGCACGCGGCTGCATGGCTACGTGAGTGCGCTGTGCCGCGCGGTCGCGCGCGACCCGTCCGAGGCCGCCGACTTTGCGATGGAAGGCTGGGCCAACGTGTTGCGCCACGGCCAGTACAACAGCCTGCATTGCCACCCCAACGCGGCGTGGTCAGGGGTTTACTACGTCACCGGCAACGCAGAGCCCGAAGACGAGCATCCCTTCAGCGGACGGCTGGAGCTGGTGGACCCGCGGCCCGGCGCCAGCCTGAGCTACTCGGAGCGCACGTCGCTCTACGGCCGCTTCATGGTGAACCCGATTGCCGGGCAGATGGTGGTATTTCCCGGGTGGCTGCAGCACCAGGTGCATCCGTACTTCGGCCCGGGCGAACGCATTTCAATAGCGTTCAACGTCGTGCACGCCTGACCGGTCAAGAGAAACTGATTTTGTAACCCAGGCTGTCGAGGCTGTCGGGAATGGCGTTGAACGCCACGGTGATACGCTGAGCCCCTTCGTTAGGCGGCACGCCGTGCAGCAGGTGACTGGGGTACAGCACGAGGTCACCGGGCGCGATCTCCGGCACGATCCAGGTGTCGCTACTGAAGTGACCGGTCGGCACGTCGTTCTTCATGATGAACTCACCGCCGCCGGTGCTCTTGCGAAACACCGTGTGCGTCGACTCGTGCGGCTTGTTGATGTACACGATGCCGGACACGAAACTGTTGGCGTGCGTATGCATGAACTGGCTACCGCCGCTCTCCAGCACGTTCAGCCACATTTCCTTCACCGTCCAGTTGAGCTCCTTCGCGAACAGCAGGGCGCCAAACTTCACGATGTGCGGCAACGCCTGCTCGGCGAGCTGCCCGTAAGCAACGTCGCCCGCAGGATCCAGCATCTGGGTGTGCGACAACAGGTCGGTCGCCGAGTTGGCCTGGCTGGCGAACTCTCGGGCGCGGCCCGTGAGCACCTCGCGCAGGCCGTCGTCGAGGAAGCCGTCCACCTTCATGAACGGCGTGGGAAACAGCCCGATAATTTTTGCCATGCGTCTCACTCCTGCGTGAGTCGCGATAGTAGGCCTGAGTTTGTTACGTCAGTGTGACGTCGCGCACAGTGAGGGAGCTAGTTGCAGCCCGTAGCGCTCGGCCCTGGCGGCTGAAAGAACAGTTCTTTCAAACGACCGAGGTCGAAAAACGCGACCGCGCCGTCCGGCGTGGTGTTGCCCGGCCCCACAAGGTCGGCGACCGGGTCGTTACTGAAAAACACGGCTTTCATCTGACCGAGATCAAAGAA
>JBCAXP010000188.1:0-8814 GCA_038533995.1 Pseudomonadota bacterium
GCTGGACACGGCGTACCGAGAATCGCTGGACGGCGCTGTCGTGGTCGTCGCACAGGGGGCAGAGGAAGAGCTTCCCTCAGACTTTACGGTGCTGCTGCCGGGAATGAAGCCGCGTCCGTTTGCCATCGAGGCAGACCGGTTCGGGCGTGTGAAACTGGCAGGCGGCGTTGCCGGGCGAATCTTCGGCGCCGGTGACTGCGCGCAGTTCGACGGCCGCGGCCTCAACGCGCTGACAGCCCAGGCGGCCGTGCGCAAGGGGCGGCAGGTTGCGCAGAACGTGAGCCGGGTGGCGCGCGGCGACTCACCGCTCTCGTACTACTTCCAGGAACTCGGCTACGTTGTGAGCCTGGGCGCCGCCGACGCGGCCGGCTGGATCCTGTTTCGCGACAACGTGCTGACGGGAGTGCCGGCCTTTGCCATAAAGCAGGCAATCGAGGCGCAGTACGATCTTTTCGTTGCCGGTATCGACACCTACCTGATTTGACATTGCACTGGCACCGCGTTGCCTGCGCAGCATGCTTGACCTACACTGAAGTGAGGTGCGCAAAAGATCGCCAATAACGATGGCGGCTGCGCCCGGGAGTGAGTGTCCGATGTTGCCTGGGGCCTGCATGGCGTAACGGCCCGGGCTCTCGCTCCGTTCAAAAATACCCAGTTCCCTGCCACCCCGGGGAAGGAATGGAGACCTGCGATGGAGAATTCAGCCCGCTTCGCACTTGCCGCCGCTTGTGCCTTAACTGTGGCGACGGTTTTGGCCACGGCGTCAGCCGTGGCGTCCGAGCCCGGTACGCACCGCCACAGCCACGCCAGCGTGAAGGCAGACGCTATTGCTACCGAAAAAGACAGTGTCGAAAAAGACGGCGGCGACGATTCCGCACTGCGCGCGCTGCGTGCGCGTTACCCGGCACGGCCGGCTGAGTACCGCGCCGATGGTTCAATCGCGCAGTACATCGGTGCGTCGCACCTCATGCAGACGGCGGTGCGCATTGGCGCCGATGGCAAGCTCGAAGAACTGAGCACCACGAATGCGAAGGCAATTCGCGAGTTCATGGCGACATCCGATGGCGATGACAGCGCCGATAACGCGGAGGACGAACAGTGAACCCGCGTAACTCATCCGGCGCCGCACTGGCCGTGGCCGCCGCGACTATGGTTCTGGCGTGTGGCGTTGCCCATGCGCGAGCGACTATCAACATCATCAATGCAGACGACCCGGGCGTTGGCTTCAACGACCCGACGCCCGCCGCGCCGGTTGGCGGCAACGGCGGGGTCACGATTGGCGAGCAGCGCCTCAACGTTTTTCAGTTAGCCGCGTCGCGCTGGGGCGGAATTCTGACCAGCAACGTCATTATTGACGTGCTCGCCTCCTTCGCGCCGCTGGACTGCAATTCCGGCAGCGCTGTGCTCGGCACGGCGGGGCCACTGACGCGGCACGCCAACTTCAGCGGCGCCGCGATTAGTGACACCTGGTATCCGCAGGCACTGGCAAACGCCATCGCGCGGTCGGACCAGTCGGGCAGCGAGGACATGCTGGCGTTTTTCAACGGTGATCTCGACAACAACAACAGCTGCCTGAACGGCCGCAACTGGTACTACGGCCTGGACAACCAGCCGCCAGGCAATGACATCGACTTTCTTAACACGATCATGCACGAGCTGGCGCATGGCCTGGGCTTCGTGGGCTTCGTGGACCTTGACACGGGTCAGTACACGGGCAGTCCTGCGCTCCCCGACCTGTTTGCGATCAACACTTACGACAACGATCTTGGCCTGTACTGGGATCAGATGACGCCTGCACAGCGGGCCGCGTCGGCGGTCAACAACGGTGACGTCGTGTGGCGCGGGGCGAACGTCACCGCGATTGCGGGCGAGATCCTGAATGACGGGCTGGTCGGGCCATACGTTGAGCTCCACACGCCGACCCAGCTGCGCGTTGGTTCGTCGGTCTATCACTTCGGCGAGCCGGTAGCACCCAACGCACTCATGGAACCGACGCTGCGCTCGGATCTGACGGCGGCCACCGACGTGGACCTGACCGCGGCGTTTATGGCCGACATCGGCTGGACCATAGACGATGGGGATACGGACCTGGTGCCTGACATCAACGACAATTGCAGCGATGACATCAACCCGGCCCAGCGTGACACCGATGCCGACTTCTACGGAAACCTGTGCGACGCTGATCTCAATAATGACCTCGTGATCAACTTTGCAGACCTCGGGATCATGAAAAGCAGGTTCTTTACCACCGATCCGGACGCCGACCTGGACGGCGACGGCCTGGTGAATTTCACGGATCTCGGATTGATCAAGGCCGCCTTCTTCGGCGCGCCTGGCCCGAGCGGCCTGGCCGACTAGGACCGCAGACGGGCCTGTCGGTATTTTTGACAGGCCCATTGGTGCGCCAAGTGGCTGATATCGGCGAAGCTTATGGCGAATCGGCGAAGGTGTCGCCAAACCGTGATGAAGGAGTGGTGTCGGAAACATTTACATAATGCGAAGTGTTAAATCGCAATTATGGAAAGAGTCTATAGAAAACAACTGTTTGCAATTTGGGCCCGATAATTGCATCGTTCTGTGACACAAGCCGTTGCAATGGGGCGACGGTGGTACCAGAAAGTGTCCCCGGTACCGCGGCAGCTGCGACCGACACACCCTTGAGGTGCGCAGTAAACAGGAATACCAGACACATGACACACGCAAGCAAAACAAAAACATACGTACGCTCGGCGCTCGCAGCAGCGGCCGCCGCAGCCGTACTGGCCGCGCCGCTGGCCCTCGGTACACCCATGGAGGTGAGCGAAGCCCCGGAAGTCGCTGGCGCATCGGCGAGCGGCACCCTGGCCAATTCGGTCAGCGGGTCCGGTCCTGCCCCGTCCGCCTACGGCACGCAGATTCAGATGACACCTGACCAGGCGTCACTGTTCGGCAGTGGCACAGGGGTGGACAACCGCAGCGTCGTGCCCGAGCCGGGTACGCTGCTTTTGATCGGCCTTGGCCTGCTCGGCGCTGCTGTGGCACGTCGCCGCTAGCCGCATAGCCCGGCCCTGGCGCTTTTCGGCGCCACGAAAACGCCCGCTTCCCAAGCGGGCGTTTTTGTTTCCGGGCAGGGAGCACGAACCAGGCTCTTCGGGACTGACAGGCAAAAAAAGACCCGCAAGAAGCGGGTCGAGGAATCCAGAGCGTTCATCCGGCAGCTTTCAGGGGGTAGCTGAAAGCGCTCCAGGGATGAGGCCTGGCGGGTCCGGGGCAGGGCGCCAAAAAACCGCTGCCGCCGAACTGTGCGTCGTTAATCCGTGGCTGGCCGCCGTTGGGGGGGGTGCAAAGCCGGCCCGATAGAACGAACACAAGTTAAAAAATTCATTGCGCCTGAGGCTTGCGTTACAGCGTTACGACCTCCGTCGTCGCGAACGCTTGCGCAGGGACCTCGCCGGCAACGTTGGTGCGCAGATCCGCCGCCGATTGCACCAGGGCAACGACAATCAGAATCCAGCCCGCGCCTTTCAGCCCCTTGTTCATTTTTTTCTCCTCCAATTAGTCAGTTAACACAGTGGTTGTGTGTGGCCGTCCCTGGCCGTGCGCCCTTTGGGCAATCCCTGTTTCTTCAAATCACGACCTGTCCGCAGGCTCCGTGCCGAAGGGGCGTCCTGCCCGCGCATTGCCGCGCCTTCCTCCCTGTGCCTTCCGTGGCGTCACTGCCCGCTCCGTGGGTGGTGACTGGTGGCCTCCGTGCCACATCATCCGTTCCTGTCTAGTAAAGCGACGCGAATCCACGGAAACCCTCACACAGCCAGAAAAAAAATTTTCAAGGTTGAAATGCACCGGCTTGCGCCCGGAAACAGGTCTTGTTTGTGTAATAATTCGCGTCGGCGCTAGCCCAACAAATCCAACAAACTCGCTCGCGCTGCTCTTTGCACAGGACAGCTTTGGCTATTGGGACCAAAATCATGACGAACTACTTTCTTGAGCGCGCGCGTTCGCGGCAGGAATCGCAGCGCCGGACGGCGACATCGGTGGCCACGGCAGCTGCGTTGGGAGCGCTGTTGCCCCTGCAGGCGGCGGTGGCCGATCTTGTTATTAACGAAATTGACTACGACCAGCCCGGCGGCGACAGTGCCGAGTTCATCGAGCTGAAAAACGTCTCTGGCGCCACTGTGAATCTCGACGCTTACTCGCTCGAGCTGGTGAACGGCAGCGGCGGCGGCGCCTCGATCTACCAGACAGTCGATCTGCCAGCTGTGAGCGTCGACGCTGGCAGTTACTACGTGCTGTGTGAAGATGCGAGCACCGTGCCGGGGTGCGACCTCGACATACTCAGTTCTGTGCAGAACGGTGGGCCTGACGCCGTTGGCCTGCGCCTGGGCGCGACCCTCGTGGACACGGTGAGCTACGAGGGTGACACCGCCGCGCCGTACACCGAAGGTTCGGGGAACGGCCTGGTGGATCCCAATAACATTGATTTACTCGGCATTTCCCGCGTGCCCGACGGTACTGATACTAACGTCAACAATGTGGATCTGCAGACCGTTTGCATCACGCCGGGGGCTGCCAACAGCGCCACCTCCGACGGTTGCCAGCCGCCGGCTGCCGAGAAGATCGTTATCAACGAAGTGGACTACGACCAGGGTGTGGTCGACGACGCGGAGTTCGTCGAGTTGTTCAGCAGCGGCAACGTTGACGTCGCGCTCGCCAGCCTGACCCTCGAGTTTGTCAACGGTACTACGGGCGTCGTGGAGAACAGCGTCTCGCTGGGCAGTGGCACGCTGACCGCCGGCACCTACTTTGTCGTGTGCATCAACGCCGCCAGCACCGCGAACTGCGACCTCGACGTTGCCGGCACCGCCGATCTTATCGGGGATGCCGGACCGCGCGCCGTGGCCCTGCGCAAGGACGGCACGCTCATCGATACCGTCAGCTACGGCGGCGACAGCGTTGCACCCTACACGGAAGGCAGCGGTGCCGGCCTGGTGGACAGTTCCGGTATCGACGACGCGGGCATTTCGCGTTTTCCGAACGGCGCTGATAGCGATCTGAATAACGTCGACTTCAGCCTGCGCTGCGCGACGCCGGGCGAAGCGAACACCGCCATCAGCAGCAACTGCGACGGCGGCGATGGCGGCGTGGAGATCTTCGCCATCCAGGGCGCCGGCCTTTCCAGCCCGCTCGAAGGTCAGATGGTGACCACGACCGACAACATCGTGACCGCCGTTGGCACTGATGGCTTTTTCATCCAGACGCCGACGGCTCGCAGCGACGGCAACCCGGAGACCTCTGACGGTATTTTCGTTTTCACCGGCGGTGCACCGTCGGTGAACGTCGGCGACCAGGTAGACGTTAGCGGCGAGGTGATCGAGTTTTTCGATCTCACGGAGATCAGCGGCTTTCCGCTGGTGAGCGTCGATTCCAGCGGCAATCCGCTGCCGCCGGTGGTCACCTTTGATGCCACCATGCCGTCACCCGACCGGCCGCAGCCGGACAATGAACTGGAGCGCTTCGAGGGCATGCTCGTGACGTTCTCAGGGATGGCATCGGCGCCGTCCGACCGCTTCGGTGACGTGCCGGTGGTTGCCAGCACGCAGCGGCCGTTCCGCGAACCGGGTATCGAGTTTCCGGGCTTGCCGGGGCTGCCCGTGTGGGACGGCAACCCGCAGGTCTTCGACCTCAACCCGGACGAGCTCGGCTTCCCGGACGAGTCCATCTTTGCCACGCAAACGGTAACCGCCACCGGGCCACTGGCGTTTTCCTTCGGCGACTACCAGGTGCTGCCGACCAGCCTCTCGCTCGGTCCGGAGCCGGCACTGCCACGCGCGGTGCGGCCTGCAATGCCGGGTGAGTTCTCCATTGCAACGTACAACATGCTGCGCTTGTTCGATTCGGTGGACGACCCGCTAACGGACGACCCGATTGTCGACCCCGCGGAGCTTGAGATTCGCCTGGACAAGTTTTCTTTCTTTGTTCGCGAAACGCTCAACGCGCCGGACATCGTTGCCGTGCAGGAAGTCGAGAACGTCGCGGTGCTGAACCAGCTTATACTGCAGATCGCTATCGATGAGCCCGGATTGATCTACAAGGCCTGGCTCATCGAGGGTAACGACGTTGGTGGCATTGACGTGGGCTACCTGACCCGTGCCGACACCATCGCGGTCGACAGTGTCAGTCAGTTCGGCGAAAACACAATCCTCGATTTCGACGGCAGCCTGTTGAACGACCGGCCGCCGCTGATTCTCGAAGCCACGTACACGGGCGGCGGTGAGACCTTCGACTTCACCGTGATCAACGTTCACCAGCGGTCGCTTGGGGGTATCGACGGCAGCGAAGCCGAGCGTGTCAAGACCAAGCGGCTGGAGCAGGCGGTGGAGCTGGCAGAGCTGGTTCAGGATCTGCAGACCGCAGACCCCCAGATCAATCTGATCGTCACTGGCGACTTCAACGCCTTCGAGTTCACCGACGGCTACGTTGACGTGATGGGGCAGGTCACCGGTGCTCTGGACCCGCTTGGCGATGAGTTCGGCACCACGGACATCGTGAACCCGGATCTCTACAACCACGTGCTCGACGTGCCAGCTGATGATCGCTACTCGTTCGTATTTGGCGGCAGCGCGCAGGTGCTCGATCACACGCTCACCTCGTCAGCAGTTACCGGGCGCGTCACTGATGCCATGTTTGCCCGCGGAAACGCCGATGCACCGGACAGCCTGAACCTGGTGGCAGGCGCGAGCATTGGCGTGCGCGCTTCAGACCACGACGCGTTCGTCGTGTACATCAATGCAGGCTCGGAAGCCGATTCTGACGGTGACGGTATCGCGGACAGCGCCGACAACTGCATCAACGACGCGAACCCGCTGCAGATCGACAGTAATGGCGACAATATCGGCAACGTGTGCGATGCAGACATCGCAGGGCCCGCCGGAGCGGGCGCCGACGATTGCCTGATCAACTTCTTCGACCTGGGACGCATGAAGGACGTATTCTTCACGAATGACCCGGATGCAGACCTTGTTGGACCCGGTAACTCGGAGCCCGACGGCAGTGTTTCGTTTTTTGATCTCGGAAGGCTGAAAGAGCTGTTTTTCCAGCCGCCCGGGCCAAGCGCTGCTGGCTGCAATTGACATTATGTCGCGGTGCGTGGCCGGCACGCACCGCGGCAAGTCTTGCTGCTACAATGGCCAGGCACTGCGCCGCGGTCGCGACACAACAACAGGCGACACAACAACAGGCGACACAACAACAGGTGGCGCAGGGACTTTCTGTCGCGTGCAGGAACGCGGCGCCCATGGATTTCTAAGGACAAGCAGACGATGACGCAGAATTCCCTACGCCCGCGGCGCGCGGGCGTCGCCACCTTTATGCTTGCCACACTGGCAGGCGCCGGTGCGGTACTGGCCTGCCCGACTCCGCTGGACTCTGACGCGCGCAACAACCGCGTACCGCAGCAGAGCCTGCTGGCGCCACGGGCCGCGCCCAGCGTCGCGGTAGACGGGGCGCCGGAAGTTCAGATTCCCATGCGCAGTCCCGAGACGGCGACGCCTTGTGAAGGGGGCTTTGCCGGTCCGTATCCCTGCCTTAACGTCGACCTGGCCGCGGTGCTGCCGATGAGTGACATCGGCGGCGGTGAGGGCAACGATATCTGGGGCTGGACCGATCCGCAGTCGGGCACCGAATACGCCATCATGGGTCGCACCAACGGCACCGCGTTTATCGACGTCAGCGATCCGGAAGCACCGCGCTACCTTGGCAACCTGCCCACGCAGACCTCGTCATCGCTGTGGCGCGACGTCAAGGTGTACGACAACCACGCCTACATCGTTGCCGAGGCCTCGGGCCACGGCATGCAGGTGTTCGACCTGACGCAGCTTCGTGAACTGACCGGGCCGCCGATAACCTTTCTGAGCACAACGCTGTACACCGACTTCGGTGCGGCCCATAACATCGTCATCAACGAGGACAGCGGCTTTGCCTACGCCGTCGGCACCCGTAACTCCGACGACGGCTGTGCCGGTGGCCTGCACATGATAGACATCAGCACTCCCGACGAGCCGCAGTTCGCCGGCTGCTATTCCGGCGACGGCTACACCCACGACGCGCAGTGCATCATGTACGATGGTCCGGACCCGGACTACAACTCGGGCAACCGCGAGATCTGCTTCAATTACAACGAAGACACGCTGACAATTGTCGACGTGACGAACAAAAGTGCGCCCGTCATGATCTCACGCACCGGCTACTTCGGCTCCGACTACACGCACCAGGGCTGGGTAACGGACGACCACCGCTTCCTGCTGATGGACGATGAAGGCGACGAGCGCGACTTCGGCCACAACACGAAGACCTACATCTGGAATATCGAGAACCTCGACAACCCGACCGTTATCGGAACCTATCTCGCGCGGACCGCGGCCATCGATCACAACCTGTACATTCGCGGCAACTTCGCCTACCAGGCCAACTATCGCGCCGGCATTCGCATCCTTGATCTCGAGGACATTGCAAACGGAAACTTAAGCGAGACCGGTTTCTTCGACATTTACCCGTCCAACGACGCGGCGAACTTCAATGGCTCGTGGAGCATTTACCCGTTTTTCGAGAGCGGCGTGGTCGTGGCGAGCAACATCGAGCAGGGCCTCCTGGTTATCCGACCCGAGACGCTCGCGCTGCCGTTTACAGTGGCCACCGCCGATTCGGAACTGGGCGTCTGTGGTGACGGCGATGCCACCACGCAGGTGGACGTCGGCGCAGGGCCAGACTTCGAAGGCCAGGTGTCGCTGTCTGTTGCCGGTGCGCCGCCGGGCCTCGGCAAACTGCGTCACGAGGCCC
>JBCAXP010000189.1:0-8797 GCA_038533995.1 Pseudomonadota bacterium
ACTTCAAACACGCCACTCGTAATGGACGTGGCGTTTGCGTTCAGCTCCCTGAGGGCTGCCACAACGCGCAGGTTCTCCTGCTGGAACACCCGGCGCGCAATGGCAAACACCTCCGGCGTCGTCACTCGAAGGCCGTCGCGACGTTCCGACTGCACGCCGGCCTCTGTCAGTGCGGCATCAATCTGTGGGCCAGCGCCATGAACAACGATTGGCACAAGGCCAACCCGGTGGAGAAAACTCAGTGCCGACGCCAGTGGCTTTAAGTCCTCGGCAATCACCGCGCCGCCAACCTTCACAACGGCAAAGCGGGAGCTGTCAACGTTGGAGAACCGCTTCAGATACTGCTGAATCTCCTTCGTGCTGGCCATGTTGCTCAGCAGCTTCACGATCAGGTGGCGTGTGTTCATGTCAGAGCCCACGGTTGATCACCCGCACGTAGCTGTCGAACGCGGTTTCGAGCTGCGCCAGGCTCACCCACTCGTCGGCCGTGTGCGCCTGCGCAATGTCGCCGGGTCCAAACACGATCGCCGGTACGCCTGCCGCAGAAAACAGCGAGGCCTCGGTCCAGAAGTCCACGGCCTCGGTAATCTCGAAGTCCAGGGAGCTGGCAAACGCGCGCGCCTCGGCCACCGGGTCGTCACCGCCGCCGGCCTTTGCGGGCAGGCTGGGACCAAAGAAGCTGCGCTCCCAGCTTGCCACCTGGTCCTGCGGCGACAGTTCCCTCAGAGTGTCGAGCAGCGCGTCGCTGTCCTGACCAGGCAACGGGCGGATGCCGAAGGTGAGCTTGGCGTCCGGCGCGATAACGTTGTTCTTGATGCCGCCCTTGACCGTGCCGACGTTGAACGCGAGCCCCGAGAGGTTCTGATACGTGTGGCTGCTGTCGGCGGCAAACTCCACGGCTCGGCCGATCCACGCGGCGGCGCGGTGCAGCGCGTTGTCGGTGAGCGCTCTGCTGCTGGAAGAGTGGCCGGCGACGCCCGCAAACTGCACGCGCACCGAGGCGATGCCGCGGTGAGCCAGTACCGCCCTGCAGGTGGTTGGTTCCGACACGATTGCCTGCTTGAAGCCGTGCGGTGAATCCAGGAAGTGCTGAATGCAGCGGCCGCCGTCGTGTTCCTCGTCCGACGTAAAAAGCAGCGCGAGGGGGCCGTCGGTTTGCTCCGCCGCGGCGATCAGGCAGGCGGCGGCACCCTTGATGTCGCAGGCGCCAAGGCCGGTCGCCCGGTTCCCTGACAGCCCAAGCTCGAGCGGCGGCCGGGTCCAGCGCGGGCTGTCGGGTACGGTGTCCATGTGAACGTTGAACACGGTGGACGGATTGCCGCGAACGGCCAGCAGGCTGACGCAGCCGTTCCCAAGGTCGCTCAGCTCATGGCGAAAGCCGGGCAGGGCGCGGCACAGCCACGGGAACATGCCCTCGTCGGCCGTGATGTTGCGCGGCGGGTTGCGCGAGTCGAACGCGACCAGCTCGCGCAGGTGAGACAGTACCCTATCCATTGGCGTTCTCTTCAGTGCTCCGGTTCGCCGCTGTCCACAGCTCGGAGCTCTGGCCCGTCAGGCGGATGAAGCCGACGGCCTCCTCGCGACTCCAGTCGGCGCGCTGCGCGTACTGGGCGTTGCCGCGCTCCAGAATATACGGGCTGTCGATTCGCACGGGGTGTGCCTGGCCGCCCTGCAGCCGCAGCGTGACGTTGCCCGTGACGCTCTGCTGCGAGGAGTGAAGATAGGTCTCGAGGTCAGTGCGCAGCGGGTCGAAGTACAAGCCCTGGTAGACAACTTCAGTCCAGCGCCGCGCGACCATCGGCTTGAAGTCGTTTTGCCAACGGGTGCACGTTGCCTGTTCGAGCGCCCGGTGAGCCTGCGCCAGCAGCACGATACCCGGCGCCTCGAACACGATGCGGCCCTTCAGGCCCACGCAGGTGTCGCCGGTGTAGATACCGCGGCCAATGCCGTGCCGCCCGCCGAGTTCGTTCAGGTGACCAAGGATGCCGGCGCCACTGACAGACTCGCCTTCGACGCTGACGGGTACGCCACGCTCGAAGCGTACCGTGACGTCCCGGGCCTCGCGGGGCCAGTCGTCCGGTTTTGCGCAAAGCTGGTACGTGGCGTCGCCCGGTGCCTCCCACGCGTCGATTTCGGAGCCCGACACGGTGGCGCCCAGCAGGTTCTGGTTGATCGTGTACTGCGTGGACTTGTCCGGCACGCCGAAGCCGCGCTCGGTGAGGTACGCTTGCTCGAACTCACGCAGGTTGCTGACGTTGTCCTGAATGTCGCGAACCGGCGCAATGATGTTGTAGTCGCCCTTGGCCTTCACCGCCAGGTCGAAGCGTACCTGGTCGTTGCCCGCGCCGGTGCAGCCGTGGGCGAAGTTGCGGGTGCCAAGCTCGTCGCACACGGCAAGCGCCTTGGCCACAACGAGGTAGCGGTCTGAGCACAGCAGCGGATACTGGCCGCGAAACCACTCGCCGCTCTGAACGAGCGGCACAACGATGTCGCGCCACAGGTCATGCTCGGCGTCGGCGGTAATGTGGCGGGCCGCGCCCAGTTCCTCGGCGCGCGCCTCGATGGCGCGAAGCTCGGCGTCGCTCTGTCCGCCAGTGTTCACGAACACCGTGGTGACTGAATAGTCCTTGTCTCGCAGCCACGGAACGCAGAAGCTGGTGTCGAGGCCGCCGGAAAAGGCGAGAACAACGTCGCCGGACGAAGAGTTGCTTTGTGACATGGTGGCTTGGGTTCCTGGTATTCAGTTGGAGTTTTGCAGCAGAGTCGCCATGAGCGCCTTTTGCACGTGGAGACGGTTTTCGGCTTCGTCGATGGCGACGCACCGCGGTGAATCGAGCACGCCGTCCGTTACTTTCACGTTGCGGCGCACGGGCAGGCAGTGGCTGAAGAGGGCGTTGTTGGTCAACGCCATCTTCTCTTCGTCGACGCGAAAGTGCCGGCTCGCCTCGCGCACCGGGCGTTCCTCCTCCCAGCGGCCGAAGAAGGGCAGGGCGCCCCAGCTTTTCGCATACACAACGTCGGCGTCGGCGTAAGCCGCTTTAATGTCGTGGCTGACGCTCAGCGAGCCACCTTCGGCATCCACGTTGGCAGCTGCGGCCGTCATGTAGCGCTCGTCGAGCAGGTAGTCCTCGTTGGGGCACAGCAGCGTCACGTTCATACCGAACTTGCTCGCGATGAGCAGCGCCGAATTGGCGACGGCGGTGTTGAGCGGCTTTGGATGATAGGTCCACGTGAGAAGGAAGTTGCGCCCCTTCACGTTGCCGAGGTGTTCCTGCAGGGTCAGCATCAGGGCAAGTTCCTGGCACGGATGCGTAATCGTTTCCATGTTGATGACCGGCACCGACGCGTGCTGGCCTAGCGCCGTGATGATGCGGTCCTGCCGGTCGACCTGCCAGTCCTGGAACGCCGGGAAGGCGCGCACGCCGATGAGGTCGCAGTAGCGTGACAGCACGCCGGCGACCTCGGTGATGTGCTCTTCGGCAGCGCCGTCCATCACCGCGCCGGGCTCGAATTCGATGCCCCAGGCATCCTTGCCCGGCTGCAGCACGATGGCCTTGCCGCCAAGCTGATGCGCGCCAAGCTCGAACGACGTGCGCGTGCGCAGCGACGGGTTAAGAAACAGCAGGGCGATGGACTTGCCGTCCATGGCGCTGGCCGCGTCGGTGGCCTGCGGGTGGTGCTTGAGCGTTGCGGCGAGCTGCAGCAGCGTGTCGAGCTCCTCGCGGCTCCAGTCAATCGTGCTGAGAAAGTGTCGCATGGTCATTCCAGCCAGTTGTGCCAAGTCAAAACGGAAAAAGCCCAGCGGTGAGGCCGGGCTTTTTCCAATGGGTTACTCGATGATGTTGCGTCGATATAACGGGTCGGAGTAACGGGTTAGGCCCAGCCTGTCTGCGCGGGAACGCGCCGGCGTCGGCGTCGTCGGCAGACGGCACCGTTGCGGGAGCTGGCGTTTCTGGGAGCCTGATTTAACATTATTCGCTTTCTAGCACTTCTTTGGTGGCAGCGCAACAAAAGCCCGGGCTTCGCCGTCACGGCGGGGTGACCTCGCCCGGCGCGTTCACGCGCTGCCGGTGCGCCGCAGGGCTGCCGGACCGTCCAGCAGCCTGTGTCGCTTGCGGATGAGATCCCGGACTTCGTGCTCCATATCGCTGCTGACCTCGGCAGCGATGGGCACGATAAAGCGGCTGGTTTCCTCCAGCCGGCTTGCGATGTAGTCCGGCTTGAAGATATCAAGGTTCAGATCGACGAGGTTGCTGATGCGGTCGGCGACCTTGAGCACTTTTGCCGAGCGCGAGCCGTGCTCGACAATGCGCTGCAGGTACTGCTCCCGGGTCTGGCCCTTTTCCCGCGTCACTTCGAGCACAAGGTCTACGACGGCGGGCCCGTCGGCATCGATGCGGCGCAGCTCGTCGACGTCGGTCTCCGGGATGTCCTCGATGAGGTCGTGGATGACGGCGGCCTTCAGCAAAATCGGGTCGATTTTGTTGTAGTCGATGAGTATCGCCAGCGTCGCCATCGCGTGACGGAACTGGTTTCCGCCTACCTTGCGGCTGTGACTCATCAACGCGGTGGCCTTTACGATGTAAGGAGCAAGGGTGATATGGGCGAGGTCGGCTCGCTCGTTGTGGCTCATGAGGCTAAACCGGTGCGCGGAACTGACCTTCAACCCTACCGTGACGCAGCACCGAAGGTAAAGTGCAGGCCTGCCGTCTGCCGGACTGTGGTACAACGACCGTATGAACAAGAACAACAATTCCCGGTTTTTGCGGGCAACACACTGTCTTACGCTGCTGCTCGCGGGCAGCCTGCTCGTGGCCGGCCCTGCCCGGGGCGCAGGCGGCGAGGGCTTTGCGATTTCGGAGGCGCGCAAGGCGCGCGTCGCGGCCGAGCCGGTCAATCGCGTTGAGGGCCCCGTCGTGCGCGCCGCCGCGTGCGTAGACGGCATGGCGGATGAGTTCGCCTGTCTCAATGTGGATCTTCAGTCGTGGCTACCCACCAGCGAGATCGGAGGCGGCGACGGCACCGACTTGTGGGGCTGGACCGACCGGCAGACGAGCAAGGAATATGCGCTCATGGGCACTACGACCGGGACCGCCTTCGTGGATGTCACCGATTCGGTGAATCCGGTGTACCTCGGCTTCCTGCCCACGCAGACGGTTGAGTCGCCGTGGCGGGACATCAAGGTTTACGCCGATCACGCATTCATCGGCGCGGACGGTGGCGGTCCCCACGGCATGCAGGTGTTTGACCTGACCCGGCTTCGCGCACTGACGGGCGCACCTCCTGCGACACTGACGCCCGACACCGTGTATTCCGAGTTCAACCGCTCACACAACATCGTGATCGACGAGCAGTCCGGTTTTGCCTTCGCCGTTGGCACCAACACCTGCGGCGCCGGGCTGCACATTGTGGACATTCGCGTGCCGCTGAGTCCGACCTTTGCCGGATGCTTCGATTCGGACGGCTACACGCACGATGCCCAGTGCGTCACCTACAACGGTCCGGACCGCGACTTCCAGGGGCGAGAAATCTGCTTCAACGCCAACGAGGACACGCTCACGATCGTTGACGTTACCGACAAGGCCAGCCCGGCCCAGTTGTCCCGCACCGGTTACTCGGGTTCCGGGTACACGCACCAGGGCTGGCTGACCGAGGACCAGCGTTACTTCCTTCTCGACGATGAATTCGATGAACGCGACAATGGTCACAACACCCGCACCCGCATCTGGGACGTATCCGACCTGACGCAGCCGGCCATCATTGGCGTGAGCGACGGCACAACGGCCGCCGTCGATCACAATCTCTACATTCATCAGGGCCTGGTTTACCAGGCCAACTACGAATCGGGGCTTCGCATTCTCGCCGGCGCGGACATCGCCAGCGGTACGCTGACGGAAATCGCCTGGTTCGATACGCACCCCGAAGGTAATGCGGCGTCCTTCAAGGGGGCGTGGAGCACGTACCCGTATTTTGACAGTGGCAACGTGCTGGTCAGCACGCGCGACCGCGGCTTGTTCGTGGTGCGGCCGGTGGGCATCGTTGCCGACACGGACGGCGACGGCGTGTTCGACACCTACGACAACTGCCAGCAGGTCGCAAACCCGGCGCAGACGGATACGAACGGCGATCGTATCGGCAACGTCTGTGACGCCGACATCGGCGGTGACGCGGGCCCGGGCAGGGATGACTGCGCGGTGAACTTTGCTGACCTTGGTTTTTTGAAGGCCGCGTTTTTCAGTACGCCGGATGATGGCAACTGGAACGCCGACGCGGATCTTGGCGGCAATTCTGACGGTTCGCCAGACGCGCTGATCAATTTTGCAGACCTGGCACGAATGAAAGCGCTGTTTTTCGCCCCGCCTGGACCGTCATCCACACCCTGCTCGCCCTTGCGATAGTCCCCTGTAGCGGCTCGGCTTGCGTCGGGGCATACTTAGCCCCGGGCAAACTGAGTAAAAGGAGGTGATCCAATGTCGAGTGAAATGTGTGCTGTATCGATTGGTCTGGATTGTGGCTGGGAGGCGCAGAGCAAACTCTAGTTTTCCAGTAACAATCACGGGCTGGCCCGGCAGATCGAGCGACAGCCCTATCACGGCGGAGCGGCCAATAGGCCGCTCCGTTTTTTTGTGGGTAGAGGCCGCGCTTACTGTGACAGAGAGGCCGCGACCGCGGCCTTGATGCTCTGAAACGAAAGCCCTTCGTTGGCAGGGTAGGTGCCAGGCTTACCATTGAGCTTGCGCATTTTCATGCCGCCGGCGTGATGCAGAGCCACCAGGTCCCACTGCTGGTTGAACACCGGGCTGCCCGAACTGCCACCCTCGGTAGGTGCGCGGTAGTGCAACTTGGGCGCCTGGTGATCGAGGAGCAGGTTGTCATCGATGGAATACGACAGGCCGCCGCCGCGCGGATGGCCAATTACGTAGACTCGCTGGTTCTTGCCAACCAGGGGCAGTCGCCTGGCAATGGGATACGGGGTGCTATGTTCGATCGGTGTCGCGAGGCTCACGATGGTGCAGTCCAGTTCCGTTCGCGGTGAACTGAACAGGATTTGCTCAACGTCGAATTCCGTGTTCGGGTCCTTCGCCTCGAAACAGATGCGCACTTCGTGCGGCGGCAGTGCCGCTGGTGAGCCAGTCTGCTCTGTCGGATCGTCGCTGATCACGTGCGCGTTGGTAACCACCACCCAGTCAGGGCCCAGGCTCTCGTGCAGGTCGGTACCTCGGACAAGAAAACCGCTGCCCTGGCCATTGCCGGCGCGGTCGCGAACATGCGCCACGCCGAGGGCACGTTCGAGGCCCGTTCTGTACCAGCGAAAGGTCTTGTAGCGGTCTTTGCCGAGAACTTTCTCAAACTGCTTGTCGTCTTCGAGGGCCGCTGCGGAGGCCAGGTTTTCCACGGGGCGGTCGAGCTGCACCCGGCCGCCTTCCTTGCGCAACAGGGCGGCTCTCAGCAGATGCAGAATCTGCGCCTGTTCCTTTGTGCTCTCGTCCAGCTGCCAGACCTCTTCGAACTGGCGCAGCGTGCTCGCGTACTCGAACGCGTCGACCTTCGTGTTGTCTTCGGTGTACCTGAGAACCCAGTCGAGCGCCGTCGCATAGTCACCGAGGGCAAGGCAGGCTTCGCCGGCGCTGGCCTGGTCCCACAGGTTGGTGGTCTTCTTGCACGCGACGCTTTGCAAAACCTGGTTGGCGACCTTCCTGGCGTCGGGCAGGCTACCATCAGCGAGCCTGAGGCCGTCGCGCGCCGCGCGATCCAGCAGCGCGGCGAGGTTAACGCCGTGCCAGATCCTGTCACTGTTCGCAGAGAACACGTGCGCGTAGTCTGCGATCGCTTCCTCAAGGCGCTGGCCCAAACGTTTGCCGGCGCCGCGTTTCCCGGCGGCGGCATCCACGTACATCTGCTTCTTCGCCCTGCCCTTAAGGCCACGAATTTCATCCAGCGCATCGCTGTCGTTGTTTGCAAGGCAGTCCCGTTCGAGGTCTTCGAGCACAACGAGGCCGGCACTGAGGTGACTGAGGTCAAGCAGCGCCTGGGCGTACTGGCGGCGGACGGCAGGTGCGTCCTGGCCGGTTTGCAACAGGACATCGGCGACAGTGACGATCAGGTCGAAGTAGCGTTTTCGCCGAAGGATGTTTAGCAGGCTGACGGACTCCGCCTCGGGGTACGGCGCCGAGTGGGACTGTAGATGGTCCACAAGTCTGTTGCACAGGTCCTCGGCCTGTTGCCTGTCGAAGGTGCTAACCGCTCGTTCCAGTTCCTTGACGAAACCCGGTGGGTGGGACGCGATAGTCTTGATGATGTGCTCCGCAAGCCTGCCTGAGGCGTCCTCGACGCCCTCGGCGTCGTAGGCCGTGGCGGCCTTCGTGATCTCGGTCAGCAGACCGCTTACGTCCTTGGCCATTGCAGTTGCTTGAACTACAGCTCGAGCAGGGTCCTCAGGTGGTCAGTCAATGCCGCCTGGCCGTAGTACTTGTTGCTGCTGTGGCGCCACGCGCCGGTGTTACGGACTCTTTCGTCAACGATCACTTCACTGCCGTCTTTCTGGTAGTCGTTGGCGATCCGTGCATCGAAAGCGACAGGATCGAGCCGGTCGTATACGTTGACCCAGCCGCCACCGACTTTCTCAATCGGAAACGCGTTGCGCTTGTTGTACTCCGGCTTGAAGTTGTCGTGCACTTCGCTCAGGCCGAGCGGGCTGCCGACCGTCATGTAGGCACTGACCGACGGGCAGTCCGCAACGTTCTTGAGGCAGTCATAGGAAATGACCGTGCCCATGCTGTGACTGATAACCACGTGG
>JBCAXP010000190.1:0-8791 GCA_038533995.1 Pseudomonadota bacterium
TGCGCTGGTTGAACGCCGGGTCCGCGTAGTACGCCGCGCGCAGTTCGTACAGGGAAACCACGCCGTCGCCGTTGGCATCGGCCCGGTCCACGTAGGTCTGTGCCCCGGCATCGGGCGTCTGGGCGTGGCCCGCAGACCCTGCAAGGCAGGCCGCGGCAATCACGCCGGTTACGTATTTGTTCACCACCAAAATCCCGTCAATTCCAATCGTTACCCTGCCGTGACCGTTGCAACCCGTGTGTGGCCGCGGCGGCGATGTCCGCCCGCCAGTGGGGCGTTAAGCATACGCCATGTGGCGCAAAAGGCGCTCATCCGGCAGTTTGTCATAATTTCTTCTTTATTTCTTAGTCAGTTGCAAATATAAAGATATCTCTATATTCTTTGGGAAAGTTCGCGAACTGCCGCAGTGACACCATCAATGACATCGGCCACCGACAACCTGCTTGCGTGCCTGCGCGCCGCGGCGGAGCCCACCCGGCTCCGGCTGCTTGCCGTATTGGCGGAAGGGGAGTTCACGGTCAGCGAGATCACACGCATCGTTTCCCAGAGCCAGCCGCGCGTCTCCAGGCACCTCAAGATCATGCTGGACGCCGGGTTGCTCATCCGCTTCCGGGAACAGTCCTGGGTGTTTTACCGCACGGCCGCCACGGGCAGCGGCGCCGAGCTGGCGCAGTACCTGCTCACCAGGCTGCCGCCCGACGACCCGGAGATGGCTGGCGATCGCGAGCGCCTTGCGGCGATTCGCGCTGAGCGTGCCGAGCAGGCAGCCGACTACCTCACCGAGCACGCCGACGAGTGGGCGAAGCTGCGCGGCATGACGGTGGAAGACACTGCGTTCGGACAGAGCGTGCTGGAGGCAGTGGGCCAGCGGCGGCTCGGTGACCTGCTGGATATCGGCACCGGCGAGGGGCGGCTTCTAAAGCTGTTGGCGCCACGGGCGCGCAGCGCCGTGGGCCTCGATATTTCCACCACCATGCTGAACGTCGCGCGGACCCGGCTGCACGCGGCAGGTCTGGCGCAGGTCATGGTGCGCCATGGCGACATGTACCAGGTGCCGTACCCGGATTCCTCGTTTGACACGGTCGTTGTGGACCAGCTGCTCTACAAGGCGGAGAGCCCGGCGCAGGTGCTCGCGGAGGCCGGTCGCCTGCTACGCCCGGGCGGCCGTGTACTGATTGTGGATTTCGCGCCGTTCGGCGCGGGCTTTCCAACGCGCGGCGTGCCGGCTCAGGCGATGCCGCCGGCGGGCGTGCGGCTTGGTATCGGCGCCGACGCGTTGCGGCGCGCGCTGCAGTCGGCAGGCTTTGCCTCGCCAGACGTTACTCGTTTAACAGGACGGCCGCTTACGGTTGTGCTCGCAGTGGCACAGCTTTCGGATGCGGCACGGAGCGCGGCCTGACCGGGCGCTCGCAATATCAACAACGGCAGACATGAATCAGCCAGACAAGGCTTAAGACAAGGGAATGCAGGAGATAGCAATGGGTACTTCATCAATCGACGTTTCATTCGAGTTTTTTCCGCCGAAGACCGAGGCGATGGAAGCAACGCTGTGGAAGTCGGTAGAGCGCCTCGCGCCGCTGGCGCCGAGCTTCGTTTCTGTCACGTACGGTGCCGACGGCTCGACGCGAGACCGCACCCACCAGATTGTGAAACGCCTGAAGCAGGACTCGCCGCTTGCCCCCGCCGCGCACCTGACGTGCGTTGGCGCGAGTCGCGATGAGATCGATGACATTGCCCGCAAGTACTGGGACGCCGGCGTGCGCCACCTCGTCGCGCTGCGCGGCGATCCGCCGCAGGGCAGCACCGAGTACGTGCCGCACCCGGAAGGCTACGCGTACGCCGCCGACCTGGTCGCCGGCCTCAGGCAGGTTGCAGACTTTGAGATTTCCGTGGCCGCCTACCCGGAGGTGCACCCGCAGGCGCCCGACGCCCAGTTCGACCTGGAAAATCTGAAGCGCAAGATCGACGCTGGCGCTTCCCGCGCGATTACCCAGTTCTTTTTCGAGAACGACTGTTACCTGCGTTTTCGCGACAAGGCAGCCGCCGCGGGCATCGATGTTCCGATCGTGCCCGGCCTGCTGCCGGTGACCAGTTTCACGCGCCTGAAGAGCTTCGCCGGCATGTGCGGCGCTAGCGTACCAAGCTGGCTCGAGCATCGTTTCGAGGGCCTGGATGACGACGCGAATACGCGACAGCTCATTGCCGCCACCACCGCCATCGAGCAGGTGCAGGCGCTGCGCCGTGAAGGCGTCGAACAATTTCATTTCTACACACTGAATCGCAGCGAGCTGACGTTTGCGATTTGCCATGACCTCGGCATTCGCCCGCCCGCGAGCGCCGCGCTGGAAAGGAGTGCCTGACGTGAGCGACAGACACACCCGCCTTGCGGCGCTGGAGAAACTGTTTGCCAGCCGAATTGTGATTCTGGACGGTGCCATGGGCACGATGATCCAGCGCAGAAAGCTCGACGAGGCAGATTTTCGCGGTGAACGCTTTGCCGACTGGCCGCAGGACCTGAAAGGCAACAACGACCTGCTGTCGCTGACCCGCCCGGATATCGTTAGCGAAATCCATCGCGAGTACCTGCTGGCCGGCGCTGACATCGTCGAGACCAATACCTTCACGTCCAACGAACCTTCGCTCGCCGATTACGCGATGGAAGAGCTGGTCTATGAGCTGAACGTGGCCGGCGCCCGGCTGGCCCGCGAGGCGGCCGACGACGTTGAGGAACAAACCGGCGAGCCGCGCTTTGTCGCCGGCGCGCTGGGTCCAACGAACCGGACTGCGTCGCTGTCTCCGGACGTTAACGATCCGGGCTTTCGCAACACGAGCTTCGACGCGCTGGAAAGCACCTACTACGACTGCGCCATGGGCCTTATTGAGGGCGGCGTCGACATTCTGCTGGTCGAGACCATCTTCGACACGCTGAACGCGAAGGCCGCGCTCTTCGCCATAGACCGTGCGTATGAGACAGTGGGCTTCCGGCTGCCGGTGATTATCTCCGGCACGATTACCGACGCGTCCGGCCGCACGCTGTCCGGGCAGACGACCGAGGCTTTCTGGAACTCGGTCAGCCACGCCAAACCGCTCGCCGTTGGCCTCAACTGTGCGCTTGGCGCCGAAGAATTGCGCCCGTACATCCAGGAGCTGTCGCGCATTGCGCCCACGTATGTGAGTGCCTACCCGAATGCCGGCCTGCCTAACGAGTTCGGTGAGTACGACCAGACGCCGGACGAGATGGCGGAGGTTGTTGCCGAGTTCGCCGACAGCGGCTTCGTCAACATGGTGGGTGGCTGCTGCGGCACCACGCCTGAGCACATCGCCGCGTTGCGAGACACGGTGTCGAAGCACGCGACGCGCGCCATTCCCGATGTGCCGGTGCGCATGCGCCTCAGCGGCCTCGAGCCACTGACGATTGGTCCCGACAGCCTGTTCGTAAACGTTGGCGAGCGCACCAACGTCACCGGCTCGGCGATCTTCCGCAAGCTCATCGAGGCGGAGAACTACGACAAGGCCATCGAAGTGGCGCGCCAGCAGGTCGACAACGGTGCGCAGATCATCGACATCAACATGGATGAGGGCATGCTGGATTCAGAAGGCGCCATGGTGCGCTTTTTGCAGCTGCTCGCGGCCGAGCCTGACATCGCGCGCGTGCCGATCATGCTGGATTCGTCCAAGTGGTCGATTCTCGAAGCGGGTCTGAAATGCATCCAGGGCAAGGGCATCGTTAACTCGATCAGCCTGAAGGAAGGCGAGGACCTGTTCCTGGAGCAGGCCCGTAAGGTGCGGGCCTATGGTGCGGCGGTGATCGTGATGGCGTTCGATGAAACCGGCCAGGCCGATACCGCCGATCGCAAGGTGGAAATTTGCGCGCGCTCCTACAAGCTGCTCGTAGAAAAGGCCGGCTTCCCGCCCGAAGACATCATCTTCGACCCGAACATCTTCGCGGTGGCTACCGGTATCGAGGAACACAACAACTACTCGCAGGACTTCATCGACGCCACGCGACGTATCAAGGCTGAACTGCCGCATGCGATGGTGAGCGGTGGCGTCAGCAACGTGAGCTTTTCGTTCCGCGGCAACAACCCGGTGCGCGAGGCGATGCACTCGGTGTTCCTGTACCACGCGATTGCCGCAGGCATGGATATGGGCATCGTGAATGCCGGCCAGCTTGCGATCTATGCCGACATTCCTGAGGCACTGCGCGACAGCGTGGAAGACGTCATCCTGAATCGCCGGGACGACGCTACTGAGCGCCTGCTCGATGCGGCCGAGGAGTACCGCGGCGGCCCCGGGCAGACTGGCCGCAAGACCGACATGGAATGGCGCAACCTGCCGGTGGAAAAACGCCTCGAGCATGCGCTCGTGAAGGGCATCGACGAGTTCGTTGTCGAGGACACGGAGGCCGCGCGCCAGAATGCCGACCGGCCCATCCAGGTAATCGAAGGGCCGTTGATGGACGGCATGAACGTTGTCGGCGATCTGTTCGGCGCCGGCAAGATGTTCCTGCCGCAGGTGGTGAAATCCGCGCGCGTCATGAAAAAGGCGGTGGCCCACCTCGTGCCGTTCATCGAGGCGGAAAAGTCCGGCGATGTGAGCAGCGCGGGCAAAGTGATCATGGCGACGGTGAAGGGCGATGTGCACGACATCGGCAAGAACATCGTTGGCGTGGTGCTCCAGTGCAACAACTACGAAGTCATCGACCTCGGCGTTATGGCGCCGTGCGAGCGCATCCTGGAAACCGCGCGCCGCGAAGGGGCAGACCTGATCGGGCTTTCCGGACTTATTACGCCGTCACTCGACGAGATGGTGCACGTGGCAAGCGAGATGCAGCGCACCGGGATGAAGCTGCCGCTGCTGATCGGCGGTGCCACCACGTCGCCAGCGCACACGTCGGTGAAAATCGACCCGGCGTACAGCGGCCCCGTGGTGTACGTGAAGGACGCCTCTCGTGCCGTGGGCGTTGCCCAGGCGCTCACCGGCGAAAACACCCGCGACGATTTCGTAAGCCAAGTCAAGGCCGACTGCGAGAAGCGTCGCGAGCAGCACTCACGCAAGCGCGTCAAGGCGCCCAGCCTGGATCTGCGTTCGGCGCGCGACAATCGCGAACCGGTGGATTGGAAAGGCTATGAGCCGCCGGCGCCGGCGTTCACCGGTGTTCGCAGCTTCGATGACTACAGCCTTGCAGAGCTCCGTGAGTTCATCGACTGGAAGCCGTTCTTCAGCACCTGGGAGCTGGCGGGCAAGTTTCCGCAGATTCTCACTGACAGCGTCGTGGGCGAGACGGCGACGAAGCTGTATGCCGACGCCAACGCCATGCTCGACCGCATCGTGAAGGAACGCTGGCTGCGGCCGCGGGCCGTTGTCGGCTTTTTCCCGGCCAACAGCGTGGGCCACGACGACATTGCGCTTTACACAGACGACGACCGGCAGACTTCCCTCGCGACGCTGCACATGCTGCGTCAGCAGAAGCACCTGCCGGCAGGCAACAGCCATCTGTGCCTCGCGGATTTCGTCGCGCCGCAGGCGACCGGACTTGCGGACTACGTGGGCGGCTTTGCCGTGTGCGCCGGTGAGGGCATCGACGAGCACATCCAGCGGTTCGAAGCAGACCACGACGACTACAACTCCATCTTGCTCAAGGCGCTGGCTGACCGCCTCGCCGAAGCGTTTGCCGAACGCATGCACGAGCGAGTCCGCAAAGAGTTCTGGGGCTATGCGGCCGACGAGCGCTTCACGAACGACGACCTGATTGCCGAGCGCTACAGCGGCATCCGCCCGGCGCCTGGCTACCCCTCGTGTCCGGATCACACCGAGAAGGCCACGTTGTGGAAGCTGCTCGACGTGGAGCGCAATGCGGGTATTACGCTGACCGAGTCGTTTGCCATGTGGCCGACCGCAGCGGTTAGCGGCCTGTACTTCTCGCATCCGCAATCGCGCTACTTCCTTCTCGGCAAGATCGCCCAGGACCAGGTGGCTGACTATGCGCGCCGCAAGGGCGTGTCCCAGCAGGAGGCCGAGCGCTGGCTGAGCCCCAATCTGGGTTACGACCCGGTGCTGCTGGCCACCGATGCTGCGTAAATTGACGTAGAAATGCCCTAAACGGGACGTGCAGCACACAAGATCGTGCCTGAAATGGGCATGATTGTGTGATGGCGATACTCTGTCAGTTCTGCACGCAAAATCCGTGGCCCAGCCGCGCGGCGCCTGTCGCCACCCAGCGCCGGATTATGTTCAGAGGCTGGCCGTGAGCGCGGCGCCTGGCGAGGAGGGGTCCATGATCGATCGGCGCGTGCTGATCGTCGACGATGACCCCATGCTGCGCACGCTGATGCGCGCCGCCCTGGAGCGCGAGGGCTTCACCATCGCCGAGGCGGACAACGGCGGTGACGCCATCGAACGGTTTCACGAGTGGCACCCGCAGGTCATTCTTCTCGATGTCGACCTGCCCGTGGTGCACGGCTTCGAGGTGTGCCGCCACATCCGCAACGATCCCAAGGGCAAGTATGTGCCCATTCTCATGGTGACCGGTCATGACGACATGGCCTCGGTCGACCAGTCGTACCAGGCTGGCGCAACAGACTTCATTGCCAAGCCGGTGAACTGGACCGTGCTGGCGCATCGCGTGAAGTACGTGCTGCGCGCTGGCGAAACGGTGAAGAGCCTGCACAAGAGCCAGGCGCAGAACCGCGCCATGCTGCGTGCTATGCCGGATGCGCTGTTCCAGCTCACCCGGTGCGGCAAAGTGATTGGTACCGACGCCGGCCCGCATGCCGAGGCGATTGCCGCTCTCGGTGAGCTCGGTGTTCGTGCCCATGAAGATTTCACCAGTACCATACCCGGTGACCGCGCGGGCGAGGGGCTGGAAAGCGTTTTTCGCGACGGCGGCGTGCAGTGCTACGAATACGAACTGCCTGTCGATGGCGAGAGCACCTTTTTCGAAGCGCGCCTTGTGGCGAGCAGCGACGACGAGGCGCTGGCCATCGTGCGCGATATCACGAAGCGCAAACAGGCAGAGCGCCGCATTCATCAGCAGGCGCACTATGACGACCTCACTGGCCTTGCGAACCGGCGCCGGTTTCGCGACGAGGTGCGCCGCGCCCTGAAGCGCAGCGAGAAGACGGCCGGAGAGGTTGCCGTGATGTTCCTCGACCTCGACCGCTTCAAGGTGATCAATGACACCCTCGGACACACCGCCGGCGATCAGCTGATCCAGATTGTCGCCGACCGGCTGCGCGCCTGCCTTCGTTCCAGCGACCGCGTCGGCGTTAGCTGCGAGTCGACGGTGCGCAACGACTCAACGATCGGTCGCATTGGCGGCGACGAATTCACCATCATGCTGACGCAGTTCGGCGCGGGCTGGAATCCGACGGTGGTGGCCGAACGCATCATCAAGGCGATTGCCCGCCCGATTGTCATTGACGACCAGGAACTCTTCGTAACGCCGAGCATCGGTATCGCGGTGGCACCTGCCGACGGCGACGATGTGGACACGCTGCTCAAATACGCGGATACCGCGATGTACCAGGCCAAGGCGGCGGGCCGTAACACGTACCGCTTCTATCGCGAATCCATGCAGGATTCCAGCAGCGGCCGGCTGTCGCTTGAGCGAGACTTGAGAAAAGCGCTCGACAATGGCGAGATGTCCGTGGTCTACCAGCCGCAGGTTCGCCTGGACGGCATGCAGGTGACGGGCTTCGAGGCACTGCTGCGCTGGCACCACCCGGCACGCGGCCAGGTGTCGCCAGCGGAGTTCATCCCGGTCGCCGAAGACACCGGGCTCATCGTGCCGATGGGTGAGTTTGTGCTGCACACCGTCTGTGAGCAGCATGCCGCGTGGCGTCGCGAAGGCCTCGCCGAGATGCGCGTGGCCGTCAACGTTGCGTCAAAGCAGTTCTACCGGCAGGGCCTGGTGGAGCAGGTCAAGCGGGCGTTGACGGCGTCAGGCATGGCGCCGCACTGCCTCGAGCTCGAGCTCACCGAACGAACCATTATCCAGGACGTCGAGGAATGCATCGACTCGCTGGAGATGCTGCGTGCCCTGGGTGTGCGCATCTCCGTTGACGATTTTGGCACTGGCTACTCATCGCTGAGTTACCTCAAGCGCTTTCCGCTCAACACGCTGAAGATCGACCAGTCCTTCGTCAACGAGATTTCCACGAGCGACGACGACACCGCCATCGTGAAGGCGATTATCGCCATGGCGCGCGGACTGCAGCTCAACGTGATTGCCGAAGGCGTTGAAACCCAGACGCAGCTCGAGTTCCTGCGGGACCAGGGTTGCGATGCCGTGCAAGGGTACCTGCTCGGCAGACCGGGCAGCGCTGATGAAGTTGAACAGTTGGTTTGCCCGCCCGGGCGTGACCTCCAGCGGACCGCATCCTAGCCGCCGCGACAAACACGATCGCCTTCGCGGGCACCCGACGCAAATTCTGCGTAGACTTTGTCCCTCGAAAGTACGATGCCTTCCGAAAAGCAAAAAATGATCAGCGGCGAACGCTATTCGCCGGGTGACCCTGAGCTGGTGCAGGACCGGATGCGGGCGCAGCGGCTGATGCGTGACTACAACTCGACAATTTACGGCGAGTCGGATGAGCGCAACAGGATTCTGGGCGAGCTTCTGGGGTCAATCGGCGAGAGCTGCGCGTTGCGGGCGCCGGTTTTCGTAGACTACGGTTACAACGTTTACATCGAAGACGAAGTGTTCCTGAACTACGGCTGCGTGCTGCTGGACATTTGCCCGATCAGAATCGGGAGCAAGACCCAGATTGGGCCGGGGGTGCACCCCCGG
>JBCAXP010000191.1:0-8784 GCA_038533995.1 Pseudomonadota bacterium
CGTCGAAGATACGCTGGTTGAGCGCATCGTCGCTCGTCGCGGCGATCACGAGCATGGCGCCGTCCACGTCGGTGTCCTCAAAGGCGCGCTGCTCGACCTTAAGCTCGCCGCGCGACGCCATGTCCGACGCCTCGCTGCCCACCTCGAGGGCAACGATGGTCACCGCAGCGCCGCTCTCAACGAGCTGGCGTGCCTTGCGCGCACCGACTTCCCCCGCGCCGACAACGAGGCACGGCCGGTCTTGCAGGTTGGCGAAAAGCGCGTAGTGGTTCATCATGCGGCTCTGGTAGCTAAGTAAACGATATTCAGCTTAGCGAAGCGCCGAAAGAAGGAACAATAATCGTTTCTTCTTGCCTTATTACCGCATGCTATACACAGGGAATACTGTCAGCGTATGACGCTGCAACAACTCAAATACCTTCTCGGCATTGTCGACAGCGGTCTCAACATAACCGCGGCGGCAGAGCGCCTGTACACGAGCCAGCCAGGCATTTCCCGTCAGCTTAAGCTGCTTGAGCAGGAGCTGGGTCTGCAGCTGTTTGCCAGAAAGGGCAAGACGCTGGCGTCGATTACTCCGGCGGGTGACGAGGTCATCCGGCGCGCGCGGCGCATCCTGCAGGAAGTCGACAACATTCGCAGCCTCGCGGATGAGCTTGCAACGGAGCAGTCGGGCAACCTGTCCATTGCAACGACGCACACGCAGGCGCGCTACGTGCTGCCCGACATCATTCGTGCGTTTCGCGAGCGCTACCCGAACGTGTCCCTCGAGTTGCACCAGGGTACGTCGGAGCAGATCGCCGAGCTGGTGGCGAGTCAGCAGGTGGACTTCGCCATTGCCTCGGATGCCTACCGCCTGTTTCCCGAGCTGGTGATCCTGCCGTGCTACCGCTGGGATCGAATCGTGCTCGTGCCGCAGGACCATCCTCTGCTCGAGGAAACCGGTGACATGAGCCTCGAGGCGCTTGCGCGGTATCCGCTGGTCACATACGTGTTCAGCGCCACCGGTGAGTCGTCGTTCAAGCGTGCCTTTGCCGACCGGCAACTGGATCCCGACGTTGTGTTCACGGCGCGGGACGCTGACGTCATCAAGACTTACGTACGAATGGGTATGGGTGTCGGCGTCGTTGCGAGCATGGCCTACGAGTGCAGCGATGAGCCTGAGCTCATGGCGCTTGACGCCATTGGTCTTTTGCCGCGCTGTACGACGTGGCTCGGCTTTTCAAGGGGCACCGTGCTGCGGCAGTACATGATGGATTTCATTGGCCTGTTCGCCAGTCACCTTACGCCTGCAAAAGTGCGTGAGGCCATCGAGCTTGCCGATCCGGCGGCGATAGAAGCCCTGTTCGACGGCGTCGAGCTGCCACTGCGTACCGGTTGCGGCTAGCCGGCGCGCGGCGTTGTCTCAGGGCTCGCCCAGGTCCAGTTCATGAATGCCGCACTCCCGCTTTAGACCAAAGAAGCGCGTCTGCTCGGCTGACTCCACCGCGTGAAGCGGCTGCGTCGTGTGTACATCGCCGATAGACACGTAGCCTTCGTCCCACAGCGGATGGTAGGGGAGGTTGTGCTTTTTCAGGTAGCGGAACACCTCCCTGTCACCCCAGTCGGCAATCGGGTGTACTTTCCAGACCGCCCCCTTACGTTCGACAAACGGCGTGCGCGCGCGTGTGCTCGCCTGCGCGCGACGCAGGCCCGAGAACCATGTGCCGGCCCGAAGTTCCTTCAGGGCGCGCTGCAGCGGCTCAACCTTGTTCTCCTGGTTGTAAGCCGCCAGACCGTCGACGCCGTTTTCCCAGCGGTGCCCGTAACGTGCCTCCTGCCACGCGGCGCTCATGGCAGGCCGATACACGTGAAGATTGAGTGACAACCGCTCATGCAGCGAGTCAACGAAACGGTAGGTCTCGGGAAACAGGTAACCGGTATCGATCAGCACCACGGGAATGTCCGGCTTTGCCTGCGTTACCAGGTGCAGCATCACCGCGGCCTGCGCGCCAAAGGACGACGTGAGCACGGGTTTCTCCGGTAGCTGGTCAAGGGCCCAGTGGACGCGCTCCTCGGCGTCAAGACCACCCAGCCAGGCGTCGCACTGCGCAGCATCCTGCGGGGACGGCTGGACCGGTCCGCGAAGTGCCTCGGCAAGGCGGGCACAGGGTTGAAGCGCCGTGACCGTCACGCGGCAGCCTCCAGCCGGCCGCTGCGGTGCAGGTAATCACTGAAGCCCTAATCGCCGTTGCGCTCTGCCGCATAGCGGGCAAAGTGATCGTCCAGGACCTCGAGAATTTTTTCCTCGGACAGGTTTTCAGCCACGAGCTGGTTCAGGCGCTCGCCCGACGTGCCGCCGCCAAGGAACAGGTTGTAGCGGCCGGGCGCCTTGCCGACGAGGGCAACGTCGGCGAGGTACGGACGGGCGCAGCCGTTCGGGCAACCGGTGATGCGCAGAACAAGGTCGGCCTCGCGCAGCCCGTGCTGGTCGAGCCTGCCTTGCACGCTGGCCAGCAGGTCGGGCAGGTAACGTTCCGCCTCCGCCATGGCAAGGCCGCAGGTCGGCAACGCCACGCAGGCAAGCGCGTTCAGGCCCAGCGGCGTGAGCGTCTTCCATTGTTCAAGGCCGTGCGTTTCGAGGAGGTGCTCAACGGTGGCGCGCTCGTCCGGTTGAATGCCGCTGATGATGACGTTCTGGTTGGCCGTCAGGCGGAACTCCCCGGCGTACTGCTGCGCGATGAGTCTCAGGCCGGTCAGCCAGCGCGCATCGTCAGTGTCGGCGAGCCGGCCGGCTGGTACGTAGAGCGTCACGTGCCAGAGGCCGTCATCACCGCGCACCCAGCCGTAGCGGTCGCCCACGTGCGTGAAGGCGAACGGGGCGGCGGGCAACAGCGCGAAGCCCGCGCGCCTGGCAAACTCCTCGCGCAGCCACTCAAGGCCGCGATCGGCCACGGTGTACTTGAAGCGTGCGTGTTTGCGGTTCGTGCGGTCACCGAAATCGCGCTGAATCGTCACGATGTGTTCGGCCACGGCCACTGCCTGGGCGGGCGTGCAAAAGCCGAGCACGTCAGCTATCCGTGGAAACGTGGCCGGGTCGCCATGCGTTGCGCCCATGCCGCCGCCGACCGTCACGTTGAAGCCGACAAGGCGACCACCGCGTTCAATGGCGATGTAGCCAAGGTCATGAGCGAGCACATCGACGTCGTTCTGCGGAGGAATCGCCATCGCAATTTTGAACTTGCGTGGCAGGTAGTGATCACCGTAAATCGGCTCCACTTCCGGCGGGGCGCCGGGGTCCAGTTTGTCGCCGTCCAGCCAGATCTCGTGGTAAGCACCGGTGCGCGGCGTCAGGTGATCGGAAATGTCGCGCGCATAGCGCAGCGCCGAGGCGTGCACGCGCGAGGTCTCCGGCAGTGGAGTGCACATCACGTTGCGGTTGACGTCGCCACACGCAGCGATGGTGTCGAGCACTTCGGTGTTGATGGCCTGGATGGAGGCCTTAAGGTTGCCCTTCAGTATCCCGTGAAACTGAAACGCCTGGCGGGTAGTTAGCCGAAGTGTGCCATTCGCATGATCCTGTGCCAGGGCGTCCATGCCGAGCCACTGTTCTGGTGTGCATACGCCGCCGGGCACGCGCACCCTGACCATGAAGCTGTGCGCAGGCTCGAGCTTCGCCTCCGTGCGTTCGGCGCGAATGTCACGATCGTCCTGCTGGTAGATCCCGTGGAACTTCGAAATCTGCGTGTCGTCTTCGCTGATGGCTCCAGTCGCGCGGTCGCCAAGGCTGTCGAGCAGCGTGCCGCGTAGCCGGTTGCTGCGTTCTTTGATGCCTTCCACTTCAACCGGCGCGTCTTTCTTCGCGTCGCTCATCAGTACACGTCTCGCTGGTAGCGGCCGGCGGCCTTCATGTCGTTCAACACTGCCTCGGCGGCCTCATCGTTGATGCCGCGACCGGTAGCGATCACGTCGCGCAGCGCGGCATGCACATCGGGGGCCATGTGCGTCATGTCGCCGCAAACGTAAACGTGTGCGCCGTCGTCCAGCCACTGGTAGAGCGCATCGCGCTGTTCCGCGATGCGGTGCTGCACGTAGACCTTCTCGGCCTGGTCGCGGGAGAAAGCCACGTCGAGCCGGTCGAGCAGCCCGGTGCGTCGGTAGCGCAGCCATTCCACCTGGTAAAGAAAGTCCTCCTGGAAGCTGCGGTCGCCGAAGAACAGCCAGTTGCGGCCACCGTCGCCGTTGTACTGACGCTGCTGCAGGAACGCGCGGTACGGCGCAATGCCCGTGCCGGCGCCGATCATGATCACCGGGGTGTCGCCGTCAGTGGGCAAACGAAAGCGGTCGTTTGGTTCCACGTACACCGGCACCGTGTCGTCCGTCGACCGGCGGGCCAGGTACTCCGAAGCGCTGCCCCAGTGCTCGCGGCCGTGGGCGGTGTAATTCACGCGGCGCACGGTGAGATGAACTTCGTCGGGGTTCTCCGCCTCGCTGGACGCGATCGAGTACAGGCGCGGCGTCAGCTTGCGCAGGCTGTCGACGAAGGTTTGTTCACCAACGTCGCCCGGGTGAGCAGCCAGGATGTCGGACACCTGGTTCACAGACAGGAAGTCTCGAAGGGCGCCGCCGGTTTCGCTTAAGCGTGTCTGCAGGGCCGTGGACCCGGAGGCATCTGCCCAGGCTTTGAGGAAGTTGCGGCTCGTGGTAGTGATCTCCAGCCGCTCACGCAGCGCGTCGGCAAGCGGCAGCGTATCGCTGCCGACCACCACCGGTGCGTTCGCGTCGAAGCGACCGAGCGTCAGCACCTGCTCGACGACCGGCTCCGGATTCATCGGTACGACGCCCAGCGCGTCACCCGGGGCGTAGTGAAGGCCACTGTCCTCCAGCAGCAGTTCGACGTGACGCACGTCCTTGGTCGATCGTTTGCCTGTGATGCGCTGGTTGGCGAGCACGGCGGCGGGGAAGGGCCGCTCACGGCTCCATTCAACGGGCGCTGGGGCGGTCGCAACGGCGCGCAACACCGGCTGCTGGCTGGCGGCGGGCTCGGCCGGTGACAGCACCTCGGCCTTGTCGAGTACCGAGCTGATCCACCGCTCTGCGGGTGCATCGAAGTCGACGTCGCAGTCAACGCGGTCCGCCAGGCGTGTGGCGCCCAGTGCCTCGAGCCTGGCGTCGAGTTCCTGGCCGACAAGGCAGAAGTCGTCGTAGCTGCTGTCACCCAGTGACAAAACGGAGTAGGCGAGGTTGTCGAGACGCGGCGCTCGCTCGCCGGACAGAAAATCGAAGAACCCGGCGGTGCCGTCCGGAGCATCCCCGAGTCCGTGTGTCGCCACGACAAACAGCACGTGGCTTTCTTTCGCGAACTGCCGCGGCTTGTAGGTGGCGAGGTCTTCGAGGCGAACGGCCATGCCGTTTTCCCGGGCGCGTTCGGCGAGGCGAGTGGCGAGCCGCCGGCTGTTGCCCGTTTCCGTGGCATACAGAATGGCCCATTCCTCGGGCGCAGCCTGCCCGTAGCTCGCCGGGGCGGCCACCGGCGCCGCTGGTTGGGCCAGGGCTTGTGCGACAGGTTGTGCCAGCGGGTAAGCGAGAGGCTGCGCCTGTGCGGCACGGCCGGCCAGGTAGCCGCTGGCCCAGATAAGCTGCGTAGCACTCAGGTGCCCGACGGCGGCGTCCAGTTGCTGCAACGTGTCCGCTTCGATGAGCGGGGCGATGTCGTGGCTGGCGGTGGCCATGGGCGCGTTCTCGTGGTGGTCTGACAGGCTTACTACCGTAGGTGCAACCTCGCCCCAAGTGAACGAAGCGTTCGTTATCGCCCCATAACGCGGTTGCATATGGATGCGAAAGACTTTGAGAAGGTGAATCGACCGGGCGAGATCGGACGCTTCGCGGCCGGACTTTTCCGGTACTATGCCGCGGGCAATGAACCAGACCAGCCCGACAGACAATGCAACGGTTGCGCGCGAAGGCGTGATCGCCGCGCTCCTTGCTTATGGCATGTGGGGCTGCATGCCGGTGTACTTCAAGCTGGTGGCGCAGGTCGAGTCGCTGGAAGTGCTCGCACACCGCATCATCTGGGCGGTGCCGTTTGGCCTCATTATCATTCTCGCCCGGCGCCAGGGCCGGGAGGTGTTGCGCGCGCTCGCCACCGGCCGAACCCTCGGTCTGCTCGCGCTGGCGGCGATCTTCATCGCGATCAACTGGCTCGTGTACATCAGGGCAGTGCAGACCGGAAATATTTTTCAGGCCAGCCTGGGCTACTACATCAACCCGCTCGTATATGTGCTGGCAGGTGTGGTGATGTTCGGCGAGCGGCTGAGCACGCTGCAGCTTGCCTCGGTGGTGCTGGCCGCCGCCGGCGTCGTGGTGCTGTCGTTCAGTGGAGATACGTTTCCGGCGATTTCGCTGATTCTTGCCGTGTCGTTCACGATCTACGGCGTCATACGCAAGTACGTCGAGATCAGCGGTATGGCGGGCCTTTTCATCGAGACGCTCGTGCTGTTTCCGATGGCGCTCGCATGGCTTGGCTACGGACTCGCTACGGAGTCATCGGCTTTTTCGATGGATGCGCCGGGCATGGTCGGCCTGCTCTTGCTGGCCGGGCCGGTTACGGTGTTGCCGCTGCTGATGTTCGCACTGGCTGCGCGGCGCCTGCGGCTTACCACGCTGGGCTTTATGCAGTTCCTTGCGCCGACGATGCAGTTCGGCATGGGAGTGCTTTATGGCGAGGTGCTGACGTCAGCTTATGTCGTTTGCTTCGCGTGCATCTGGGCCGCGGTAGTACTGTTCATCGTTGATGCGCTCCGGCGATAACCTTTATGTCAATAAACGCATTTAATTGTAACCGCAGGGTCCATAATGATTGTGGTAGCAACACGCGATTGATATAAAGTAACAAGAAAAGCGTAGCACCAAGAACTCTAATTACAGCAGGGAGCAACCCCGGTGAAAAAACACAATCTTGCGGCGTGTGTCGCAGCCGCTCTGGCGACAGGTATGTTGCCCGCGCAGGCGCATGAGAACGAAGATGAAGCAATGGCTGAGCTGGTCACCTACGGCCGGGCGCAGGAATCCATCGGCGTAAGCCAGTCTGCTTCGCAGGGACTTGTCGGCTACGACGACATCAAGCTGGTGCCAAAGCTCCGCGTCGGCGAGCTTGTCGAAGCCGTGCCTGGCATGGTTGCTACCCAGCATTCGGGTACCGGTAAAGCCAACCAGTATTTCCTGCGCGGCTTCAACCTCGATCACGGTACCGATTTTTCAGCCACGGCCGACGGTGTGCCGATCAACATGCGCACGCACGGCCATGGCCAGGGTTATCTCGATCTGAACTTCCTGATTCCCGACACCGTGGCGACGACCGCCTACCGCAAAGGTCCTTACAGCGCGAGCGCCGGTGACTTTTCGTCGGCGGGCAGCGTGGACTTTTCCTTCTACGAGCGTCTGCCGGAATCGCTCGCGGGCGTCACCGTCGGTGAATTCAACTTCTTCAACGTCGTGGCTGGCAGCAGCATCGATGCGGGCAACGGTGTGCTCACCGGTGTCATCGATGCCACGCGCTACGACGGTCCCTGGGAGATCAACGAAGATCTCAAGCAGGACAAGCTGTTCCTGAGCTACGCGTTCGACGCGGGTAGTGCGCGCGCGCGCATTACCTTTCAGGGCTACGACGGCGAATGGGACTCTACAGACCAGATTCCGTCCCGCGCGGTGGACTCCGGCCTGATCGACCGGCTCGGATTTATTGATCCCGATCTGGGTGGTCAAACGGAGCGTTACGCGCTGAACGGTAACCTCGACTTTGGTTCGTGGCACGCCGGCGCATACTTTATCGATTACGACTTCACGCTGTACTCGAACTTCAACTACCTGCTTGACGACCCGGTAAACGGCGACGAGTTCGAGCAGCGCGATTCACGCCGCATCTACGGCGGCCACATTGGCGGCAATCTGGAAAAGCTCTTCGGCAGCACGCCCGTAGAATTCCGGTGGGGCGGGGAACTTCGCTACGACGACATTCAGGAAGTCGGCCTCTACAACACGGCAGCGCGCGTGCGAAACGGCACCGTGCGGCAGGACACCGTGGACGAGTTGTCACTGGGTTTGCATGGTGAGGCCGAATGGGAAGTTACCTCGAAGCTGCGTGCCATCGCCGGCTTACGTGCCGACTACTACGACTGGGACGTCAACGCTCTGCGCGACGAGAATTCCGGCACCGGGGACGACACCCTGGTGACGCCGAAATTTAACCTCGCTTACCGCTTCCGTGATGACCTCGAAGGCTACATGAACTGGGGTCGCGGTTTTCACTCGAACGACGTGCGCGGCACCGTGATCTCGGTGGACCCCGCCAGCGGCGACGCGGTGGACCCTGTCGAAGCGCTTGTTCAAAGTGAAGGTGCCGAGCTTGGTATCAAATTTGAGCGTGGTGGGCGGTTCAATGCTGCCCTGGTCGCGTTCTGGCTGGAGCTGGACTCGGAACTTGTGTTCGTCGGTGACGCCGGCGGCACCGAAGCCAACGACGGCAGTGAGCGCTACGGCTTCGAGGCATCCACGTTCTGGCAGGCTACAGACTGGCTCGCGCTCAACGCGGCCTACACGTACACCGACGCTGAGTTCCAGGTGCCAGGCAATGAGCGGGAGATTCCCGGTGCGGTGGAGTCCACGTTCTCGCTGGGCCTGAACGGCGTGTGGGAGAATGGCCTCTCAGCCAGCCTGCGTGCACGGTACCTGGGTGAGGCGCCGCTCATTGAGGACGGCAGTGTGACGTCGGAAGACTCGCTGCTGGTGAATGCCAGCGTCATTTACCGG
>JBCAXP010000192.1:0-8751 GCA_038533995.1 Pseudomonadota bacterium
GCGAGGAAGACCTCCGCATCGAAGGCGACGTCAATGGCACGGTGCAGCTGCGCAACAACACGCTAACCATTGGCCAGGAAGGAAAAATTCGCGCCAACGTGTACGCCAAGTCGGTGACGGTCGACGGCCTGATGGAAGGCGACCTGTTCGGCTCCGAGCGCGTCAGCATACGCGGCAACGCCCAGGTGCGCGGCAACATCACGGCGCCGCGGGTCAGCCTGGAGGACGGTGCGCGCTTCAAGGGCTCGATCGAAATGGACCCGCAGGCGGTGGAGGCCGCGCTCGGCAGCACCACTTCCAAGGCACCAGCGCAGAAGGGTGCGCGCGGCGGCCAGGGCAGTGGCAAGAGTGGCGGCGCCAAGGCAGACACTGCCAAGGCCAACGGAGCCAGCCAGGCCGCCAGCGCCAGCGCACCGGCAGGGGCCAAGGCGGCTGCCAGCAAAGACCCGCTCTAGTGCACAGCGTCACAACCGTCGCCGACCCGCATCACTGCCGTGATTGACTGGGTCGGCGGCACAACCGCGCGCCAGTCCGCGGAGGTGCCCAAGGCGCTCAACGCGCCGCTGTTCAGGTCACTGGTGGAGCCGCTGGAGACGGCCGGGCGCCAGGTCGTCATGGACCTGGGTGCGGCGACCAACCAGACCATCGGCCTCATGAGCCAGTATCCGTGCCGGCTCGACATCGCCGACCTGCCGGACAGCCTGGACCGCCTGCAAGCGCCGATCGAGCATCCGGAGGACCTCGAGGCCGTCGTCGACTCGGTGCTGCCGCGGCGCCAGGACGAACCGATCGACCTCATCCTGTGCTGGGACGTGCTGAATTACCTGTCCAGGCCGGCGCTCGCCGCGGTCATGGCGGGTATTGCCGCCCGCGCCCGCCCGGGCGCGCGCGCCCATGCGCTCATCTATTACTCCGACACGCACATGCCGGAGCAGCCCGGTACCTTCGTGCCGCTGCCGGACTGCAGCCTGGTCAACAATTTCGCCGCGCCAGCCAGTCGGGAGGCGCCGCGCTACACCCCCGATGACCTGACGAGGGCCATGCCCGCCTACCGCATCGAACGGGCGATGCTGCTGGGTAACGGCATGCAGGAATTCCTCTTTTCCCTCTAGCCTTCTGGTGAGGCGGCGGTTTTTGCTTTCCTGAGCCTCCTTTTCTGAGGCATGCCGGGGGATAACCCGATATACTCGGGGGTTCCGGGCATTGACCAATAAAAATTCGCAATCGGAATGCCTCAATACAATGATTGTCTCACGGGGGTCTGTAAATGCACTTTCTAAACTCGGTACTGCCAGGAGTGGCGGTACGGCGTAGCCTCACACGCAGCGGCGCCGTCGTTCTGGTGACGGCGCTCGGCGCGTTCGCCAATGCGGCAGTGGCGCAAACCATCGAACAAAGCCGCGGCGCCGACCAGTCGGTCGACTACGCGAAACTCGCGGAATACGCGCCATGGGATGACCGGAACTACCGGCTCACCCGCGAAGATCTCGACCTTCTGGCGAAGAATGAAGCCGAACTGGACGTTCCGATTCCGGCCTTCTTCCGCGTCGAACTGCGTCGCGAATTCAAAAACCTTCGCCGCGAAGGCATGGCCCAGTATCCGCGCGCCGCTGTGCCGCTGTTCTACCGTCGCCACGGTGGCCTGATGATTGACGGCCGCATCGAGCGCGGCGAAGAGGGCACCGACAACCGCGGCACCGTGCCGATCAACGGCGAGGTGAAGCTGAACCAGGTGCTCGGCGCGAACGAAGTCACGATCGAGATCAACCAGGCGCAGCCGCAGTTCGTCATTGCCGGTTCCAACAACAATGGCGGCCAGGAGATGTACTACTCCGAAGACGGCGGCCAGACCTGGACGATTTCGGGCGTGCTGCCGAACACCTGCTGCGACCCGACGGTCGGCTGGTCTTCGGACGGCGAGGTCGCCTACGTGGCGGCGCTGAGCGGCTCCATCGGCGTATCGTTCTGGCGCTCCTTCGACAAGGGCCAGACCTGGGTCGACCGCTTTGACCTTACGCCCAGCGGTTCCGACAAGGAATTCCTGCACGTCGACATCTCCGAGACGTCGCCGTACAAGGACAACATCTACCTGACGTACCACAACGGCAACACGATGCAGTTTGCCCGCAGTACGGACCAGGGCCTTACGTGGGACATCACGGCGTTCCCGAGCGCACCGTCCGGCATCGGCAGTGACATCACAACCGACAGCGCCGGTAACATCTACTACTTCTACGGCGCGTTCGGTGCACAGACGATCACCATGCTGAAGTCCACGAACGGCGGCGAATCCTTTGAGGCGCCGGTTAGCATTGCCAATACCAATGGCGCCTTCGACTGGCCGGTGCCGTCGATGGAGTCCCGCAACGCGTGGATTTATGCAGCCACCGACGCCGACCGCACGGGCGGCGCGTTTGACGGCACCATCTACGTATCCTGGGCCGACACGCTCGAGCCGGAAACCGGCAGTGCGGTGGACAACCACACGCTGGTGGTTATCGCATACTCGCGCGACGGCGGCGCCACGTGGGGCTTCTCCACGCCGCATGACATGCGCGACAACGAGTCCGTCGACCGCTACAACCCGTGGCTGACGGTCGACCAGAACGGCGTCGTGCACGTTGTGTTCTACGACACGCGCAATTCGGACGCCCGCACCGGCGTTGACCTGTACTACAACTTCTCGCTGGACGGCGGCGTGACCTGGGCAGAGCCCGCGCGCATCTCGCCGGAAACGTCCGCCAACCTGACCGACGGCCAGGAGTGGGGTGACTACAACGGCGTGTCCGTGCTCTTCGAGAAAGTGCTGGCAGTGTGGACCGACAACCGCGACGGCCCGCCGAACTCCAAGGACGTGTACTCGGCTGACATCGTCAACATCACCGGCGAGCCGACGTTCCTGCTCTCGGCGACCAACACCAACCAGCAGCTGTGCACACCCGGCGACCTGGCGGACATCGCCATCGAAGTCGGTTCTGTGCAGGAGTTCAGCAACCCTGTGACGCTGACGACGATCGATCTGCCCGCGGGCTTCGGTGCGTCGTTCTCCAACAACCCGGTAACGCCGGGAACCCCACCGGGCATGACGACGCTGTCGGTCACGGCCGACGGTTCCGTGTCGTCCGGTGACTACTCGTTCACGGTTAACGGCAGCGCTGCCGACGCCGATGATCGCGGCATCCTGGTACGGGTGGGCGCGGTCGACGACGTTCCGGCCGTGCCGCGCCTCCTGTCGCCGATGCCAGGCGCCACAGACCAGGCGGTGACGCCGGAGTTCACGTGGAGCATGCCAGCGCGTTCCGGTACCTACCTGCTTGAAGTGGATGACAACGACGACTTCAGCAGCCCGGAGTACACCGCGGTTGTCGAGGACGAAACGACCCATCGCATCGATGGCGCCCTCGAGCCCAACACCGAGTACTTCTGGCGCGTCCGCTCGACGAACATCTGCGGCGACGGCAACTTCACGCCGGCAGCTAGCTTCACGACCGCCAACATCATCTGCGCAGTGCCCAACCTGCCGATTCCCGATGGCAACGGTGGCGGCACGAGCGACTCGCTTAGCGTTGCGGCCACTGGCGACATCCTCGACCTCCAGGTCGTGCTGAACGTCACGCACACTTACGTGGGCGACCTGCTGTTCGAACTGACCAACGAGGCGTCAGGCGTCAGTGTGGTGCTGGCTGACCGTCCGGGCTTCCCGGATGCGCCGTTCGGCTGTTCGGGTGACAACATCGCCGCCACATTCACGGATGCGTCCAACATTCCCGTTGAAGGCGTGTGCAGCGGTCCGCCGGCCGCGATCGCGGGCGAAGTGCGTCCGGAGCAGGCACTGTCTGCGTTCGTCGGTTCGCCGCTGAACGCTGACTGGACGCTGTTCGTGTCTGATAACGCCGGGCAGGACGTTGGCACCGTCGATTCGTGGTGCCTGCAGCCGGTGACTGACTCGGTTGAGCCTGACACTGACGGTGACGGCATCGTCGACAGCCAGGACAACTGCGTCAACACGCCGAACCCGGACCAGCGCGACACCGACGGCGACGGCTTCGGCAACGCCTGTGACGCTGACCTGGACAACGACGGCATCGTCAACATGAAGGATGTCGGCATGCTGAAGGACGCGTTCTTCACTACGCCCACCGACGGCAAGTGGAATCCCGATGCGGACTTCGACGGCGACGACGCGATCAACTTCACCGATCTCGGTGTAATGCGCATGCTCTTCCTGAAGGACCCGGGCCCCAGCGGCCTGGTGCCGTAACGGCTCGGTAAAGCCGAACAGCGGTCACCGCAAGGCGGCCGTGACATGACCAGGACGCCCCCGGGGAAGCCTTCCCCGGGGGCGTGTTTCGTTCGGGATCGCGAAGAGCTAAGCCGCGGCGTGGATATGATCGAGAATCAGCTGGTTGACACGGTCGGGTTGCTGCACGCTCATCCAGTGGTGTCCCTGCAGCGGCTCGTAACGCCATGGACCGGTGCAGTACTTCTCAGAGTCGGTCATCTGGCGTTCGACCAGGAACCGGTCGCCGTCACTCCACACGCCCAGCACGGGCGCCGCGACGTCTGGCTGGCGGCGCAGCATGATCTCGATGACCGCCGCCCGGTAAATGCGTAGCGCCGCGCGCAGCCTGCCCGGCTGACGCAGGCGCCCCATCACCTCCTCCGGCTCCGGGTGGGACTGGAAAACGCGGCCGAGGCCAAAGCGGCCCCGCGACAGGAGCAGGCGCTCGGCGATGCCCCCCAGCATGAAGAACGCCGTGTACCAGCCGAGCAACTTTTGCTTGAAGCCTGCGCGTGCGTAGGCAGTCGGATGCCCCACTGACAGGGCCGTCAGGCTCTGCACCCGGGCGGGGTGGTGCCCGGCCAGCAGCCAGCCGATGACTGCGCCCCAGTCGTGGCCCACGACGTGCACGCCCTGCAGTTCAAGATGGTCCAGCAGGGCAGCATGATCGCCGGCAATTCGCACACAGTTGTAATCCCTGAGGCGCGGCGCGATGGCGGATTCCCCACAGCCCACCGTGTCAGGCGCGATGCAGCGGTAGCCGGCAGCATTCAGTGCCTCGATCTGTGGCGTCCACATCCCTGCGTGGTCGGGAAAGCCGTGCAGCAACAACACGGCCGCCGCGTCTCGCGGTCCGCTGTCGAGGTAAGACAGCGACAGGCCGCGATGAGTAAACCGGTGGCGGCGGGTTTTTGATTCCATCACGCGGAACCGCCCAGCTCGCCAATCTCGCGCAGCCACTCCTCTGACCGTCGCATGCCCTCGGCCAGCATGACTTGCGGCGCAAAGCCCAGACGGTCACGGGCCTTGGCAATGGAGTAGCGGCCGCGGCGCGTCAGCATGCGAATGGCGTCCGGCGTGACTTCTGTCTGCCTGCCGATAGCACGATTCGCGCGGTGGATGAGTGTCGTCAGTGCCAGCGCTGCGGCTCGAGGCAGGCTGCGCGGTTGGCCCTGGCGGCCGGCCCAGCGCCAGTGGTAGGCAAAGAACTCGCGGCAAGTAACGTGCTCGCCACTCCACAGGATAAACACATGGCCGATTCCGGCGGCGGCGCCCGCGGCGAGCAGCGTGCCGTCCACCAGGTCGTCGATGTATACGGGCGTCATCGCGTGCCGGCCCTCGTCGGGCAAAATCAACTGGCCGGTGCGCGCCACGGTGAGCGGTTCGATCAGCCAGGCGCGCGAGCCGGGGCCGTAGACATCGCCGGGCCGGATAATCGTGCAGTCAATTTCGCCAGCCGCATGCGCTGCCAGTACAACCTGCTCGCTGCCTGCCTTGGCGACGCCGTATCGGTAGTGCGGCCCGATGACGACGGGCGTGCGCTCATCGGCCTCGTCCGGGTAGTCGTAGCCCAGAGCCGCCACGGAAGAAAAATGCACAAAGCGGCGGGCGCCTGCCGCGATGGCGACATCGAGCGCAGCGCGCACGCCGCGGAGCGAGCCGGCACGGTAGGTGTCCCAGTCAGCGGCCAGCGACACGGTCGCCGCGGTGTTGATGAACACCTCGCAGCCCTGGGCGTGGCGCTGCCAGCCCTGCGGTTCGGCGAGGTCGCCGGCAACGACAGACTGCTCCGCATCGGCCTTGAGATCCATACCGCAAACCTCGGCGCCGAGCGCGCGGTAGCGCTCCATCAGGGCCTGGCCGATGAAGCCGAGCGCCCCGGTGATGAAAACTTTGTCGGGAGCCGCGGTTTCTATACGTGCCTCCTTCGATTTAGTGAGGATTCGGTCCAGCGCAATCCTGATCCTGCCGATCAGCGAACGCAAGCGCCAACATTTAGGGCATACTCTGGGCGTTTAAGAAGATCGGGAGACTTTGGAATGTCGGGCAACACTGAGCGGGCCGTGCTGGCTGGCGGCTGTTTCTGGGGCATGCAGCAGTTGATTCGCCGCATGCCGGGCGTGGTATCCACCCGTGTGGGCTACTCGGGCGGTGACGTGGAGAACGCCACCTACCGCAATCACGGCACCCATGCCGAGGCCATTGAAATTGTGTTCGATCCGGCGCAGACGAGCTTTCGCAACCTGCTCGAGTTTTTCTTCCAGATTCACGATCCCACTACGCTCAACCGCCAGGGCAACGACCTTGGCATGAGCTACCGTTCGGCGATTTTCTATACGTCCGAAGAGCAGCTCGCCGTGGCGAAAGACACGATCGCCGACGTGGAAGCGTCGGGGCTGTGGCCTGGCAAGGTGGTCACCGAGCTTGCGCCGCTCGGGCCGTTCTGGGAAGCCGAGCCGGAGCACCAGGACTACCTGGAGCGCATTCCCAACGGTTACACCTGCCACTTCGTCCGGCCCGACTGGAAGCTGCCGCGGCGGGACGCGTAGTGCGCGGTTCTCAGCCGGCAATGCGCAGGCGGTGCGCTCTGTGAGCGTCGACTACCCGGAGATAGCGTCGGCGAACGTGCTGTCCAGCCGACAGCAGGTGTTCATACGGTACTTCACTGCCGTGTTGATCGACCTCGTTGTGCTGGGCCTGTTCGGCGAATACTGGGACAAAGTGATCGTCAGTTCCTTCACCTTTGCGCTGCTGGCAGCCGTGCTGCTGCAGCTGCTGCTGAAGCTGACGCTTGCCATCGAGCACCGCGTGGCGGCCGTGTTCAAGGGGCGTTCCGGCGCAGCGCCAAAAGTGCTGCGCGTGCTGTCGGCGTGGGCCATTCTTTTCGGATCGAAGTTTGTCATGCTGTGGGCGATCCAGTTCGCGTTTGGTCACCGCGTCGCGTTCGAAGGTGCATACCACGGCGTGGTTGCGTTCATTGTTGTGGTACTGACGATGGTCGCCGCGGAGGAAGCCATTGCCCGCCTGGTGCGCCGCCTGGGCTAGGCTCGCAGCGCCGGCGATGAATTAGCGGCGATGAATTAGCCGCTCGGGCCTGATACCCTGTGATTTCAGCGATCCGGCATGTGCGCCGGCTCGGCTCTGAAAGGAAGTCAGTCCCGAAGCGGCCATGTCTCAACTGTCCATTGCGATGCTCGGCGAGTTGCGCGTCATGCGCGACGGCCAGCCAGTTACGCTACCGGCGTCGCGCAAGTCTCGCGCGCTGCTTGCCTACCTTGCGTTAACCGCGCGGCCACACCGCCGCGACCGCCTGTGCGAGGTGTTGTGGGACGACACCGAGGACCCGCGCGGCGCGCTGCGCTGGTCGCTCAGCAAGCTGCGTCCTGTCGTTAACGACGACGTCGAGCGTATCGTTGCCGACCGGGAGCGTGCGTCGCTGGTGGCCGATACCGTCGACGTTGACGTGATCAGGATCATCGCCAAGCTCAAGGACAGGCGCCTTCCGCTCGAGCAGTTGCGCACCCTGGCAAAGGCCCTTGCCGAGCCGCTCCTTTACGGCATCGACCTGCCGGACGAGGCGCTGTTTCAACGCTGGCTGCAGGCGGAACGGCAACAGGTCGCGCGCCAGGCCTCGGACGTTCATCGGCGCATTGCCCGTCATCCTGATGCATCCCCTCACGAGGCGCTGGCAAGCGCCCGCCAGTGGCTTGATGGTGATCCGTATTCGCCGCCGGCGGCTGCCAACCTGCTCGCGATGCTCGGCAGAATGGGGGAAACGGCCGAAGCGGAATCACTGAGCGCAGAGCTGGAGATACGCTTTCGCAACGCGGGCCTGGCATGGCCACCGCTACCCGACTCGCCGCCGCCAGGTGCAGCAGACCTCGGCGAAACGCGTGAGCTCCTGTCGCGGCAGTCGATTCGCTTTTGCACGACGACGGGCGGCGTGCGGCTCGCCTACGCGTCCGTTGGCGAGGGACCGCCTGTAATCAAGGCGGCCAACTGGCTGAGCCACCTGGAACTCGACTGGGATGCGCCGATCTGGAGCCCGCTGTTCAGGGAGCTCGCCCGTGATCACCTGTTTGTTCGCTACGACGAACGTGGCAACGGGCTGTCTGACTGGGACGTCGACGAAATCAGCTTCGACAAGTTTGTCAGTGATCTCGAAGCGGTAGTCGATGCGCTTGGTATCGAGCGTTTTGCACTGCTGGGAATCTCCCAGGGCGCTTCGGTGTCCATCGAGTACGCGGTGCGCAACCCGGAGCGGGTTACGCACCTCGTGCTCTTCGGCGCTTATGCCGCCGGCTGGCGCATCGACGCTACGCCGGAGGAGATTCGTGAGCGCGAAGCCATCATCACGCTCACCGAGACCGGCTGGGGCCGGGACAATCCCGCCTATCGGCAGATTTTCAGCTCGACGTTCATGCCCGGCGCCACGGCCGAGGAGCTGGAGTGGTTCAACGAGTTCCAGC
>JBCAXP010000193.1:0-8733 GCA_038533995.1 Pseudomonadota bacterium
CAAACGACGTTCAGGAAGTCATGGGCACGCAGCGTGCCGCCGAGGCGCTCGGCGTGTCAGTTCGCACAGTTCAACTATGGGTTGAAAATGGCACGCTCAAGGCGTGGAAAACGCCCGGCAAGCACCGCCGGATTCTCCGCTCCTCCGTCGAAGCGGTGATTGCAGGCCGAGAAGGCAACACCCCTGCCGAGCCGGTCGCCTATGCACACGACGTTCTGATCGTGGAAGACGAGCCCGCCATGCAGGCCTACTACGAAGCCATGTTCGAGCTGGTCCGGCCGCAACTGAAGCTGCGCTTCGCCGGTAATGGCTTTGAAGGCCTCGTGGAGTACGGCCGCAAGGAGCCGGGCCTGATGCTGCTCGACATCGACATGCCGCTCATGGATGGAGTCGCCCTGATCAAAGCGCTCGACAACAACGGGCGCGCCAACGTGCGAATCGTTGTCGTTACGAGCCTCACCACCGAGCAGATCGAGAAGCGGGGCGGCGTCCGCAAGGGCATCCCCGTTATCAGCAAGCCGGTTAGCGTGGAAGCGCTGAACTACATTCTCGACGAGTGCTTTGGTGAAGCTGACGGTGAACCCTCATGAGCACCCTCGAGCGCTGGGAGAATCGGTTCGCCCGTGAGCGCGAAGGGCGCCGCCGGGCCGAGTCCATTCTTGAAGATCGCAGCCGCGAACTGTACGCGGCCAACAATGCACTGGAAGCCGCGAAGTCCGATCTCGAAGAGCGTGTGAAGGAGCGCACAGCCGCGCTGGAAAAAGCGATCGAAGGGCTGCGCGTAGAGGCTGCGAAACGCCTCGAAGTGCAGGAGCAGTTGCGCCAGGCCAGGGATTCGGCGCTCGAGCTCGCAGAGCTCAAAACCGAATTTCTTGCGCGCATGAGCCACGAAATTCGCACGCCGCTCAACGCAATTCTCGGGCTCACCGGCCTTCTGCTCGACACGCCGCTGTCTCCCGGCCAGAAATCACACCTTGAAACCGTGCGCACCAGTGGACAGATCCTGATGCGCATCATTAGCGACATTCTCGATATGGCAAAAATTGACGCAGGAAAACTGGACCTTGAATACACAGACGTGGATCCGGCAGCGGTTCTCAAGCCGACCTTCTCCCTGGTCTTTCTCGACGCACAGGCCAAAGGCATAGACATCGTGCAGCAGAGCCAGGCGATTATGCCGCCAGCAATCGTTACCGATGGCGGCCGCCTGCAGCAGATTGCAACAAACCTGCTCAGCAACGCCGTCAAATACAGCGACGGCGGCACGGTGACGGTAGGTCTCAGGGTTAACGCGCTTGAAGATACCGACGTACCGGAGGCCCTGCGCGAGGAACACCCGGAGGGCCGTGGTCACTGGCAGCAGATTGAAATCAGCGTGGCCGATGAGGGCCGCGGCATTGCCGCCGACAATATCGGCGAACTCTTCGAGTCGTTCACGCGTGTCGAAGACGGCGCGGACGCCAACGCCGGCAGCAGCTCGGGCCTCGGCCTTGCGATCTGCAAGCGCCTTTGCGAGATGATGGGCGGTGACGTCACCGTCGAGAGCACGCTGGGCGAAGGCTCCGTGTTTACCGTGCGCGTGCCCGCGTGGCTTCCTAACCAGGGTTCGTACGCCGAATCCGATCAGCTCGAGACCACCAACATTTCTGCGATGCACCCGTCGCTGGCCCATTTGCTGGCGAGCGAGAGCAGCACCAAAGAGTCGGAGGAAAGCCTGGAGATGGCGCAGGACAAACCGCTGTCTGTCCTGCTGGCAGACGACTACGACGTGAACCGCATGGTGCTTCAGTCGCAGCTTGAAACGCTCGGCTACCGTGCCGACGCCGTCGCGAACGGTGAGGAAGTGCTTCGCGCGCTCAAGGCTCGCAGCTACGACGTGGTGCTGATGGATATCCGCATGCCAGTCATCGACGGCGTTGAGGCAACCCGGCGCCTTCGCAAGCAGGTCGACGGTCCGCAACCTTACGTCGTCGCGGTAACCGCCAGCGCGCTGAAGGGCGACCGTGACCGGTACCTGGAATCCGGCATGGATGACTACGTGCCAAAGCCGGTTGACATCAGCCGACTCGCTGCCGCCCTGCGCCGCGCCTACGACAAGCGTTACGGCGCTGGCCGGCTGCCCTGGGCGGACGTGCAGGAAGACGACAATCCAGTGGAGATTCATCTCGATGAACTGCGCGAACGGCTCGGCCCTGGCCTTGACCTCCTGCTGTCAAAGGTCGTTCCCGTGTACCTGCGTGAGCTACCTGGACGCCTCGAAAAGCTGGGCGATGCGCTCGACGACAATGATGCAGAGGCCTTTGCCCGCTATTGCCACGGCCTCAAGGGCACTAGCAAGAGCATCGGCGCGGAGGAACTCGCCGAGCAGTGCAGCCGCTTTGAACTTGCCGGCTATGAGGATGAACTGCCCTCGAGCGAGGAATTCGACGAGCTGAAGGATCTTGCCAGCCGCACGGCGGTAGCGCTCAAGAAAACGCTGGCAGACCGCGCCGCGGTCACCTGACTCGAATCAACCACGGAAGGCACACAACAATGGCTGCATTTAGGGGCAGTTTTGCCCGCAATTTCGCATGGCTGGTGGGTTCCGAGGGCGTCGTGCGCGCCACGCGTCTCGTTACCGCAGTGGTGCTTGCACGGTATCTGTCAGCGACGGAATTCGGTATCGCCGCCATTGCGATGGCGTCGCACGAAATGCTCCGACTGCTGGCGCAAAACGGCTTCGGCCTGCGGCTGATCCGTGCGAAAGACGACGACGTCGACGCGCTGTGCAATACCCTTTACGTCCTGAACTGGGGCTGGAGCATCTGCCTTTTCGCCGTACAGTGCGGTGCCGGCTGGCTCGTGGCCAGGTACTACGGCCTCAACGACGTCTGGTTGATGCTGGGCGTGCTCGCCGGCGTGTACCTGACGATGCCGCTGGGCCTCACACAGATGTATCGCGTGCAGCGCGAGCAGAAGCTGAAGGTAACCGCGTGGGTAGACAGCACGCAGGTGATGCTGGACAACGTGCTGACCGCGGCGCTGGCCGTTGCCGGGCTCGGTGCCTGGGCCATCGTTCTGCCAAAGCTCATCGTCGCCCCAATCTGGGTCGTTGGTTACCGCATGGCCTGCGACTGGCGTTTTGATCGCACGAAAGGCTTCTGGCGCTTCGCGGACGCGTTTTCCGAGACACGCGGGCTGCTGAGCGCCGAGGTGGCACGCGGGCTTCGCTCGCAGATGGACATTTTCGTGATAGGCCGACTGCTCGGCACCGAAGCGCTTGGCCTGTACTACTTTGCCCGCAACTCGGGGCTGGGCATTAGCCTTGCCCTCCTGCAAGCCGCAACGCACGCGATGTTGCCGAAGCTCGGCGAGGTTGTGCGCCAGTTCGGCGTCGGCGCGCGGCTTCAAAGCGAGAGCCTGCGAATTCTCCGCCTGCTGCTACTCGTAACGCTGCCGATCATCGCGGCGCAGGCATTGCTTGCACCGTGGTACGTGCCAATGGTCTTCGGCGAGCAGTGGACGCCCGCGGTGCCAGTGCTGGTGTTGCTGTGCCTGTCGGCCGTTCCCCGTCTTGTGGGCGAAAGCATGACCCAGCTTGCTCGCGTCGCCGGTCGTGCCGCTGACGATGCACGCTGGAACATCTGGAGCGCCCCGTTGTTCCTTGCAACAATGATCGTCGGCTGCCATTACGGCCTCGTCGCCACCGCGCTCAGCGTATTTCTGTTTCACATGGCGTACCAGTCGGCGTTCGTGCTGGCCACGGGCACACGCCTGTTCAAACGCCAATCGCCTGCGACCGCCGCGTTGCAGGCGCACAGCTAGCCAAAGGAGAAGGCCATGCCGAAGGTATCGGTGGTGATGCCCGCCTACAATGTCGCACGCTTCATCGAGGGCGCTATTGAAAACGTTCTTGCCCAGTCGTATACAGACTTTGAACTGCTCATCGTCAACGACGGCTCAACTGACGACACCGTCGCGCGATGCCAGCAATTCACCGATGCCCGCATCCGTATCGTCAACCAGGCCAATCGCGGTCTCGCCGGCGCGCGCAACAGCGGCATCCGGGAAGCTCGCGGCCAGTACCTGGCCTTTCTCGATGCCGACGACCTGTGGCATCCCGACAAGCTCGCCCTACATGTCGCCCATCTCGATAGCCAGCCGGCTGTTGGCGTGAGCTACAGCGCTTCCCAATTCATGGCTGAGGATGGCACGCCGCTGGCGATGTTCCAGACGCCAAAACTGGAAGACATCGAAGCGTCTGATGTCCTGTGCAGAAACCCGATCGGCAACGGCTCGGCGCCGGTGATTCGCCGCGAAGTGTTCGAGGATATTGCGACGACGGTGGACCGCTACGGGGCACCTGAGCCGGTGTTCTTCGATCCCGACTTCAGGCAATCGGAAGACATCGAATGCTGGGTGCGAATCGCCGCAACCACCGAGTGGCGTTTTGCAGGGCTGGCGCAGCCGCTGACGCTGTATCGCATCAACGCCGGTGGGCTGTCGGCGAGCGTCGATCGACAGTTCGCAAGCTGGGAGGCCTTCTATGCAAAGGCTGCCGGGTACGCGCCGGAGCTGATTCGAGACCATGGCAGCCTGGCGCGCGCCTACCAGTACCGCTACCTTGCCAGGCGCGCGATCTGGTCAGGGGAAGAGCGCACGGCAAGGCGCTTGCTGCGCAAAGCGCTGGAAAGCAACTGGCGCATCGTTATAAGGGAGCCGGTACGCACGGCGGCCACCGTTGCAGCAGTGTCCTTGCAGGCGCTGTTGCCGCGTCCGATCTATCGCTCGATTGAGCGCTTCGCCCTGTCTACCAGGGCGCATTTCAAAACCGCCTGATTCAGGCCGCGGCTGCGACCTGAACTCTCCTCACCATCCACTTGACCGGCAGTAACCACGACCGCCAGTCTCGCATAAGCGTGCGCGCAACCTGGGTATTGCCGTGGCGCGTGTTTTCCCGGGCAAGATGCAGCAGGTGCGCACCCATGTAGCGGTTCGCATGCCATTGCTGCCACAAGGACAGGCCCAGCGAAGGCAGCTCGTCCTGGAGCCGGGCACTGAACGGTAATTCGCGATCCGGCACGTTAACGGGACACGCCCGTTCCTCGGCATCGCGATGGTAGGTCGCGAGGCAACGCTGGTCGTAGGCCAGCGCGTGGCGAACGCAGATACGCCACCAGACGTGCTGGTCTTCGCCCATTTTCTCTCCGACCGGGAAGCCGCCGACTTCCAGCAGCAGGTTCCTCGGAATCATCACCGATGACGCAGAAACCGGGAGCTCACCACGGGTTCCAAGCCGAAAGTAGTCGCCGCTGAGGAAGCGTTGTCGAAAGCTCGGCAGACCCGCGATGCGCGCCCGGCGCGCAGGCGCACCGGGCGTCTTTATGCTGTAGGCGCTCGCGTAAAGGCCAGCCTTCGGATACCTGCTCCGTAGTCTGAGCATTGCATCGAGAAAGCCCGGCTCCCAGGTGTCATCAGCGTCGAGAAAGGCGACAAGCGGAGCTCGTGCCCGCTCAATACCGGTGTTGCGTGCCGCCGAGACCCCGGCATTTGGTTGCCAGTAAAAGCGAACCCTGCGGTCGGTGAGCGGCATGATGGAGTCGAGGCTGCCATCAGTGGAACCGTCGTCAACAAGAATGACCTCGAAGTCGGTGTACGACTGCGCCAGCACGGAGTGCAGCGCACGGCGCAGATAGCGGCGCTTGTTGTACACCGGAATAACAACGGAGACGGTGGGTTGTGCATGGATCATTGACGGTACTCCTTGCGCTCAGGCGAGCAGGCGCGACCAGGAAGAAAGATACTGCGGCCAGGCGTCGACGACGCTCGCGCGTGCTTTGCGTCCAAGGGCCGCACGTTGCTCAGGCCGCGCGACCTCGACGAGGGCATCGCGCAGCGCGTTGACATTGCCGGTTTCGACCACGAGCCCGCAATTGCGAGCCTGGTCGGGCAACGCATCGACATCGCTCACAACCACGGGCAGTCCGGACGCCTTGCCCTCTGCACAGGAGAGCCCGAAGGCCTCGTTGCGGGAAGGCATCGCCAGCACGTCGCAGCTCGCGAGAAACGGCGCCGGGTCGTCGAGATGCCCGACAAACTCCACATGCGGCAGGTCGGCCGCCAGCTGCTGAAGCGACTCGCGCTGCGACCCATCGCCCGCAATGCGCAGGCGAAACTCGCTCGCCGGCAAACCGGCGAATGCCCTGATGAGCAGGTCGAAGCCCTTTGCGTGCTCGATTCTGCCAAGCGCGCCAACGACGACGGGCCCGAACCTCTTTGTGGCGCGCTCAATAGACAAAAATCGCGCGTAGTTACGGCACGCCGGAATCGTGCGCAGCTTGTCATCGCTGACCACGTTTAGAGATCGCAACCAGTCTGCCTGTGCATGGGAAACGGCGACGACGCAGTCGGCAAGCCCGTAGCAGGTACGCAGCAAGTTGTGAAAGCGCCGCCGGCTGGTCACGAACTGCCGTTCATAGCCCTGGGTATAGTGATGTTCGACGATGACGAGGCGCGCGTACGGATGCATCGCCCTTAGGAACATGAGGCCGGGCAACTTTCGCCAGGCCATCGAGTAATGGACAACGATGACATCGTGGCTCATGCAACTCGCGACAGGCACCACCGGGTTTACCGTGCGCACTTCCCACCGGTCGCATGGCCACAGTCCGGCGGCGTCGATGTCGTCGAGCAAGGAACGAATGCCGCCCGGCCGCGGATCGTCGATCAGGTTCAGGGTCTTCTTCATTGAGAATCTCCGCTTTCGGATAGCGCACACCCAACCAGGAGAAGTCCTGGCCAGTACAGGTACGCGAGAATTTCGAGGTTTTCACCAAACGTGTAGAGCGACAGCACGAGCATGACGCCGAACGCGGTGCGCGCCACCGGTGACTGGATGGCGCGCACGAAAAGAAAGAGTGTGGTGAAGAGCATTGGTACCGCCAGAGCAACGACGCCAACGACACCCTTCACAAACAGAAGCCCGAGCCAGGAATGGTGCGACCCGATCGGCATGAACTGGACCAGGTGCGGACCTGTTTCCACGATGCCGTGCCCCCAGATCGGCGCTTCGGCCTGCCAGCGTTGCAGGGCAATTCCTGCAAGCCAGTTGCGCACCATGGTCGAGTCGGCACGCGCAGACATCAGGCTGTCGAAGGCAGCGCCCGCGGTTTCCAGCAGCGCAGGCATGACGATGCCGATGCCGAACACAACGGGCGCGGCGGCCAGCCACAGCGCGGGGCGATGCACGTGGCGCATTGCCATCAGCAGTGCAGGCACCGACAGGGTAACGAGCCAGCCAAGTCGGCTCAGCGAGAAGAGCACCATGGCGAAGCATCCCGCGCAGCCTGCCAGGCGCCAACGCACATCCCGCTCCATCATCGCCATCAACAGCAGCACGTTGCCGACGAGGCCGATGGCCGGCGCCCACGGCGCGAAGTAGCGAAGCCGCGGGATACCAAAGCCTGGATCAAATTCGTAAAGCCGTACTTCGAAAAACTCAGGCCCGGAGCCACCAACCACTTTCAGTGGCGATACAAAAAGCGTCTCAGGCAGACCCGCAAGTCCGAAAAAAAACAGAACGGGCGTGAGGAACAACGCGCAGACACCCACCTGGCAGGCGCCCCGGTAGAGCACGCCGGGCGTCCGCAGCAACACTCCGGCAACTACAAACAGCGCCATGAGTGCCCAGCCCTTGGCCCAGCCGATGCTCGACTTGATCATCGAGGTGATTGGAAGCTCCATGTTGATATGCGCGATGACCAGCGCCAGCTCCATGAGGCCCATACCAGCAATCCAGGTCCACGCCAGCGGATGCAGCTTCACGTCCCGCCAGTTGCGCGCAACGAGGGCCAGCAGCACCCAACCGAGCACCGGGCCAAGCACGTAAAGGGCGCCGACGGCATACAGAGGAAACGTCAGCGCCAGTGACAGGGCAACTAGGCGTTCTGCTTCGTTTCGCATGGTGGAATCCGGAACCAGAGCAGCAGGAGGCCCATCAGGAAGCAGCAACTCGCAGCGCCGGCCCCTGCCAGGGTGAACAGCTTCGGACGGCTGTCGGGTGCCATCGGCAACGTTGGGGCGTCGATGGTCTGCACGAGCGGGTATGACACAAACAGGTCGGCCTTGCCGGTGTCGATGCGCGCGAGCGCAGAACTGAATACGGCTTCGGCAATCTTGTGATCGCGCTCCAGGTCGGCCAGCCGCGCGACTGCACCCAGCTGTCTCTGCAGGTCATCGCGCAGCCCGGCGAGCTGGAGTTCGAGGGCGGCCCGTTTTGCGCGTACACCGTCCAGTTGCGCAGCGGTCGTGACCAGTTCCCGAAACATGGCGCCCGTTGCGTCCTCGACGTCCAGGAGCACGAGTCGGCTTACATCGACATCTCGACGCCCCAGCAGCTCGAACGCACGCCGCCTGTAGTCGGCCTCAACGGCACGCACTGTCGCTGATGCCGCCAGCATGCGAGGGTGTTTCGGACCGAACAGGCCGCGCTTGCTCTCCAGTAGCGTTCGTGCTTCCACGTAACGGCTGGTCAACTTGCGGATGGTCTCATCGGCGTGCAGGACCACGGCGGCAGCGGCGAGCTCCTCGGGCACATTGAGTGACTCCGCAAGGGCCTGAAGGTAACTGGATTTCTGGGCTGCATCCGAGGTCACCTGGATGAGCTCGCGTTGCACGCTCTCGACGCCCCAGCAGCTCGAACGCACGCCGCCTGTAGTCGGCCTCAACGGCACGCACTGTCGCTGATGCCGCCAG
>JBCAXP010000194.1:0-8725 GCA_038533995.1 Pseudomonadota bacterium
ACGAACGAAGTCGGCAAGGTGGCCATGATCTGGTTGGTGCTCGCTTACCTGCTGCACACGATGGGCGAACTGTGCCTGTCGCCGGTTGGCCTGTCGGCGGTAACCAAGCTGTCTATCGGCCGGGTGGTGGGCGTATCCATGGGCACCTGGTTCCTGGCGACCGCGCTGGCCGAAACCGTAGCTACCCGCATGGGCAAGATTGCCGCTATCGATACCGATCTTGGCGAAACCGCCGACGTCGCCACCACGCTTGCTACCTATACTGACCTTTACGAGTTTCTGATGTATTTCGGCGTGGGCACAGGCGTGATCATGCTCATCATTTCGCCGATTCTCAAGAAGTACATGCACGGCGTGCACTAGTTCCAAAGGCACCTCATGAAAACAAGACTGTTCCTTCTTGCCACCGCGGCCGTTGCTGCGAGTGGCATCGCTGCCTGTTCCAATAATTCCGGCACGATGGTGTCTGACGCCAACGCGGCGGAAAAGATGACCGCGGCCGACGCCGACGCCTTTGTAAAGCGCGTCAATGCAGAAATCAGCGAGCTGACCCATGAGCTTGCGCGCCTGTCATGGATCAAGGCCACGTACATCACGCCAGACACCGAGGCGCTGGAAGCGATGGCCACGGAGCGCCAGCTCGAATTCACCAGCCGCATCATCAACGAGACCAAGCAATTCCAGGATCTGGACCTGACCGGCGAGACTGCCCGCGCCATCAAGCTGATCAAACTCGGCTCGACGCTGCCCTCTCCGGACGACGCCGCCAAGCGCGCAGAACTGGCCGAAATCACAACGCGCATGGACTCGACCTACGGCCGCGGCAGGTACTGCCCCGACGGCGAAGACTCCTGCCTCACGCTCGGTGAACTGGCCCGCACCATGGCGACCAGCCGCGACGCCGATGAGCTGAAGGAGGCCTGGGCCGGCTGGCGCACAGTCTCCCGACCGATGCGCAAGGACTACCAGGCGTTCGTCGAACTTACGAATGAAGGCGCGCAGGAGCTCGGCTTTGCCAACACCGGCGACCTGTGGCGCAGCGGTTACGACATGGATGCCGACGCCTTCGAGAAGGAAACCGACCGGCTGTGGAACCAGGTGAAACCGCTCTACGACGAGCTGCACTGCTACGTGCGCGGCAAGCTCGGTGAAACCTACGGCAGCGACATCGTGCCCGCGGACGGTCCCATTCCGGCACACCTGCTCGGCAACATGTGGTCTCAAACGTGGGGCAACATCTACGACCTGGTGGAACCCTACCAGGGCGTTTCCAACCTCGACGTAACGGGAGCGCTGGTTGCCCAGGGTTACGACGCCCGGCGGATGTTTGAGCGCGCCGAAGAGTTCTTTGTGTCCCTTGGCCTGCCGGAGTTGCCGCAGACGTTCTGGGAACGCTCCATGATCGTGAAACCCCGTGATCGCGACGTGCAGTGCCACGCGAGCGCCTGGCCGATCGACGGCAAGGAAGACGTACGCATTAAGATGTGCACAGAGGTCAACGAGGAAGACTTCGCGACTATCTACCACGAGCTCGGCCACATCTACTACTTCCTGCTGTACAAGGACCTTCCGCCGCTGTTCCAGGCCGGCGCCCATGACGGCTTCCACGAGGCCATCGGCGACACGATTGTGCTGTCGATGACGCCTGAGTACCTGCAGTCCATCGACCTGGTGGGCGACGTGGAGAAAAATGATCAGGCTGTCATCAACCAGCAGATGAAGCTCGCGCTCGACAAGATCGCTTTCCTGCCCTTCGGCAAGATGGTCGACCAGTGGCGCTGGGACGTTTTCTCCGGCAAGACCGCGCCCGAAGACTACAACGCCGCGTGGTGGGAGCTGCGCACGAAGTACCAGGGCATCGCGCCGCCGGTCGAGCGCTCAGAGGCCGACTTCGATCCGGGCGCCAAGTACCACATTCCGGCCAACACGCCGTACACGCGGTACTTCCTGTCTTTCATCCTGCAGTTCCAGTTCCACAAGGCGCTGTGCGACGCCGCCGGCTTTGAAGGACCGCTGCACGAATGCTCCATCTACAACAGCGCCGAAGCGGGCAAGCGCTTTGCCGCGATGCTGGAGTTGGGCCAGTCCAAGCCGTGGACCGTCGCGATGGAGCAGCTCACCGGCTCGCCCGACATGGACGGCTCGGCAATCATCGACTACTTCGCGCCGCTCATTGGCTGGCTGAAGGAGCGCAACGAAGGCGCGAGCTGCGGCTGGTAACTGCCAAGAAGAACCAAATGTAAAGTGCGGGCCCACCATCGCTGGCGGGCCCGCGGGGAACCGGCAAAGGGGGGGCTGCCGGGATGTTACTGCCAAGCGGTCAGGCAGCAACCAGGGGGTCGATTGCGTTTGCGAGCTCCGCACGGCTCATCGCGCCGACAAGCTGTGTGCGCGGTTCGCCGTTCTCGAACACGATGAGCGTCGGGATGCTGCGGATGTTGTAGCGTCCGGCCAGCTCCTGTGCGCTGTCGATGTCCACCTTCCGCACGTCCAGGCGGCCGGCGTAGTCGCTGGCGACGCTCTCCACTACCGGCGCCACAGCGCGGCAGGGTCCGCACCAGTCGGCGTAGAAATCCACCAGCACCGGCCGGTCTGATTCCAGCACCTCGGCCTGGAAGGTCTGCTCAGTCACGTTGCTTACGTTAGCGGTCATGTTCGTCTCCTTAACCAAAAGCGTATTTCGTTACTTGACGCCGTCGATGTCGTACCAGGGCGTCGGGTTGATCGGGCAGCGATAGCGCACGCCATCCGTCGTCACCGTCACGCGAGAAGTACGGGTCTCGCCGGGGTTCAGCGGGAACTTGTCCAGCGTCTCGCGGGTCTCGATGTTCTGAATCTGGAAGCCCACCAGCTTGTCTGCCCTGTTGGTAATGACGAATTCGTATTCGCCGGCCTTCAGGCTTGCCAGCGTTTCCTCTGCCGCAAAATAGCCGTTGTATTCATCAAGGTGAATCACGGTGACGCCGTCGTCGCGGGTTGTCGGCAGGTCGGCAAACGCGGCCTGGCTAAGTGCCATGAGTCCGAAAATGGTGACGAGGCTAAGAACTTTCAAGGCTTTCATGATTATCTCCATCAGGTTTGTCATATGAGTGATGCTGCAATGACGTCATGATAGGAGCGCGGCAGAAATCGGGATATGTCCGAAACTGCGGCGTTTATGTCCGATTCTTTTTTGCTGTGTTACTGGCGGCGATCAGTTATCCCACGTGGTGAACCCGATGGTCATGAACGAGGCTTCGTTCAATACCGCCGCGTTCGCATCGAGCGCGGTGAAGCGAGCGATGCGGCCATCGGTGGTCAGGGCACACAGCCAGTCGCCGATTGCGACCGTCGAAAGATCGATGTCGGCGTCAGCCTTGGGCAGGGCCACGCAGGCCTCAAAGTCCGGCATGGCGCTGCCGGCCACGCCGAGCAGCGCGCCGTTGCGAGGGACGAAGTAGGCCTCGGTGCTGGTCTGGCGCCTCCAGAACACTTCGGCCTCCGGCACGCTGGTCACCTGCGTGCCAGTGTCCAGATCAAAGCTGAACGTGCCGGAGAGCCCGAACTCCCCTTCGAGGAACACGGGCTGGGTAAGGCACAGGGCGCCCGTGTCGATCATCTGTCCCGCGCCGCCTGCATAGAGGCTTGCCACCTCGCGGGCACTCAGCGCACGGGTCCAGAAGCCGACCTCGTCCATGGCACCGTTGAAGAACTGGTCGTGAGCCTCGCGCCCACCGATCCAGAACTCATCCGCCGACTCACCGTCGGTAAGGATGCCGGCAAGCGTTTGAGTGTTCTGCAGCACGCCGTTTTTGTACAGCTCAATGAAGCCTGCATCGGTGTCCATTACCAGCGCGATGTGCGTCCATTCGCCGAGTGGCGCCGTAACTCCCGTGTCCTGCCAGCTCCAGCCACCGATGTTGATAGCCCAGCGGATGCTGCCGTCGGAGAAGCGCGCGAGTTCGTACTCGCCTTCCTTGTTGAGCAGGATCCCGCCGCCCGAACCACCGCTGCCGCTGCCCTGCGGGAGTATCCATGCGGCAAAACTCAGGCGATTGCGAATGGTGAGCGCTTCGAGCGCCGCTAGACTTGTGACCTGGATGCTGTCACCGCTGCCGTCGAAGCTCACTGCGCCACCGACCACACCCGGCACGCGCCCGGTGTTGCCGGCGAACGCCCCGTCCATACGGCTGCAGGAGGCGGCGGCGTTTTTCGCGTCCGCACCGCTGCCCTCGAACGGCCAGTACACGGCGAGTTGACGGGTGAGATCATCGGCCGCAACGCAGCGCTGCGCCAGCCCCGGCGGCCGCGGCGGTGTCTGCGTCGACAGCGACATCAGGACGGCGTCGAGGATGCTGCAGGCACCATCGTCGCCGCCCACGTCGCAACGCGTAAGCGCATCGCCATCGAGCAGCGCGGACCCGCTCAGGTGATCACGCACAGCGTCGATGTCGACACTGTCCACCGTGCCGGCGCCGTCGAGGTCACCACAGACAGCTTCGTCGGTGAAGTTCATCGGGTCGGCCAGCGCCAGGTCAGCGAGGTAGCAGTTGTAGTCGGTGTGCTGACAGCCACCGCCGACGTTGAGGTCAAAGGTGATGTCGTCTACGGCAAAACTGTCCAGCACATCGAGGCCGGCCGCTGAAGCCGACGGCACCACGCCATCGCCGTCCACAGTGTTCAGGTCCACGCCGATCAGCTCGCCGGAAAACGGCGGGTAGACGAAGGCGCCGCCGCCCTGGCTGCCCCAGGAGTTGGTCCAGCGAATCTGTGGGTAGTCCGTCTCGTCCAGGTTAAGGCCGGACGCCTCGTCCCACCCGAGCAGCCAGCGATTCGCGTTGCACAGCTGAACCAGTTCGTTCTCGTCGATGCCAACCGCCGTCGCGATACCGATTGAACTGCAAGCGGAGGCGATTCCGTCAAGTGGTTCCATCAGGAACCCGAGATGCGGATGGCCAAAGTAGTGCACCTGCGCAATCGGCGTGCCGCGATAGCGCAGCTCGTCGTAGTGGCGGAAAACCAGTTCACGCGCGGTATAGCCGCCAAGGCTGACCGCCACGACCATCAACTCTCCTTCGATTGGCAGGACGGTCGCCGCATCGCGCACAAAGTCCGCAACATCAGTGAATGTGAAGTTGGTACCGTCGATCGGCGTCGCGCCCTCATAGGCGACGTAGCTGTTGCCAAGCGCATCCTGGGCGAAAACACGCATCGGGTAGAAGTTACCGCTGCCGTCCTGCGCGCCCGCCGAGTTGTAGTCCACGCTGTAGACAAGGCGGTTGCTGGCAGCGTAGTTCTGGAATTCCTCCGGAAACTGGTTGAAGCCGCCGTCGGCGTTGTAGCCACCTCCGCCCAGGCCGTGCAGCCAGAACACCGTGCGCGGGCCGCGCTCGACCTCGTCATCAGTCCAGCCGTCCAGCGGGAACTCGGGCGTGAAATCTGCGGCCGTGGCGTCGATGCACACGTCGGCGTTGTCCACCGCCTGGGTCACGTTGAAGCCGAGCGATTCCAGCACGTCGATAATGAGGTCATTGCCGTCGAGGACCGGATCGATGAGATTACTTTCTATAAACGGACGAACCGGTGTGGTATCCCACGCTGTCAGGCCAGCGTCACAGCGGGGCACACCCGGAAACTCGCAGGTCAGCTGGCCGTCACCACCACACAGCCCCTGAACGCACAGGCCGGCGAACGAATCGTTCGGGTCATCGCCGCTGCACGGCTCGGGATCGTTGAAACAGGCCGGCTGCCCAAAGCCGCCGCAGGCTGTGCAGATGCCGAGGACGTCGTTGTAGCCGTCCATGCAGCTGGGGTTGTCGCCGTCCAGGCAGACCGGTTGCAGGTTGTCGCCACACGCGGTGCAGATACCGAGCACTTCCTGTGACCAGCCGCGGCAGCCGCCGCTCGGGCACACCGGCTCGCCCGGATCGCCGCACACGGTGCAGACGCCCAGAATGTCCTCCATGCCGGACATGCAATTGGGGTTCTCGCCGTCAAAGCAGATTGGCTCGAGCTGGTCCCCGCAGGGCGTGCAGATACCGAGCACGTTCTGGGTCCAGTCGTCACGGCAGGCCGAAGGCTCGTCGCCGTCCAGGCAGGCCGCGCCCCAGGTGTCGCCGCAGCTGGTGCATACCGTGATGATGCACTGCTCCCAGCAGCCGCACGTGTCGAACAGGCAGCCCTGGTTGCCGCAGCCCATCAGCATGTCGTCGGGGACCGAATCCACGCTGGCGCCCTCCGGAGCCGCGAGCAGAGCTTCCAGGGTTTGTTGCGTAAGCGGCGCAGCGTCTTCGACTGCTGACACCTGGGCGGCAAAGCCGGTGAGAATCGTGAACGCCACGATCAGTCGGGTGACATAGCTCATTTTTTAGCCCCCCTTGCAACCGCCAGCGCGGATGGCCCTGGCGGCCCGAAGAAGGCCGACTTGAGCGCCGCGAGGTCGCTGAAGCCCACGCCGCCGTCGCCGTCGAGGTCCGCGTCCGGATCGGTGGTGAAGAACACTTCCTTCATTATTCCGAGGTCGGAGAAGTTGATCGTCAGGTCGTTGTTCAGGTCGGCGTCGCAGGCGTTGCCGAAGCCGTCGCCATCGGTATCGCGCTGGTCGGGGTTGGCAATCAGCAGGCAATTGTCGATGTCGGATGCGACGCCGTCCGCGTCGCCGTCCATGCCGGTGACCGCGAGCAGGGTCGGGGCCGCGATCGGTACTTCTTCGAGAGCCGCCGTCACGGCCGTGTTACCCACAACCTGGATATCGCCGGCGCCGATCGCGGACACGACCAGCGCGCCGATGCGCTGCGGACCGGGTTCGGGATCAATATTGATTGCGTTCACAGCCAGGAAGCCGGTGCCGTCGAGGTGTGCGCGGACATCGGGCGCCGGCTGGAACTCGACGATCTGAGCATTGCCGTTGGCGAGAATATGCACATCGTAGCCGCACAGCTCATCGCCACCGGCGTCCGGCCGGCAGGCGGTCGCAGAGCCGGCCTCGCCGTCGCTGATCCACAGGTTGATCGTGGCGGGTTCGCCATTGTCACCGACCAGCGCCATGCCGCTGTCATTGCCGTCGTCCGCAGCGCTGCTGTAGACGGTGGCTGCCATGGTGGCGACTGGCAACGACAGCACCAGCACTGCGGCTGGGAGGCGGGCACAGCGCCTGAAACGCGATATATGCATGTTTTTCTCCGATTTTCTTAGTTTTGTCCGGTCGCGTTTCCACGCCTTCTACCTTCTTAAGCGCAAGTCGGGGACGGATTCCTACATCCGGGAAACGATTGACGGCAAAAACGTGGGCAAAACGTCCGTGCCCGCCTCTCGACAAAAAGGCGACGCCCGCCAGGGATATCGGGCCCGTTTCGGTTTTTCGGTATCATGCCGGCGGTATTCCGGTTTTCCGAAGGGGTAACGCATGCAGGACTACGAAAAACTCGGCGCGTTTTACGTCGGCAAGAACTACGACCTCGAGGCCGGCAAGCTCGGCGAGGAGATCGTGCTGTACGACTCCAAGGACCTGACGACCCATGCCGTCATCATCGGCATGACCGGCAGCGGCAAGACCGGCCTTGGCATTGGCATGCTGGAAGAGGCAGCGCTGGACAACATCCCGGTGATCGCCATCGACCCCAAGGGCGACATGGGCAACCTGCTGCTCACGTTCCCCAAGCTGCGCGCTGAAGACTTTCGCCCTTGGGTCAACGCCCGGGAGGCAACCGAGGACGGCATGACGCCGGACGCCTTTGCCGCCGCGCAGGCCGCGCTGTGGAAGAAAGGCCTGGGCCAGTGGGGCCAGACCGGCGCCCGCATCAAGAAGCTGCGCGACACCGTGGACATGGCCATCTACACACCCGGCAGCACCGCCGGTCTGCCCGTGTCGGTGCTGCGCTCGTTCGACGCACCGCCGGAAGCTGTGCGCGCCGACAAGGACATCTATCGCGAGCGCGTAGCTGCTACGGCCACCGGCATCCTCGCATTGCTGGACATCAACGCCGACCCCCTCACGAGCCGCGAGCACATTCTGCTGTCCAACATTCTCGACCACGCGTGGCAGCAGGGCCAGAGCCTCGACCTCGGCGCGTTAATTGGCGCCATTCAACAACCGCCCATCACGCGTATCGGCGTGATGGAGCTGGACGCCGTGTACCCGCCGGGTGATCGCATGGCGCTGGCGATGCAGCTGAACAACCTGCTCGCCGCACCCGGCTTCGAGGCGTGGATGGACGGCGAAGCGCTCGCCGCCGACAAACTGCTATACACCGCGGACGGCCAACCGCGGCTGTCGATCATGTCCATTGCCCATCTCGGCGAGTCCGAGCGCATGTTCTTTGTGACCATGCTGCTGAACGAAATAATGACGTGGATGCGCACGCAGCCCGGCACGAGCAGCCTGCGCGCCATCCTGTACATGGACGAGATCTTCGGCTACCTGCCACCGGTGGCCAATCCGCCATCGAAGCGACTGTTCCTGACGCTGCTCAAGCAGGCGCGTGCCTATGGCCTGGGGCTGGTGCTTTCCACCCAGAACCCTGTGGACCTCGACTACAAGGCGCTGTCAAACACCGGCACCTGGTTCATCGGGCGGCTGCAGACCGAGCGCGACAAAATGCGCGTGATGGAAGGCCTCGAAGGCGCCGCCGCCGGCGGCAACTTTGACCGGCAGCGCATGGAGCAAATCCTCGCGGGCCTGGGCAAGCGCAAATTCCTGCTGCACAACGTGCACGAAAACGAGCCGGTCGTTTTCAACACCCGCTGG
>JBCAXP010000195.1:0-8690 GCA_038533995.1 Pseudomonadota bacterium
GTTGCTCGGCACCCTCAACCCCCTGCTAAAGACGGCGGGATTCCGGATGCGTTATGTCAATTTTGGCCGCCACCCGGACGCCGAGCCGCGGCTCGACGGCTACGACTGCCTCATTGTGCTCGGCGGCCCCATGAACGTGGGCCAGGTCGATGAGTACCCGCACCTGGCCACCGAGATGCGGCTCATCGCCGAGGCCCTGGACCGCGGCATGCCGGTGCTGGGTATTTGCCTCGGCGCGCAGCTCATGGCCGCCGCGCTCGGTGCTAACGTGCAGGCCAACCCGGCGCCGGAAATCGGGTGGTACGACGTGACTCCAACCGAGCACGGTGAGAGCGACCCGCTGCTCGCTCAGTTCCGAAACCCGGAACCCATTTTCCAGTGGCACGGTGACACGTTCGATATTCCACCGGGAGCAGTACACCTGGCCGCCAGCGACACGTGCCCGAACCAGGCCTTCCGCGTCGGCGAACGCAGCTACGGTCTTCAGTTTCACCTGGAGGTGGACGCGCCGCTCGTCGAGCGCTGGCTGACGGTGCCGCTTCACGTCGAGGAGCTGCGGCGCCATCGCTTCGACGCGGAACGCATTCGCGAGGCGACTCGCGCCAACATCGACGCCTCAATGGACTTAAGCACGCGCACGTTCGGCGCCTTCATCGAGCTGGTTGGCAGGCCGTCGCGCCGGCGACTGTTGCGGTCCCGCTAGGCAACAGCGTGGCCCGCGGTGAGCCGCAGGGCGCACTTATTGGCAAGGCGTCTACGGACGTTCCAGTGTGTATTCGACGTCGGTGCTGCTTTCCTCGCCGGACTCCACCGCGACAGACCAGTTTTTGTTGAAGCGATAGCGCATGCGAAGCGCGTTCACGGCTTCAAACAAGCCGAGGCCAAAGCTCACGTACAGGTCGGGTGAGAGGTACGTGCCGATGACGAAGCGGGTCTCGTCGCGGTTGTCAGCGCCTTCCAGGGCGACGTCGTCGATGCCGAGCTGGCGACCGATCTGGCCGGCAAGCAGCGCGCCGCCGCGCAGTGCCAGGGCGTTGGAGGCGGTGTTCAGGTATTGGCGGTCGGCATCGGAGGCGCTGGTCATACTGCGGCCGGTCAGCAGGTAGGAGAACGCGTCTGTCGAAGGTAACGGAGGATCGGAAAACACCACAAGTTCGGGATTCGCCAGATCGCCGCGCAGGTTAACGCCGACGGTCTGCGTATCGATGACGCGTTGGGCGGACACATCAATGGCGGGGTTACTGATTTCTCCGCCGGAGAAAATCAGCCTGCCGCGAGAGACTTCCAGCTTTTGCCCCCAGGCCTCGTAGCGACCGTCCACAACCGCAAGCTCGCCAGTGGCCGTTGTGACGCTGTCGGGTTCGTCGAAGATAGAAAGGCGACCTTCGATGTTGCCAGTGAGACCGTAGGCGTCAATTTCCACGTCCTCGCCGAGAAGCAGGTCTACGTCCGTTGTGGTTCGGATTTTGTTGTCGACCGGTTTTGGCTCTGTGTATTGCGACACGATCACCTGGTCCGGCGACACGCGCACAGCATCGCCGACCACCAGCGGCGCGATCCGCGCATAGGGTACGCCCACGTTGCCGCTGAAAGTAAGTTCCCTGCCGTCTATGGCTACGGTGACGTCCGGCGAGGCATCAATGCGAAGCTGTGGCAGGTCCAGGATCGTAATCCCGCTGCCGTCCAGCGCCAGCTTGCCGGCCAGAGTGCCACCGCCGAAGCTGAGGTCGCCTTCAAAGCCGGCACGCCCACTGCCTGAGGTGAACTGCCCGTTGACCCCCAGGCCCTGTTCCCGCGCGGTCATCGTAACGTCCACGTTGGTGAGCGACAGCCCGAAGTTTGGCAGGTCAGCGCGCGCATCGCTGAGCACGAGGTCGCCGGTAAAAACCGGCGCGGAGACGGTACCGCCGACGGTGAGGTTGGCGTTGAGTTTCCCGACCACGCGGTCAAGGTCCTGGGAGAAAAGCGGCAGCAAGGCGAGGCTGCGGGTGTCCGCCCTGAGCGTGCCGCTCACAGGCAACGCCTCAGGCGCCGTGCTTCTGTCCACCGGTACGTTAACGGTGATGTCCGCAGTGCCCTTGTCGCCGAGCACCAGGTTCACAAGGCCGTCGATACGCTGGTCCTTAAGCGTGACGGAAAGCTGCCCGATAGCATCCTCGATCAGCGGCTCGTCGCTGTCACCCAGCGACTCCTCTAACAGGCCCTCTGTCAACTGCGCCGTCAGGCTGCCCGAGGCCGTGGCAAGGTCCACACCACGGAGGCTCGCCTGGGCGGACACCAGGCCGGACACCGCCGGCACGCCGGGAATCAACGGGGCCAGCCGGGCGATCTCAAGGTCAGTCAGCCCGGCGGTGGCATCGAGCCCCGCGCTGGGCTCGAACTGCCCTTCGATGCACACGCTTTCTCTGCCCGCGGCGATGCACAGGGGTTGCAGCAGCACAGTGTCGCGCGAAAGCGTCAGCGGCGCCGGTGAGGCGAGGTACCAGCTGACCTGTCGTTCCGGCGTAAGCTCGACGGCAGTGACTTCGCCCTGCCACTGCGGCGCGTTCCAGCCCCCGGCGAGTTGGGTGGTGAGCTGCACGCCCTCCGAGGAGGCGTTGATCGACACACCGTGACTGGAGGCCAGCCCGCTCGCATTGATCGCAAGGGCTTCAACCTCGCGCCCGGCAAGATCCAGTGCCGAGGCACGCAGCTCCATGGCAGAGGGGGTCTGGTCGCTGCCGTCCACCGTTGCCTCGAGGCTGATCTCATTGGCAGCGTAGCTGTCCCAGCGCAGTTGCTGGCCAGTCAGCGAAAGCTGCATGACAGGCCGCTCCCTGGTACCACCCATCGTGCCGGTGGTCTGGAACGCACCAGCACCGTCGGGATGCAGCACCGACATATCATCTGCCCGCAGGTTCCACGCAAGATCCAGTGTCTCGCCAAGGCGGCCGGCGACTTCCAGTTGCGTGCCGTCGCCGTCAAACTCCACTTCGTTGACGACCCACTCCTGACCGTCGAACGCGACAGCGCAGTCGCCGCGCCAGCGATACCCGCGCAGCGTGCCATCGAGGTCGCCAAGACGAGCGTTGAACGTCTTGCCGTCGACCGCGGCTTCCAGCGCAAAGCCAAACTCGCCCGGCCAATCGGCAAACTCCGTAGACGGGTCCAGGCCGGAGGCGCGGAGGTTCAGCGTCGCCGCCGGTGAGTCGTCCAGCTGAATGTTTCCTGTGCCTTGCACTTCGCCGCCCAGTAGTGCGGCAGCCAGAGAGTCGATGCTGATGGCCTTCGTGCTGCCGGTTCCTGCTGCGTTCAGGCGTGTTGCCGGCACTGCGTCGCCGTCTGCCACGCCCTCCAGGCGAAAGCTGAACCGTGACGTGTTGCCGTCGACTGCGATCGAGCCGCTGTCGCTGCGCACCACCGGTTCTTCCGTCAACGGCCATTGCAGGTTTTGCCAGCTCGCGCGCAAATCAGTCTGGCCAGACGCCAGGTCGGTGACGGCCACAGCGCCGGTCACAGTCAGGCTTTCGCGACGGTTTTGTAGTGCGACGGTCAGCGGCTGCACGGTGAGGCGCCCGTCATCCAGCGCCATCGCCCCCGTCGCTGTGACGGCTTCGGGCAGGAAGTCCGGAAGGTAGACGGTTCCGGTCAACGTGCCCTCGGAGCCAGTGCCGCTGATCGAGAGGTCGGTGCCGAGGCGCAGGTCCGGCCATTGGGAGTGCAGCGTGTTGAGTGCGCGCTCGGGAAGCCTGGCGCTGGCTTGCCAGATCGGAACGTCCCCATTGAAGTCGGCGCTGCCGGCAAGTGTTGCCTCGGCCGGTTCGGCAAACGCCTGGCGAACTTCCACAGCACTTCGGCTTAACCGCGCGTCCAGCTGCCCGCCGAGTCGGGGCAGGTCGGCGTACTCCAACTGCCAGCGCAGGGCAGCGTCGGCGTTGTAGTCGCTGCCGGTCTGAAGGCGTAGCGAGCCTTCAAGCGTGAGTTGCTCGCCGGCTGCCGCAAGCTGTTCGATGCGCACCGAGCCGTCTTCAGTGGTTACAGCGAAGGCCAGCGTGTCGACAGTGACTGCTGCGGACTGCTCCGGTGGCAAAAACCGGATCCCGGCTATCGCAACTGCGTCGGCGTCAATCGCGATCGGCAGCGTGATGGATTCAGGCCACTCCGGCGGGCCCTCCGATGGCGCTTGCACTGCGTCCGGATCGGGCTCGATCAGCACGCTGGTCGCCGACAGTCGGTGTACGGTCAGCTGGCGGCGAAGGAGTGCCAGCGGATCCCAGTCCAGCAACACGTGCTCCACGGTGCCGCGCCAGCCACCGGCCTGCCAGCGCAGACCGCGCAACTCGAGCGGGCCCGTCAGCCGGCCTTCAACGCGCTCGACGGTAGCGAATTCTTCAACGAGCGGCAGCGCGAAACGCAGCACCAGGTTCAGGCCGGGCGTCGTCATCAACAGGCCGGCAATCGCCAGGACCGCCAACAGCAATGCGCCCGCGGCGCCGATGACCAGCCGGCGCGTCACAGATCGGGTCCGATGCCGAAGTGCAGTGTGGGGGAGCGATCCGATTCCGAAAGTGACTGCGCCACGTCGAAGCGCACGATGCCAACGGGTGAGCGCCAGCGCACGCCAATCCCGGCCGCATACTCAAGCGAGTCGCCGAAGTTATCCGTCGCGTTGCCGGTGTCGACGAAAACCGCAAAGCCCCAGTCGCCAAAGGGCAGGTATTCCAGTTCCAGGCTTCCCGTCAGCAGCGTGGTGCCGCCTATCACCGCGCCGTCTTCGTCAACCGTGCCGAGTTCCTGGAAACCGTAGCCTCGAACGCTTAAATCCCCGCCAGCGAAGAAGCGCTGCGAGCCGGGCAGTGTGGTGGAATCGTCCACTGTCGCAACGCCCGCATCGGCCCGCGCCAACACACGTGCGGAGTCCGAGATGCGGCGGATGAACCGCGCCTCAAGCTTCAGCCGAAGAAAATTGGAATCCGACCCAAGGGTCTTGTGCGAGCCGCGCAGGTCGGCAAAGTAGCGCGACCCGCGCGTTGGAAAAATCGCGCTGTCGGAGCGCGAGCGGGAAACGGAGACGCCGGGCAGCACAAGTCGGCTGTCGAGCGAGGAATCGCCGGTCACTGTCTCCTCGTTAAGCAGCCGCACATACCGGCTGATCTGCAGGCGCCGGCGGGTGCTTGTTTGGTTGACCGACAGTTCGATGCGCGAGCTGTCGGTATCGCCAAGCTCCTGCTCGAAGAGGCCACCGCGAAACGTGAGCCGGTCCGTGGCTGGCAGCCGCTGCGGAATTACGTAGTCGGCAGTCAGGTCCTGGCGAATCGCCGACAGGCGCGTGGTAATCCGCAGCCGGTGGCCCGCGCCATTGAGCCGCCGGTGATGCCAGCCCAGGCTGCCACGGATGCCAGTGTCGGTGCCGTAGCCCACGCCGACGCTGTAGCGCTGGCGGTTGCCCGGTTCGCCCACGATGACAACGGGCACCACGCCGTTGCGTGCTTCCCGTTGCGGCGCGCTTACCGACACGTACGAGAAGTAGTTGCTGTCAAGAAGCGCGTACTGGATGTCCAGCAGCTTCTCGGCGTCGTAGGGTTCGCCGCTTGCGATGGTAATGAAGCGGCGCATCAGCTTGTCGTCGATCGTATCCTGGTCGACGCGAATGTCACCGAAGCGATAGCGTTGGCCGGTGTCGAAGTGCACGGTAACGTCGGCTTCGCGCTCATCGACGCGAACGCGCATTGCCGCTTCGGTAAATTTGGCGTCGAAGAAACCCAGCCGCGACGCCGTGCCGCGCAGTCCGTTCTTTATGCCGTCGTAATCCTGGTGCAGGAGGCGGGAGCCAGCCTGGAGACGGCCCTTGCTGACGTGTCTGCTGAAAGCCTCAAGCGTTGCTCCGGCGCCGGTCAGCTGAATGTCGCGCAACGCCACGGTCACCGGCTCACCAGGCGTCACCGTGTAGCTTGCGACCCAGGCACCGTCGGTGTTCTTTAGCGAAGCCGACACTTCAGCTTCGTAGTAACCAAACGGTTGGAGCGCATCGGCGGCCTGCTGCCGCGCATCCCGGTGCAGCCGACGAATGACGACCGGGTTGACGGACTCGCGGTCGGCATATTGCGCGATCGCGAGGAACGCGAGCACGTTTTTCTTGAGCGCGCCGTCAACGCCGTCCACCTGGACCGTCACGGTGTCCGCTGAACCCAGGCCGGGTGCCAGCAGCAGCGCGGCCGCGGCCCCGACCCAGATGGACGTTCGTGTCATGGCGCAGAGTATACCGGTCGGCCGTGTTCAGCCGCGACACGCACGGGGGTGGGGCGCGCTATACTTCGGCGTAGCGAAAAAGAGCAGGGCATACGCAAATGACACTTTCCTCTCCTACCTTCCGCCAGTTGGTTTCAATCACTCTCATCGCTGGCCTGGCAGCCTGCGGTTCGCCCGACAACACAGACGGCGCGGACGCCGGGCAGGCGAGCGTTGCGGACGCGCCAGCCGGTGACGGCGCGCTGTCGGCCGAGGAGGCAGCCGCGCAGGCGAGCGCATTGTTCGCCGACTGGTTCGAGGAATCCCTCAAGCAAAATCCGATTCTCGCAACGTCGATTGGCGATGCCCGCTACAACGACCAGTTTCCGAATTTCATCGGGCCGGCCTACCGCCAGCGCGCTGAAGAACTCGACCGGCAATACCTGGAGCGCATTCGGGCCATTGACCGGGAGGCGCTGACCGGGCAGGACCGGCTGAGCTACGACATCTTCGTGCGAGACAGGTTGGAGTCGCTGGCAGGCAACGAGTTCCCGGCCTACCTGCTGCCGATCAACCAGTTCAGCAGCATCCCGAATTTCTTTGCGCAGCTGGGGTCGGGCCAGAGCCTGCAGCCGTTTGCCACCGCGAACGACTTCGACAATTTCCTTGGCCGCATCGACGGCTTCGTCGTGTATGTCGACCAGGCGATCAGAAACATGCGCGAGGGCCTGGAGCGCGGTTACGTGCAACCACGCGCACTCATGACGAAGACGATTCCGCAGCTTGCAACCCACGTGGTCGCCTCGCCGGAAGAGAGCCTGTTCTGGCAGCCCGTCGCAAACATGCCAGAGGAAATCGACGCGCCGGAGAGGGAGCGCATCGAGACGGCCTACCGCGCGGCGATTGCTGACAAGGTGGTTCCCGCTTACCAACGGCTGCACGACTTCATTCGGGACGTTTACCTGCCGGCAAGCCGCGACGAGGTTGGCATGGCGGCGTTGCCGGACGGGGCAAACTGGTACGCCTACCAGGCACGGGTCAACACCACGACGGATTTGCCGCCGGACGAGATTCACGCGATCGGGCTCGCGGAAGTGGAGCGCATCCTCGGCGAGATGGACACCGTGCGGCGCACGGTAGGTTTCGAGGGCGATCTGCCGGCGTTTTTCGAGCACCTGAAAGCTGACGACCGCTACTACTTCGAGAACGAGGAAGCCGTGATCGAGGGTTACGAGGAGGTCGGCAAGCGCATTGATGCGGTGCTGCCGGCGTTCTTTGACATCTTTCCCAAGTCGAACTACGAGATTCGCCCGGTGGAGGCGTTTCGCGCCGAGTCCTCGGCCGGGGCGTCGTACATGGCGGGTTCGCCGGACGGAAGCCGGCCAGGGGTGTTCTACATCAACACGCACAACCTGAAGGCCCAGCCGCGCTTCCTGCTGGAAACCCTGTCGCTGCACGAAGCGTCGCCAGGGCACCACTTCCAGATCTCCATCCAGCAGGAGATCGAAGGGCTTCCAATGTTCCGGCGTTTCGGCGGCTACACGGCCTACTCAGAGGGCTGGGCGCTCTACGTGGAGTCCATCGGCCGCGAGATGGGGCTGTTCACCGATCCGTACCAGTATTACGGCCGCTTGAGCGACGAGCAGCTGCGCGCGATGCGCCTGGTGGTCGATACGGGGCTGCACCATCTCGGCTGGAGCCGCGAGCAGGCCATCGAGTTTATGCTTACCAATTCATCAATGGCCGAAAGCGACGTGGTTGCAGAGGTCGAGCGCTACATCGCGATTCCCGGCCAGGCGCTCGCCTACAAGATCGGCCAGCGCGCCATCACCGAAATGCGCCGGCGGTCCGAGGCGAAGCAGGGCGAAGCCTTTGATATTCGCGCGTTCCACCGGCAGGTGCTGATCGATGGAGGACTGCCTATGGACGTGCTGTCCGCCAAAATCGACGAGTGGCTGGAAGCGTCCTAGCACCCTTACGCAATTGTCATGGGACTGTAACATTGAGGGGTTAACGTGCCGGCCCTGTGAGTAGCCCATTCATCCTTATCGTCGACGATGAGGAACCGGTGCGCCAGATGGTCGCCTTCGGCCTGCGCCGCGCCGGCTTCGACATCGGTCAGGCCGCCGACTGCGCGGAGGCGCGGGTAGCGCTTAGCAAACGCCGCCCAGATCTTGTGCTCATGGACTGGATGCTGCCAGAGATGAGCGGTGTCGAGTTCACCCGCCAGCTTCGCCGGGATCCCGAGCTCGGCGGTCTGCCGGTCATCATGCTGACCGCCAGGGCAGGGCAGGACGACAAGATTGCCGGCCTCGACAGCGGCGCCGACGATTACGTGACGAAACCCTTTTCCACCCGCGAACTCATCTCCCGCATTCGCGCCGTGCTGCGCCGTCAGGCGCCCACGAGCGAAGACGCCACCAATACACAGCTCTCCAGCGACGCCCATCGGCACCTGACGCTGTTGATTATCTAAAATGTAA
>JBCAXP010000196.1:0-8675 GCA_038533995.1 Pseudomonadota bacterium
CGATTGCCCTGTCCAGGTCTGCCAGGCCCTGGAGCTGCCTGCCGCGCTCGGCGAGATGCCAGGCGGCGATGGCGCCGCTGGTGAGGAGCGCGGCGGTAGTGATGCGTGGGGACCGGCGAACGCCGCCCCACAGAAGAATCAGGAAGACGAGCAGCACGCCGGGCAGGGTCACGCCAAGCGGGAGAGTTGCGGTGCCGAGGGCGTAAACGGATACCGCGGGCAGCGCAACGGCGACGACGGCCTCGGCGAGACCTCGCCGGGAGCCTTCCTGCGAGGCAGCTGGTGCCGGCCTTGCCCAGGATGCGGCGAACGGCACAATCAGCAGCGCCGCGAGGCTTGCGCTCGCCCACGTTTCAGTTACCGGGCCCACGGTGGACGCCACCATGGCCTGCAAACCCGGCGCAAGCAGCAGCACGGCGCACAGTGCTGCCATGGCGCGGTGGCGGTCAATCTCGATGGAGCCGCGCGTGAGCAGTGCCGCGAGCAGGGCGGTGAGCAGCGCACCAAGCGGATCGCCGACGGCGAGCAGCAGCAGGCGCCCGGAGTCGAGGTCATTCATTGAAGCGTAGGCCGCGCCAAGCAGGCCGCTCACGATTAGTACCACCGGTACGCAGCGCCGGGTCAGCAACAGCATGGCCGCCACCGTCAGGCCGTAGGAAGGCCTCAACAGCGTCGTGCCATCAGCAAGTTGCCATGCGTCAGTGGCAAGCAACAGCACGCTGTAAAGCGTGGCGAAGATAGCCATGCAGATGAGCGGGTGACCAACCAGTCCCGATCGGGGTTCGGGCTGGGCAGTCATGCGCAGCGGCAGATAATGAGCGGCTCGAACAACTCCGGTTGTCTCTTTCGTTGGGTCCGGCCGGCGATTGACAGTTTGCCTACAAAGGAGGCATCAGACGGCGTGGCTGCGCCGTCGGCTAGAGCGTGCTGCCGACTTCCATGCCGATGGCTGCGTAGAGATCCTCTACGAGTATCGGCTTGGCAAGACAGGCTTCAGCACCGGCCTCGAGGATCTGTTCGACATTTTCCTCGGCGTAGTAGCCTGTCATTGCAATGACGCGCACACTCTTCATACGGGGGTCAGACTTGAGCTGACGGCAAACCTGGAAGCCGTTGACGTCGGGCATCATGAGGTCGAGCAGCACGATGTCAGGCCGGAATGACTCAATCATCTGGCCAGCCTCAAAGCCGCTCGCGGCGCTCAGAACTTCCGGTGGCGATTCGGCTTCCTCGAGGGCCGCCTTCAAAAAGCCGCCGAATTGCTCGTCGTCGTCAACGATCAGAATTCGCAACTGCCTGGAACTGCTGCCGCGATGCAGGGAGACGCCGCGCTCGCGGGCAAAAAGCTCAATGTCGCGCGGCAGGAAGCGCCGGTGACCACCGGGAGTGATCTGCGCCTTGAGCTTTCCGCTTTGGGCCCACTGCCGGACGGTCGTCGGTGAAACCATCATGAGCTTGGCCACGTCGTTCGGCGTGAGCCAGCTTTTCTTCAACAGCTCTTCGCTCATCCGGCGATCTTCGCCGCAATCCCCACACTATTCAAGTGGCGCCGCCGGCCGGCGTCGTTGCGCGAGGTGCCGCGCAGGGGCGAGTGCACAGCGCCTGCATCGAGGCGCCGCCCTGTGGAAACAGGCGGAAAGGCGGTGGGCATGAGCTCTGGCCCATGGGTCGGTGCGGCGGCCCGGATGCCCGCAGGAAGGTCGTCGGTGCCAAGCACGCGTTGCCTGCCAAGAGCCGCCAGCTTCTGCAGCATCGACAGTAGCTGCTGCTGGTTTCCAGGCCACCGGTAGCGCATCAGGGTGTGCATGGCGGTGGTCGAGAAGCGAATGTCAGTACCGCTGCGCTGCCGCATTGCGGAACTCACATGAGCGATCATCAGCGGAATGTCTTCCAGGCGCTCCCGCAGCGGTGGTACATGAATTGCGAAGCCTTCGAGGTATCGGCGCAGCTGCTCGCAGAAGTGGTTGCGGTCGTCTGTGTCCAGCAGGTTGCGATTGGTTGTGGCAACAATTCGCATGCAACGACCCTGCACGACTCCGCACGCCGAGGCGTCGCAGCACGAGTCGAGCACGTCGGCAAGCGCTTCCTGTGCCTCAAGCGGCAGGGCGGCGAGGTTTCTCAACAACAGCGTGCCGCCGGCGGCTTGCCCCACCACGCCGCCCGTGGAGTCATGCCTTCCGAGCAGCGTCTCGACGGCCGCTTCAGGCGCAAGCGCCGCGCAGTCCACCGATACGAACGGCCCGTTACAACGCCGGGAGGCGTCATGAATCTGGCGTGCGATGAGCCGCTTGCCGGTGCCGCGTTCGCCCATGATCAGCACCGGAGTGCAGGCCTGGGAGTGGCGCTCGATCATGCGGCGGATGTCCAGCACGGCTTCGCTCTTGCCGACCAGCCGCAGGCTCATGGCGGTCTGCTTGAGGTGATCATCGGAGTTCAGCGGTTTCAGGCGCAGTGACCGCGCGAGCGCGGCAGGCTCTGGCATTACAGGAAGCAGAAGCGGCTGGAACACCGTGTAATGCGAGTAGGGCCTTGCGTTGGCCGGGCAGCCTATGCAGACGACGCGCGGCGGGGTGGCTTGCTGGCTAATCTGCAGCCACAGCTCAGAGCGTTCCGACTCACTCAGCGATTCGCACAGCAGCACGCTGCTGTACTCATTTATATGCAGACGCACCATGGCGTCGCTCGGGGTTGTGCCCTCGATGGCCTGGCCGGTAACCGTCATCAACGCGTCACGCACCCGGCGGGTGGCGTCACGGTCATGATCGACGATCAAAAGTGCCTTGCGGCTCATCAGGTTGCTCCGGTTACAGGCAGGGGCATCTAGCTATGGTGACGATAGCAGGAGCATAGGATGAATACAATGGTTTAATCGGTTTTAGCGATTTTTAACAAAGGCTGCGCCCCGAAGCGTCCGAACGCAACCGGGCGTGCCAGCGTCAGGCGCGGCAGGAGGTGGTAGGGCGGTTGCCCAGCGACTGGGAGTCGGTGTTACCGGCGTCGTCGTACAGCGGCGCCATGGCCGCGGGTCCACCTTGCAGCAGACCAAGCGCGCGGGAGACGCTCTCCCGGCGAACCCGCACGGCGGTGCCATTGATCTGGTTCAGGCGCCCGCAGTTGCGCACGCCTTCCTGAACGGCGGCCCAGAGTTTCGAAAGGTCACCGCTTTGGTCACTGGCTTGCAGCAGTGACGACATCGTCTGCGGTTGCTGATGCTCTGCCTGGTGGCGGCACACGAGGTCGGTGCGCGTACGGTCCAGTTGCTCCAGGCGTTCAGCCAGCTCCAGCTTCCGCGCGCCTGCGGCGTCGAGCGCTTCAGCGTCATTTGCCGCCAGCGCACGGCGCTCATCACCGAGCACGTCCAGCATAGCCTCGGTGTTGCTCAGTATGTCCGACAGGTTTTCTTTCAGACGGGCGGCCGTTGCGGAGCTTTCCATGCGCTCGATGGTTATCCCGGTGTGCCGAATTCGCGGTCGAGCTGCAGAATCTTCTCGGCAACGCGCTCGGCGTCCACCTGGTATTCACCGGATGCCACCGCCTGTGCCAGCTCTCCGACGCGCGTGGCGTCCACCACTGGTGCGTCGGCAACGGCGCGCTCCAGCTCGTGAAGCACTCGGGCCGAATCGGTCAGCTGGACGGTGTCGCCGCCCCCGGCCGCCTGGCCGGCGTCTGCAGTGCCCTGTCCTGCAGCCGCCTTGCGGCTTTGCGCCGTCTGCTGGGCTGCAGCGGGTTGCTGCTTGAAGATTGCGTCGATGTCGTTAGACATGAGATCGCTCCTGGAAAAGTTTGTATTCAGTGACCTGTATGGCGGCGGTGTCAGTCAGAACTTTAGGGGTAGCCGTCAATTTTCTGTTATTTTTCTGTAACCCATTGATTTAAATGCGCCCAGGAAGCGATGCCTCGAGCTGTGACCGCGCATTGTTCCTTTCGGGGCTCCGCTGGCTAGTACTGGAGCACCTCTACTGTTTCGGCAGATCGCACGACGCCTTCAACGGTGCGGCCCGACGACAGGTTTTTCACAGAGATGCGCTCGCCAAGGCCACCATTACTCATCGCGGTGCCCGCCATCCGAATGCTCAGGGCAGAACCCGCCGCCAGCAGTGTGACGCGCTGGCCGCGGTGAATGGTTTTTGATTGCACGAGCATCGAGGGGGTGATGATGCTGCCCGGCAGCACGTGCCTGCGCAGCGCCTGCCCCTGAAGCCGCGCGATGTTCGTGAGGTACCCGGACGGCAGCGTTGCGACGTCCCGCTCGACGAGGCGCACATCGCCGGCGGTTAACGCTGCGCCGCGGGCCAGCGCATGCTGTGCAACGAGCACGGAGGTCACCATCGAGACCCGCACCGGCACGTAGATCTTCCATCCCTTGCCAGCGGTGCAGCGAACGCCCACGGTGCCGCCCTTGCGCAGGTCGGCGCCCGGTGTGGTGAACGCCTCCAGTGGCGTTTCGCAGCGCTGCAGCCGCAGGCGCTTGTCAAGGTTGCCCGCTTTGATGGAAATACGGGAGCCGGCGTTCGTATCGATCGCGGCCTCGACGAATTCCGTGGCGGTTTTTTCGATGACCGTGGTGTCCTGCCAGTCCTGCGCTACCGCCGTCTGCAGCGTCACAATCCACAGCAGCAACGTCAAAATTACGGCGTGCAATGCCCACCGAATGTTGGTCTTCGTCGAAATTTTGGCGAATTGGGGCATGCGAAGTGTCCTGTTTACGTGCGTACGCGCTGCTGATCGTTGAATGCCAATGATCGATGCAACATGCGTGCCACGACCGTGGTGTTGGCGCCGTCGTGCGCGCTGGTCTGCAGCCGTCACTCCTTTATATACATACGCAACGGGAAGGGTGGATCGCGCACTCTTTCTCGTCGTGAACGCTCGCCGGTGCGTTGCCGCCCGGGCGGAAAAAGTTTGCCGCCTGCGTGCGTGCAGCGGTGTTGAAAGGCCTCGTACTGCGGCCTTCGGAACACTTGGCACGGAGCTTGCAACATTCCCGTCGACCTGTTTCACAACGGAGAACGGCAATGGCGATTACTACAGAGAAACTTTTCGGTGTGCATGCAACCGCACTGAAAACGTACTCCAACCGCAATCGCGTTCTTGCCTCCAACATCGCGAATGCGGACACGCCGAATTACAAGGCGCGCGATGTGGATTTCAAACAGGTGCTGAAGCAAGCAACAGGTGGAACCTCGACTCTCCACCGCACGCATGCCCGGCACATGGACACGTCGCCGAATGGCGCGGCACGTCCAGGCGACCTGCTCTACAGAGTGCCTCACCAGCCGTCACTCGACGGCAACACGGTGGAGTCCGACGTCGAGCAGGCGCAGTTCGCAGAAAACGCGATGCGTTACCAGGCCAGCGTGATGCTGATCGACCGGCGCATCAAGGGTCTCGTGTCCGCCATCAAGGGCGGGCGTTGACGGAAGGCAGGGTTAAGCCATGTTCAAGATTTTTGATATCGCAGGATCGGGTATGAGTGCACAGCAGGTGCGTCTCAACACCGTCGCCAGCAACCTGGCCAACGCCGGTGACGTGGCGGGCAGCCCTGAAGAGGTTTATCGCTCGCGGCAGCCGGTGTTCTCGACATTTGCCGACGCGCTTGGCGATGCATCGAGCGTTGGCGTGCACGTGCGCGGCATCGTCGAAAGCACGGCGCCCCCGACGCAGCAGTATTCGCCGGGCCATCCACAGGCCAACGAAGACGGCTACGTGTTTTCGTCCAACGTCAACACGGTGGAGGAAATGGTCAACATGATGTCGGCCTCGCGCTCCTATCAGAACAACATCGAGGTGCTCAACACGTCGAAGGAACTGATGATGCGCACGCTCACCATGGGCCAGTAGCGCTCGCCCATCGTTAATTTCGCAACTGAGGAAACACCCGAATGGAAACCGGATCAATCGCCGACTATCAGGCACTGGGACTGGCAACACAGGCCAACACCGGCAACGGTAACGACCTTGGCCAGGATGCCTTCCTGGAACTGATGGTTACCCAGTTTCAAAACCAGGACCCGTTTGCGCCGATGGAAAACGGTGAGTTCCTGAGCCAGATCGCACAGTTCACCACGGCCACCGGTATCGATGAGCTGCAGGCGAGCTTCAACAACGTGGCGGCATCCATCAACTCGGACCAGGCTCTGGCCGCGTCATCGATGATTTGCCGCGACGTGCTGGTTGCCATGCCGGTTGGCGTCCTCGAGAGCGGCGCGGGCATGGCTGGCGCAGTGCAGGTGCCGGTGGAAACGCCAGTGGTGGCGGTGGACGTCGTGGACAGCGCCGGCCAGGTGGTGCGCACGCTGAACCTTGGCGAGCAGTCACCAGGCCTTGCGAATTTTGAATGGGACGGCGTGACAGCCAGCGGCGAGCAGGCACCGCCCGGGCAGTACGCCTTTGAAGCGCGGGTGCAGGCCGATGGTGTCATGCAAAACACCAACGTCATGGTGGAAGCCCGTGTTTCCAGCGTCAATGTCGGCGGCGCCGGCGGCGGCATCACACTGAACATTGACGGACTTGGCGCACTGTCCATGGCCGACGTGCTTCAAATTCTGTAACAGCGGAGACTAGATTCATGCCTTTTCGAATTGCACTTAGCGGTATCAACGCCGCATCCAGTGACCTCGCCGTCACGGCCAATAACATCGCCAACGCCAACACCTACGGCTTCAAGGGTTCCCGCGCGGAATTCTCCGAGGTGTTCGCTACCGGCTCGAACACCCTGTCGTCGAACGCCTCGGGCTCAGGCGTGAAGCTGTCCCAGGTGTCCCAGCTCTTCTCGCAGGGCAACGTCGATTTCACGAACAACAACCTGGACCTTGCCATTGGCGGCGAGGGCTTTTTCGTTACCGCTGACAATAACGGGCGCAACTACACGCGCGCCGGCAATTTCAGCGTCGACCGCGAAGGTTTCATCGTCGGCAGCCAGAACGACCGCCTGCAGGTGTACCCGGTTAACGACGACGGCACCTTCAACACCGGCCGCCTGACGGACATGCAGCTGTCAGTGGGCGCCAGTCCGCCGAATGCCACGACGACTATCGATATTGGCGTCAACCTGCCGGCCGAGGCGACCACGCCCGCGAACCCGGTCTTTGACCCAACTGATTCGGAGAGCTACACGCACTCCACGTCAACGACAATCTACGATTCACTTGGCGCCTCGCACACGGTCACCGTTTACTACGTGAAGACCGCGGTCGACAACGTGTGGGACAGCCACATGTATATCGACAACAACGCGGTGGGCGGTGCTGAGCAGCTTACCTTTGGCACCGATGGCCTTCTGCAGGATCCCCCGGGCGGGCAGATCACGATGGCTCCGTACGACCCGGGTAACGGTGCCGCGGTGCTGAACCTCACGTCGGGCTACGCAGATGCAACCCAGTTCGGCAATCAGTTCGCAGTAAACGAGCTGATGCAGGACGGTTTTGCGACCGGTCGCCTTTCCGGCATCGACGTTGCACCAGACGGCACGATTTTCGCACGGTTTACCAACGGCCAGTCGCAGCCGCTCGGACAGGTGGCAGTAGCCAACTTCCCTAACCCGCAGGGCCTGCAGCAGGTCGGCGAAACCGCGTGGCGCGAAACCTTCACGTCCGGTGACGTGCTGCTGGGCGAAGCCGGCGGCGCCAGCTTCGGGCTAATCCAGGCGGGTGCCCTTGAGGCGTCCAACGTCGATCTCACGGCGCAGCTCGTGAACATGATCACGGCCCAGCGTAACTTCCAGGCCAACGCGCAGATGATCTCGACGGCTGACACGGTAACGCAGACCGTTATCAACATTCGCTAAGCGCTGACGTAAACCGACAGGACTGAAACATGGACAGAATGGCCTACATCGCGATGAGCGGCGCCAAGCAGGCTATGCAGGCGCAAAGCCTCACGAGCCACAACATCGCCAACGTATCGACCGTGGGCTTCCGTGCCGACATGCAGCGGTTCGCCAGCGAGCCGGTTTACGGCGAAGTCCAGGCCAGCCGTGTCAACGCGGTGACTCGCCAGGAGCAGGCGGACTTTACGCTGGGCTCGATGATGAACACTGGCGGCGAACTGGATGTCGCCATCCAGGGCGAGGGCTGGATCGCAGTGCAGGCGCCTGACGGCAGCGAAGCGATGACCCGCGCCGGCGACCTGCAGCTCAACGAGTTTGGCCAGCTGCTGACCGGCGCCGGGCACCCGGTGCTTGGCGATGGCGGTCCGGTAGCCCTGCCGCCGGGTTCCAACATCACGATCGGCAACGACGGCTCCATTTCACTGGTGCCGCTCGGGCAAACCCCGAACACCGTTGCGGTGGTCGATCGCATCAAGCTGGTCAACCCGCCACGTGCCGACATCACGAAGGGACTGGACGGCCTGTTTCGCACTTCGACCGGTACTGCCCCTGAAGCCGACGCTGGCGTGACACTCAGTGCAGGCGTACTGGAAGGCAGTAACGTCAACGCCGCCTCTGCGCTCGTCGACATGATTAACTTCTCGCGACAGTTCGAAATGCAGGTGAAGCTGATCGGTGAGGCAAGGGACAACGCGGACGCTTCGGCGGCCATCATGCGCGTGCGCTAAGCCGCCCGCCACGCAAGACTTAAGATAAAGGTGTAATGCTATGAACCTCGGACTGTGGGCCGCCAAGACCGGCCTCGACGCACAACAGACCCGCATGGCCGTTGTGTCGAAAAACCTGG
>JBCAXP010000197.1:0-8671 GCA_038533995.1 Pseudomonadota bacterium
CAGCTTCGTCGGGCGGACGCACAGCACGCAAAGCTCATCGCGCAGGCGCGGCAACGCAATCGCGCCGGGTCGCCGTCCTGGACGGATCTTGGGCCCTACAACATCGGTGGTCGCGTGCTCGACATTGCCTGGGACCCCACCGCCACTGACACCTTTTACGTTGCGACTGCCAGCAGTGGGCTCTGGAAAACCACCGACGAGGGTGCCAGCTTTCAGTTGGTCTGGCCCCAGGTCTTTGCGCAGGCTGTCGGCTCTGTCGCGGTCGATTCCAACGGTGTCGTTTACGCGGGCGTAGGGGAGGGCGCGTCCAGCGGCAACAACCCGACGCAGGGGCAAAAGGGCGTGTTCGTTTCTCAGGACGGCGGCACCAGCTGGACATCACTTGGCCTCGGGCAAAGTTTCAGAACCGGCCGGGTGCGCATCAGCCCTGCGGACAACAACATCATCTTTGTCGCGGCAAGCGGCCCGATCTGGGAAGCGGGCGGTGAACGCGGCATCTATCGGACCACGGATGCTGGTGCCACCTGGCAGCTCGTGCTCGCCGGCGAAAATGGCACGACCGGAGGCGCCGAGGTATTCATCGACCCGGGCAACCCGAGCCGGATATACGCGGTAATGTGGGATCACATCCGGCAGGCGTCCTTTCGTCGGCTGGGAGGCGTGGGCTCCGGCATTTTCCGTTCTGATGACGGTGGCGATTCGTGGGCCCGCCTGACCAGTGGTCTGCCGCCGCAATCTGCCGACGTTGGGCGCATTGGCCTTGGTATGTCGTCACTCGACCCGTCACGGCTGTATGCAACGTACATCGATGCGACCGGATTTTTCACCGGCTTCTACCGAAGCGACAACGGTGGCGATACGTGGAACCTGCAGTCGGTGTCCGGCAGCCTGGCGTCGTCCCAGTCCTCCTTCGGCTGGTGGTTTGGTCGCACCTGGGTGGATCCTGTAAACGTCAACCGCGTGTTCGTGGCGGGCGTACCGCTGATGGTTTCCGATAACGGCGGAACAAGCTGGACGTCGCTATTTGACAACCGCGTCGGTCACGTCGATCAGCATGCCATGGCGTGGCATCCTGCTTTTTCCAGCAAACTGGTGTTGGGTAACGACGGCGGCGTCTTCTACTCCACTGCAAACGGCGTGGACTACACATCCCTGGGCGGGCAGCCCTTCACCCAGTTCTATACCGTTGCCGTCAGTCAGCAGAACGCGGGCAACGTGCTTGGGGGCACGCAGGACAACCGTTGCATTCGCAACTACCCGGGGTCTGATCCGTTTGAGTGGAACACGATCGGCTGCGGAGACGGTCTGGAAGTGCTGATCAACTATCTCGACGACAGTGACGTTTTTGCCTGCAGCCAGCGGGGCAGCTGCGGCCGCTACGGGGGCGGCGGCGACTTTTTCCGCTACTCCATCGGGCCGCTTGGTTCTCGCCGGGCCTGGAGAACGCCGCTCGTTTTCGACCCGGTCAATCCCACGGTGCTGTACTACGGTGCCGAGCGGGTCTACCGGTCATCGAACTCGGGCCAGTCGTTCACGTCCATCAGCCCTGACCTGACCGACGGTGACCCGTTCCCCACGGATAACTTCACCTTCGGCACTATTTCGACGATCGCGCCGTCGACGAATCCGAGCATCATCTACGTCGGTACCGACGATGCCAACGTGTGGCGCACGCTGAACGGTGGCACGAGCTGGGAGTCGATCAATAGTGCGACGCTGCCTGAGCGTTGGGTGACAAAGATCGCCGTCGATCCGGCAGACCCGTTGCATCTGTACATCACGTACAACGGTTACCAGGCCGCTGACTACGCGCCGTACGTTTTCGAATCGGTGGATGCCGGCGACAGCTGGTCGGACATTACCGCGAACCTGCCGCAGAACCCGGTGAATTCGATTGTGATCGATGCGCTGGGGCGCCTGTTCCTGGCCACTGACCTCGGTGTCTACCAGAAGTACATTCAGCAAACCAACTGGGTGGCGACCGGCGCCAACCTGCCTACTGCACCCACGCTGGAATTGACGCTGGACCACGCGGGGCCGGTGCTCTACGCAGCCACGCACGGCCGCGGCATGTGGTCGCTGCCGGTCGCCGAGTCTGATACCGATGGCGACGGCGTTGCCGATGGGCTCGACAACTGTCAGGCGGCGGAAAACCCGTCGCAAACAGATACCGACGGGGATGGCTACGGCAACGCCTGCGACGCCGACTTCAACAACGACTGTGCCGTGAATTTTGCCGACCTGGGCCTGTTGCGGGAAGCGTTTTTTGGTACGTCACCGCTGTTCGACCTGAACCAGGACGGCGTGGTGAACTTTGCCGACCTCGCGATTGTGCGCGAGGCATTCTTCGCGGCGCCGGGTCCAAGCAGCTGGACCGCGGCGTGTGATTCATGAAGGGGCAGGGCGCCCCTTGACGGTCGGCTGGGTTCAGCCTTGTACGAGGCCCACGAGCTGCGAAGGGGTTACCGCAAGGGCGTCGGCGACCATGTCGAAAAAATCGGTCTCGAAGGGGCTGACTCTCACGTCGCTCTTGATGACGTCGAGCAGGGCGAACACGATTCTGACTCGCTGTTCGGCATCGAGCTGGCGTGAGGCGCGAGTCAGGTATTTGCCCAGCGGCGCGCGTTCGAAAAGCTCTGACTTTGCCGCCACGCGAATCTGTGCGGCGTCGATATCCTCGCCGGTCAGTCGTTTGAGCGATGCCTGGACGGCTTCGACTTCGATCGGGTGAATGTTGGTATCCGCGCTGGTTGCCCTTGCCAGGGTTACCAGGGAGACTTCCTTGAACAGGTCCTTCAGCTCTACGTCCGACGGGGCACCCTTGCCGAAAACCTGTAGCAGGTTGCTGAAATCTGTGATGGCCATGAATTGTCTCCTCCGCGATGGTGCCCGGGAACATCTCCCCGCTCGTCGCCGCAAGTATACACATGCCGTCAGCTGTTACCATCATCCGGAAGGGCGCGCCGGCGACAGCGGCGCGAGGGGTCTGGGCGACCATGCCGGCCGTGGATGGCAAGAGCTGGCGACACCGGGAGGCAGCCATGCAGCATCATTCAATCAACTACATTGAGCTGTCGGTGACAGACATGGAAGCGGCGAAGGCGTTCTACACGGCAGCCTTCGACTGGACCTTCAATGACTACGGCCCCGGCTACCAGGGTATTCAGCACGGCGACGGCGAGTCGGGCGGCCTGTGCCTCGCCGATGCGGTCACAACGGGCGGCCCGCTCATCGTCCTTTACTCATCGGCACTGGAAGACTCGCTCGACCGCGTGAAGCAGGCCGGTGGCACAATCGAGAAACCGATCTTCTCCTTTCCCGGCGGCCGGCGCTTCGAGTTTCTGGACCCCAGCGGCAACCGGCTCGCCGTATGGTCCGATAGCTAGAGCTTTCTGTTCGGTTTGACGGGAGCGGGCGGACGACGTCAGCGGGCCCTTGTCATTCGCCGTGAGCGTCCTGAACACGCACGAATGTGCCGCCATACCAGTTGCCGGTCTTGCTGCCGTCTTCGTTGTACTGGGTCGACAGCATCGAGTACGCGTCGTCGTCGATCCATTGGTATTCGTAGACGCGGTAGGTCTGCTCCGGTTCGTCCGAGAAGCGAATCGTGATGGTCAGGTCGCCGGCTTCTGACAGGGATCCGCCGCCTGTGCCCAGGCGGGACGTCCCGAAGTGTGACAGGTGGCGCAGCTCGGAAGATGCATCGTCGAAGGCCCACAGGATGTGTCCCCGCAGATCTCCCGCATCAACCACGCAGAGCACGCTTTTCCCGGTGTTGACCGGGGCGCAGTTCGTCAGGTGATTCGGAATCGTAAGCGTCTCGACGGTGCGAGTGTCCCAGACCTGCTGAAACCTGTCGTCCTGCAGTGTCCACGTGCCGAAGAAACGTGCGAACGGCGAGGCCGGAAATGCCTCTGCGGCCGGCGCACGCGTCGCGGCGGTCGGCGCGTGAGAGCTGGCGCAGGCGACCAGGCCGCCGGCCAGCGTCATGCTTGCCAACGTCAGAAAAGTCACGGTCGGTAGTGTTCTCAACGGCAGTCTCCCTTGTCGTGCGAATAGCGACCTAACGCGGTACCCTCGGACGATGACGATTTATACCGTCACCATAGCGGTCAGTGTACTGGTCTTTATCGCCATCGGAAGCTATAGCGGCCGCCGCGTCAAGGATATTGACGACTATTTCGTGGCAGGCCGGCGTGCGCCGACGCTGCTGATCGTTGGCACCCTGGTTGCCAGCGTGTTCAGCACGTCCATCTTCCTCGGCGAGGCGGGCTTCACCTACGACGGTCAGCTTGGCCCGTACCTGCTGTTGCCGGGCATCGCGGTGACAGGCTACATCTACGGCGCGCTCTTTTTCGGCACGTTTCTGCGGCGCAGTCGGGCGTCAACGGTGGCGGACTTCTTCGGCCAGCGGTTCAACAGCCACCGCGTGCAGCAGGTGGCTGGTGTGACCATCATTCTCGGCCTTGGGGGATATCTCCTGGTAGTAACGCAGGGTGCGGCGCTGCTGATCTCCGACCTCACAAACCTGAGTTACACCACCTCCGTGGTGGTGGCGTGGCTGAGCTACACCGGCTTCACCATGTACGCAGGGTCGCGCGGCGTCATCATTACCGACACGCTGATGTTTCTGCTGTTTTCGCTGGCGACCGTTTTCTTCGTCGGCCATTTGCTGGACGGCTTCGGTGGCTTCCAGGCGACGATCGAGGAGCTGACGCGGCAGGATGTGAAGCGCGATCTCACCGCCTGGCACGGCACAATAGGCGAGGGAACAGACTGGCCAACCGCGCTCGATTTCCTGATCTGGCTGGTGATTATCGACCTGGCGTGGAGCATTGTTTACGCCGTGAGCCCCTGGCAGTCCAGCCGTCACCTGATGGCCCGAGATGAGCACGTGGTGCTCCGCGCCGCGATCTACGCATGCTTTGCTGTGATCTTTATGCAGATACTGATCTATGGCGCTGGCGGCTTCATCAACCTCGCAAAGGCAGACATCGAGCCTTCCGAAACCGTCATGCTGTGGGCGGCGCAAAACCTGGTGCCACCGTTGCTCGGTGCGCTGTTGCTGGCCGGTATCGTTGCGGCGGCACTGTCTTCCGCTTCCACCTTCCTCTCGCTGGTAGGCTTTAGCGTCAGCAACGACCTCTTCAGTCACCGCGAGCCGGTTGAGCTCGGTACGACACGGGCGCTGATGGGGGTGGTGAGCGTGACTGTGCTTGGCTTGAGTCTGTTCCTGCCACCAAACGTTTTCTGGATCATGCTGTTCATCGGGACGGTGTTTGCGTCGTCGTGGGGGCCGGTCGCCTTCATGAGCGTGTGGAGCAAACGGATCACTGCCCGCGGTGCTTTCTGGGGAATGCTGGTTGGACTGCTGGCGAACGTGGTGCCGGCGGGCCTGGATTACTTCGGCGCCATCAACCTGCCGAGTTACTTTGAACCTGCGTTGCTAGGCACCGTCGCGAGCTTCGTCGCGATCTGGCTGGTTTCCAGTCGCGGGCAGGCAACGGACGTGGAGGTTGCCTTCCGGGCGAGGCTGCACGACACACCGGCCGTGGACATGGACATGGCCAAAACGCGGGTCACACTCATCGCTCCCGCGCTGCTTGTGCTGTACGGCGCATGCATGCCTTTTCTGCTGCTGCATTTTTACGTGTTGCCGTACCAGCGCGGCACAGGTACGGAGTTGCCCGACGACTCGGTGAACTGGGCCTACGCCGAGCCCTGGATCGCGTTGGGACCGGCGGCGCTGTTCATTCCGCTCGGACTGGTAGCCTGCTTGACCATCTGGCGCCGCTACTCGCCAGGCTGACGCTGACGTCGGGTGGCGGCATCCCGCCTGACTTAACAATAATGTTGTCTGTCTTGAACGGGCGGGCCGGCGATGCTAGCGTCTTCAATGACATACAGCCCATTCGACAAACAAACCAAAGCGGCTGCGCAAGATAAGGAAAACCCCCATGACTCGATCATTCCGTGTGCTAAGCACGTTCGTCGGTCTCTTTGCCTTCGGCATTGCGGTCGCCGACGGCGTTCATGAAGGCAGTAACAATCCCGCCAACGAAGGCTGGACCCTGGATGCGAGTGGCGGGATAGAAGGGCCGATTTTCTCGGATTCGGACTTTCCGTCGGTGTCGAGCTGGGAGATTCACGCTATTGCAGGCTTTCGCCTGTACGAGATGCCCGGTGCAGGCGCCGAGACCGACTGGACGCTGCGGGGACGCGTGCGGGTCGTGGACCTGGCGGACGCGGCCGATCTCGGCATCGCGCTCCACGTGTCTGACAGCGCGGACCGCCGCTGGCTGCTGACCTTCGGCACTGATGCCGACGGCAATACGCTGATTATTCCCGAGGCTGCCGGCGTCACGCTCACCGTACCGGCGGAGCAGGCCGGCCGCTCCGACTACGTGCTGGTCGAGATGGCTGCTGCGGATGGCCTCATGGACCTTTTTGTGAACGGTGTGGAGATGGTGAGCGACGTTCCGCACCTACCGGCAAGCAGGACGGATCGCGTGATCTTCGGCGACGGCAGTTCCGCTGACGCCGGTCGTGGCCGCTATGCGCTGGTGGAGTTCACTACGGGGCCCCAGGCTTGCCGTGACGGCATCGACAACGACGGCGACGGCTTCGTCGACTTCGCCGGCGGCGACGCAGACTGCAGTCAGCCGAACGACCCGAGTGAAGGTGGTGCAGTTTCGCAAGCGGTTTCGGTGGGCGCACTGACGTACAACCCGGCGCTCAACGACGAGGTGATCTTTGACTCTCGCAACAACCGGGAGTGGCTACGCTGGAACGAGTTGCTGTCCGGCGGCGGTTTCTTAAGCTACGCCGAGGTGGTTGATGCGATTACGACCGGTGCCTACAGCGGGCAGGGTTGGACGATTGGCAGAAACGCCGATGGCCTCGCCTTTGTGGACGCGGCACTCGACGGACAAAGTCACAGCTGCGGCGTGACAGGCAATTTCAACAACTGCGGTATTCCGGCCGGTGATTTCAATGCCGTGGTTGGCGACAACTGTACGGCTAACGAGACCGTGGCCTTTCTGCTGTCGGACAATGGCGAAGGTAGCGAGGCGGGTGTGCTCGATCTTGTGTCAGATGTCGATCGGCTGCTTTTCTACAACGAGTGGGGAAGCATCGCGCAGACTGACCTGTTCACCTGTGGCGGCTTTGGTGGTTCCTGGCTGATCTATCGTGACGGCGAAGTGCCGCCCGACGGCCTCGTGGGCAGCTGGCATTTCGTCGAGGAGACAGTACCCGGTTCCGCCGGTGGTCCGGTCGTGGTGACGCTGCTGGCCAACGGCCAGTACCTGATAGCACAGGACGGTGACCCCATGTCGGATCCCAACGGCGAAGACGGTATGGAGTGGGGTACCTACGTTCTCGACGAGGTTAACTCGACGCTTAGCTTTACGGCGCAACTCGATACGAACGGCGAGTGGGGTGCGGATGGCGCGACCCTTCCGTTCGTCCTGAACGGCAATCAACTGGTCGTCGGCGTGGAGGGCGACAGCATCACGCTGCAGCGCGTGTACAGCAACTCGTTGCCTGGTGCCTGGCTATTTGACGGGGCCCGCGACGACGAGTCCGTTGTTGTTAACTTCCTTGTGGACGGCACGTTTATGCTCGTGCACGGAAACAACCCGGGTGATGACTGCGGCTGCGGGCAGGCCGGCATCGAGTACGGCACCTACAGCTGGGATCCTTCAAGCGGTGCGCTCGCACTGAATATCGTGACCGATACCAACGGCGAGTTTGGTCTGTCAGACCCGAACGGTGCGCAGACGCTGAGTGTTAACGGCAACGTGCTGACCGCCTCCGACGACGAGGGCTCGGTGACGCTGACGCGCATTAGCGCGATGGACAACGACGGGGACGGCGCGGCAGACCTGCACGACAACTGCACGGCTGCGCTCAACGCCAGTCAGCTCGACACGGATGATGACGGCATCGGTAACGCCTGCGATGCTGACTTCAACCAGGACTGCAGCGTCAACTTCGTTGACCTTGGCGAGATGAAGAGCGTGTTCTTCCAGGCGGGTGCCCTCGACGAGGACATGAACGGCGATGGGTCCGTCAACTTTGTTGACTTAGGGTTGCTCAAGCAGGCGTTCTTTGCCCCGCCCGGGCCCAGCGGTATCCCCAACGTTTGCCTGGAGTTCTGACTGCGTTCGTCAGGGGATGAGACGGCGCCCGCGCTTCGGCGGGCGCTGATTCAGGCGGCCGCTTCCTGCGGTGGCGCCACGTCCGGATAAAGCTCAACCAGCGGCACCGACTTGCCGTTGGTTTGGACAACCCGGCAGTGCACGCGCTTGAGCTTGCGCGGTTCGCTCACGCCGCAGGAGTGCGCGATAACGCCAATTTCGTGGGTCATGTTTTTGGCGTAGCTTGCCACACGCTTTGCCTTGTCCACGGGATCCAGGCCCGCCTGCAGCTTCTTGCTGTGGGTCGTAATTCCGGTTGGGCAGGTGTTCTTGTTGCACTGAAGCGCCTGGATACAACCCAGCGCAAACATGAAGCCGCGGGCGGAGTTTACGAAGTCGGCTCCTACGCAAAGCGCCCAGGCGGCTTCCGCCGGCGTGATCATCTTGCCGCTTGCCGCGACCTTGATGCGCTTTCGGAGCCCATATTCGTTGAGCTTGTCTACCACCAGCGGCAGGCTCTCGCGAATGGG
>JBCAXP010000198.1:0-8647 GCA_038533995.1 Pseudomonadota bacterium
CACCGCCGACGCGCGCTGTGCGGCGGGCGGCTCCCTGAAAAAGAACCACCACGCAACGGCGGCAACCACGCCAACGGCCAACAGGCCAATGCCAATCGAAGCCCACGGCAACTGCAGCTGCCGGCCGCTCTGCGGTATCGCCTTGCCGACAATAGGGGGCGCTTCCGGAGCACCCTGCGCGTCGTAGTAGGAGATCATCAGATCGTCCGGATTCAGCTCAAGCAGCAGCGCGTAGGTTTTCAGGTGGCCCTTTGCGAATACGGGCGCTCCCAGCGCCGCAAAGTCGTCGTTTTCGAGGGCCTCGACCATCCAGTGATCCAGGTTGAGAAGGCGCGCGGCATCGCGCAGGCTCATGTCGGCTTTTTCACGAGCGACCCGCAGTCGCTCGCCGGCGCTGGGCTGCGCCGATTGTTTCGGTGCGGAACTGTCGCCAGTGTCAGCCGCGGTCGCCACTTCGCTCGGCCTCGCTGGCAAGACCGGCCTCCTCCGACTGCGGGAACTTGGTGCGCAGCGTCTGGCGGTAGCGGGCAGCAGCCTGCTCGTCACCGAGCCCGGTCTCGATTCGGTTGCCGAGCCACAGCGCCTGCGCGCTGTCGTCTGCCACCGCCTCGTAGCGCTGCAGGAACGCGCGCGCCGCGAGGAGCTGACCGGTATCCATGCTGAGCACCGACAGCCGCAGCAGCGCGTCCGGGAACCGCGGGTTAACAGACAGCGCCTGGCGAAAGTGCGCTTCCGCCGCTTTCTCGCCGTCGGGCAGCTGCAGAGCACAGACGCCGGCGTTGGTGTAGGCGACCTCGGGCGTTCGGTAGAGCGGATTGCGCGCTGCAGCCAGGAACTGCTTTTCAGCCTTGGGGATTTCTTTCTGCCGACACAGGTAAGTGCCGTAGAGGTTGCGCACGTTCGGGTCGTCGCCTGCGACACGCACCGCCTGGCGGTAGTGCGAACCGGCAAGATCCGGTTCACGCAGCTGCTCGTAAACGAGCGCCAGGTAGGTATGCGCCGTGCCAAGTTCCGGGTCCTGCTCAACGGCGCGCTGGAGCTTTTCCCGTGCCAGCTGTAGGTCTCCCTGCTGCATGTAGGCAACGCCGAGCTGCGCGTTGTAGCGCGCCGCCTCGGTGGGTTCGTTCGCGAAGCGCGGCTCGCTGCTGCCGGCGCAGGCTGCGAGCGTTGCGGTGGCTAGGGCTACTGCGATACCTCTCAACGCGGTCATTGCGCGGCACTCACGCGGCGTGGCTTGGTGCCAAGCCGCGCCGTTGTCCGGTCAAAGACCCGGCCGGCGAGCTGGCCGCAGGCCGCGTCGATGTCATCGCCCCGGGTGCGGCGGGTGGTGGTGCGTACACCGCCCCGCAACAGGATGCCCTGGAAGCGATCGATGACTTCGCGGTTGGAGCGCCGGTAATCGCTCCCCGGGAACGGGTTGAACGGAATCAGGTTCACTTTTGCGGGCCGGTTTTTCATGAGTGCAAGCAGCTGCCGTGCGTGAGCCGGCGTGTCATTGACGCCGTCCAGCATGACGTACTCGAACGTGACGTGCCGCCCGCCATGGCCGTCGGCGTATTCCCAGGCGGTGTGCAGCAGCTCGGCAATGTTGTGCTTGCGGTTGATGGGCACAATTTCATCGCGCAGCTCGTCGTTGGGGGCGTGCAGGGAAATGGCGAGCGCGACGTTGCACTCGACGCCGAGGCGCTTCAGCTGCGGCACCAGCCCGGAGGTGCTCAGCGTCACCCGCCTGCGCGACAGTTCAAAGGCCTTGTCGTCCAGCAGCACCCGCAGGCTTGGCAGTACTGCCCGGTAGTTGGCAAGCGGCTCGCCCATGCCCATGAACACCACGTTCGTGATGCCACGGCCACCGGGCTGCTTTTCCTCGAGCGTGCGCGCCGCAAGCCAGACCTGGCCGACGATTTCAGCAGCCGACAGGTTGCGGTTGAAACCCTGGGCACCGGTCGCGCAGAACGTGCAGTCGAGTGCACAGCCCACCTGGCTGCTGATGCACAGCGTGCCCCTGTCTGGTTCCGGGATGAACACCGTCTCGACCGCCTGCGCCGCGCCCATGCGCAGCAGCCACTTCACCGTGCCGTCTTCCGACTCATGCACCGCCGCCACTTCGGGCGCACGCACTTCGGCAAGCTCCGTAAGGCGCGCGCGGAGGCTTTTGCTCAGATCGGTCATCTGCGCAAAATCGTCCACGCCGTGCTTGTAGATCCACTTCATGCACTGGCGTGCGTGAAACGGTTTTTCGCCGAGCTCGCGGAACCAGTCCTCGAGCTCGGGGCGGGTCATGCCCAGCAGGTTGCGGTGTTCGGTGGTCACGGCCGGAGGGTTGGGTGTCCCGGACTATCCTAGCGCGTGCGCGGGCACACGCCGCCGTCACCGAAGAAGAACTGGATTTCCTCGGCGGCGGTGTCGGGACCGTCGGAGCCGTGCACGGCGTTCTCGTCGATGCTGGAAGCAAAGTCTGCCCGGATGGTGCCAGGAGCAGCCTCGGCCGGGTTCGTCGCGCCCATCAGTTCGCGGTTCAGGGCGATGGCGTTTTCGCCTTCGAGCACCTGGACCATGACGGGACCGGAGATCATGAACGACACCAGGTCTGCAAAGAAGGGGCGCTCCTTGTGTACCGCGTAGAAACCCTCGGCCTGTTCCCTCGTGAGGTGCAGCATGCGCGAAGCCACGATTTTAAGGCCGGCCTTCTCAAAGCGGCTGTAAATCTCGCCGATGACGTTTTTTGCTACCGCATCAGGCTTGATGATGGAAAAGGTGCGCTCAGTACTCATTAAGGGACTCCGCGGGCGTGGGTTGTGGACCAGAACCGGTCGCGCGCCGGAGACAGCCCGGCATCTCTGGCGCTTTCTTTCGTAATTGCAATTGCTTAGCCGCGCAAGTTTACACGGTGGTGAAGCCGCGAGGCAACGCTATTTTCCTGTTTTGGCCGGCGTGTGCCTTGCCGGCTTCTAGACGCTGAAGCTCTCGCCGCAGCCGCACTCGCCCTGCGAGTTGGGATTCCGGAACTTGAAGGCCTCGTTCAGGCCCTGCTTGGTGAAATCGACCTCCGTACCATCGATCAGAGGCAGCGCCTCGCGGTCGACCACGATCGTGACGCCCTGATCGTCGAACGTTATGTCGTCATCGGTGATTTCGTCCGCGTAGTTGATCACGTACGCGAAGCCCGAGCATCCCGTCTGCTTGACGCCGAGCCGCAGCCCGACTCCGGTGCCCCGCTTCTGCAGATAGTCCGACACGCGCTGCGCGGCGGAAGGTGTCAACGTAATGCTCATAACTCTCGCTCAATACTCCATTCAAAAACAGCGACCTGGCAGCTCTATTCTGAAATCAGCGCCTCGGCGGCATCAGCCGCCGCCCGGAGTGCGTCCTCCAGAACCAGCATCAGGCCCAGTTTCGCCGGCGGCAAGTCCAGTTCTTCGGCCATGGAAACCGGCCGCAGTTCCCTTAACCGCGCCATCGGCGTGCCAGGCAGCCTGTCCGCCAGCAGCGACGTTGCCGCAACCAGGTGTGGGCAGCCATACACCCGCCACCGGACGTCGGCGACGACCGCCGCGTGCGAATCGTTGCCTTCATCGAAAGCCAGGTCAATGGCGACCCGGGCGCCGGTTTCAACCCGGCCCGCAGTGCCTGTGACGACGCGCGCCGAGTCAGCCGGCAGCCGCCCGCAACGGCGCGGATGGTCAAAGTGCTCCGTGACCACCTCGCTATACCTCATGATACTACAGAGCCCGCCATTGCTCGCAGTCTTGGCACCTGCTTGACGAACGCTTCAACGGCGCGATCGACGTCTTCCTCGGACGTGAATCGCCCGACGCTCAGCCGCACTGAGCTGGCCGCAAGATGATCGGGCCGCCCAAGCGCACGCAGCACGTAGGATGACTCCGCGGTAGCCGAGGTACAGGCAGAGCCGCTGGACACGGCGAGCCGGCGCAGGGCAAAGAGCAGGCTCTCGCCCTCCACGCCGTCGACACTGACGTTCACAATGGTCGGAAGCCGGTGCCCGGGATCACCGTTGAGCAGCACCCCGCCGAGCGGTTCAATACCTGTCCACAGGCGTCCGCAAAGGTGGCTCGCATGGCGGGCGTCCTGCGCCAGTCGCTCAGCGGCTATGCGAAATGCCTCGCCCATTCCTACCACCTGGTGAGTGGGGAGCGTACCGCTGCGCAAACCTCGCTCATGACCGCCACCGTGCATCTGTGGTTCCAGCAGCGTCCTGGGCTGGTTGCGCACAAACAGTGCACCGACCCCCTTCGGCCCGTAGAGCTTGTGCGCCGAAAACGACATGAGCTGGACCGGGAGCGCGGCAAGGTCAATCGGGAGCTTGCCGGCGCTTTGCGCTGCATCCACGTGAAACAGCACGCCGCGGTCAGCGCACACCTCGCCGATGCCGGCGATATCGTTGACCACGCCCGTCTCGTTGTTTGCGTGCATCACCGTGACCAGCACGGTGTCGTCCCGCAGCGCCTCGGCCACCTGCGCGGGCGCCAGCCGCCCGCCCTCGCGGGGCACCAGGTACGTTACAGCAAAGCCCTCCTTTTCGAGAGCCGCACAGCTGTCCAGCACCGCCTTGTGCTCGGTCTTGCACGTCACGATGTGTTGCCCGCGATCGCGGTGAAAGCGCGCGACTCCCTTGATGGCAAGGTTGTTGGATTCCGTTGCGCCCGACGTCCACACGATCTCAGCGGGCGTGGCGCCCACGAGGCCGGCCACCTGGGCGCGCGCCTGCTCAACCTGCTCGCGCGCCGCGTCCCCCAGCGAGTGCGACGTGGATGCCGGGTTGCCGTAGCTGGCACTGCCCGTGAGGCACTGCCCCATCACGGTGGCCACGCGCGGGTCGACGGGCGTTGTCGCGGCGTTGTCCAGGTAAACCGGCGCGGACGCCGGATCTGAGCCTGCGCTAGTCACGCTCGGCCTCGATCGACGCAAGCCAGCCGCGCATGATGTTCACCTCGTTCTGATCAAGCTGCGCCCGGCTGAACAGGCGTCGCAGGCGGCGCATCAGGTGTCGGGGATTCTCCGGGTCGAGAAAACCGGTGTGCAGCATCGCGCGCTCGAGGTGAGCATACATTTGCTCGACGTCCGCGTTGCTTGCCAACGGCGCATCCCCGAGCGGCTCGGCTTCGACGTCGCCGCGGGAGGCCATGCGAAGTTCGTAACTCATCACCTGCACCGACATGGCGAGGTTCAGTGACGAGTAGTCAGGGTTCGCCGGAACGGTCACCAGGAAGTTGCACTGGGACAGCTCCTCGTTGCGCAGCCCCCACTGTTCACGGCCGAAGACCACCGCCGCCTCGCCGCTGCCGGCGGTGCTGACGATCTTCTGTGCCGCCTCGCGCGGGTCGAGCAGCGGCCACGGGATGCTGCGCTGGCGGGCGCTGGCGCCAAACACGGTATGACAGTCGGCAATCGCTTCGGCGAAGTCATCGCACACCACGGCGTTGTACAGAATGTCGTCAGCGCCGGAAGCGCGGGCGGTGGCCTCAGCGTCTGGGAATTTCTTTGGCCGCACAAGATAAAGCCTGTCGAGCCCCATTGTCTTCATAGCCCGGGCGGCGGCACCGATATTGCCGGGATGGGAGGTCTCCACGAGCACGACGCGCACGGGAGGCAAGTTGATGGGAGTATCTGTCATGGGGACTTGAGTCAGGGTAAACGGACGATCGCGCAACCGGCGAAGCAGTCGGGCGACACGAAAGGTCCCGGGCCGCGTAGCGCCACCCGGTCAGTTTCGCTATTCTACCGGCCACCCGCACAGGCGGCCATACGCCTGACGCCCAGTCCACAAGGTGCCCGCCATGCATCCCATGATCAATATCGCAACTCGCGCCGCCAACAAGGCGGGCGACCTCATAGTGCGTTACAGCAACCGCGTACACGACCTGGAGGTGCATTCGAAGGGCCGCAACGATTTCGTGACGGAAATCGACCGGCAGGCCGAGCGGGAGATTATCGACACCATTCGCCAGACCCACCCGGACCACGCGTTTCTTGGCGAGGAAGGCGGGCGAGTCGGCGACAGCGAGGAATTCGTCTGGATCATCGACCCGCTCGACGGCACGACCAACTTTCTTCACGGCTTCCCGGTCTTCGCGGTCTCCCTTGCACTCAAGGTTCGCGGCCGCATTGAGCACGCAGTCGTCTACGACCCGCTCAGGCAGGAGACCTTCTCGGCCAGCCGCGGTGCCGGCGCTGTGCTCAACGGGCGCCGAATCCGGGTGGGCCGCCGCAAGGGACTGGACGGTGCGCTCATCGGCACCGGTTTCCCCTATCGCGAAGGCGACGACGTGGACCGCTACCTCGGCATGTTCCGCGAGGTCATGACCCGCGCTTCGGGCATTCGCCGGCCGGGCGCGGCGGCCCTCGACCTCGCTTACGTGGCGGCTGCCCGTCTCGACGGCTTCTGGGAACTGAACCTCCAGGCCTGGGATATCGCCGGCGGCGCACTGCTCGTGCGCGAGGCTGGCGGCATGGTGAGCGACATCGACGGCAGCGAGTCGTATCTCGACAGCGGCAACGTCGTTGCCGGCAGCCCGAAGGTCTTCAAGGAACTCCTCGCGGTCGTCGCGCGCGCTGACAAGGCTCACATCACTTAGCTCGGAAGGGTGTGCCAGGCTGGCCGCTTCGTGGATGTGGCTGGTCGTCCTTTGCTGGTGTTGTGCCAGGCTGGCCGCTTGCTGGAGGACGGCAGGCGTGTCCCCGGGAACGCCGTGAACACGTCCCTGTGGGCTTGGGTTCGGCATCCCTGCCTCACACATCCCGGTGACACGCCTGCCGCCCTCCAGCGCTCCATCTGTGGTTCCCACGGTTGCAGCTCATCGTTGCGGCGAGGGTATCGGCCAGCCGCTAGCTCAGCATGGGTCAGCCTACGACGCCGTCATTTCAAGCGCCGGGCCCTTCGGAAAGGTGAAACGCAGCGGTCGGGGGCTGGGTAGTGTCGGCAGGAGTGTCGGAGCCAGGGATGGCGACGGCAAGCCCACAGGGACGTGTTCACGGCGTCTCCTGATGGCGCTACCCAGTCCCCGACCGCGGTCAGGCTGGCAAAACGTGCAACAGGGCAACCAACACTGTGTGCTGTAAGCGGTGAGGTTTCAGCCCACGCGGAAACTGTCAGACTGGCGCTCGGCTCACAAGCGCGAACCGAGATGCCAAGGCGAGGACTACGGCAGGCTGTCGAGCTCAGGCTCTTTTTCCTGCGGCGGCAGCAGGTCCATCGTGGTGATTTTCAGCGACAGTGCCGTGGCGCTGGCGACGTACACCGAGGAGTACGTACCGACGACAACGCCCACGATCAGTGCCAGGGCAAAGACGTGGATCGCCTCGCCACCGAGGAAAAACAGCGCAACCAGCACCAGCAGCGTGGTCACGCCGGTGATGAGGGTGCGTGACAGTGTCTGGTTGATGGACAGGTTGACCACCTCGGTCGGCGTGGAGCGGCGTACCGTCAGAAAGTTCTCGCGGATGCGGTCGAACACCACGATGGTGTCGTTGAGCGAATAGCCGATAACGGCCAGCACCGCAGCGACCACCGTCAGGTCGAACTGGAACTGGAACGCGGCGAAGAAGCCGATCGTGAGGATGACGTCGTGAACCAGCGCCGCTACCGAGCCGAGGGAGAATTTCCACTGGAAGCGAACCGCCACGTACGCCAGGATCATGAGCAGCGCGACGATCATCGCAAGGCCGCCCTGCTCGCGCAGTTCTTCGCCTACCTGCGGGCCGACGAAGTCCGTCCGCCGATGTTCAACCTCCTGGCCACCGGCGCGCAGCAGCTGCAGCACCCGCTCGCTGAGTTCGCTCGCATCTTTGCTGCCACCTTCGTCGGGCGGCAGACGCACCAGCACGTCGCTGGTGCTACCGAAGTGTTGAACCGAGACCTTATCGAAACCGCCGTCACTCAGCCGTGAGCGGATGTCTTTTAGCACTGCGGTCTGCGTGTAGCCGGCTTCCAGCTGCACGCCGCCGGTGAAATCGATGCCGAAGTTAAGGCCGCGAATCGCCAACATGGCGATCGACGCAATGACCAGCACCACCGAGATGCCAATCGCCATGCGTCGGTGGCCCATGAAGTCGAAGTTGGTTGTCTTGTTCAAAATCTGCATGAGGAAGTCCGTACCTTATTCAGGCGCGCTGGTCGCGGGTCAGATCGACAGTCGGTCGACGTTGCGGCTACCGTAGACGAGGTTAACGATGACGCGCGTGCCGATGATGGCGGTGAACATCGACGTAATAATGCCCAGCGCCAGGGTCACCGCGAAACCGCGGATGGGTCCGTTGCCGAACGTCAGCAATACGATAGCTGCAATCAACGTGGTGATATTAGCGTCTGCAATAGACGAAAACGCTTTCTCATAGCCTGCGAAGATGCTGGCCTGCGGTGAGTTGCCGCTCCTGAGCTCCTCGCGAATGCGTTCGAAAATAAGCACGTTGGCGTCAACCGCCATACCCACCGTCAGCACGATACCGGCGATACCGGGCAGCGTCAGTGAGGTCGGAAAAATCGACATCAGGGCGGCAATGAGCACCACGTTGGCCAGCAGCGCGAAGTTTGCGAAGAGGCCAAACAACCGGTAGTAGACCAGCATGAAAATCACAACGGCGAGAAAACCGATCTGAATCGCGAGGAAGCCTGCGTCGATGTTGTCCTGGC